>SLHA01000056.1 GCA_007136405.1 Candidatus Latescibacterota bacterium
CATGAAAGGTCTCAAGAGCCGCCTCCACGCGGGTCAGATACCCCGCGTCGGCGCCGTGTCCATCGAATTGAAGACACAGATACGGTTTTTGATAGCGCCCCATAATGTCCTTGAAATAAGTCAACAGGTAACTGTCGGGACCGCACATGAAGTTCGTAAAGAAAATGGCGAACAACCGTTTCGATCGGGCGATCTGTTCAGCGGTCGCCAGGATCTGCTGGCCGTAATGCCAGTACATGTTGGAGTACGACGGAAGTATGGAGGTCAGGTCGGGCTTGAGCATATCCATGAATAGTACAGGATATCCCATGGCGGCTATTTTATGCGGTATATCGAGAACCATGCCGGCATCCGTGGTGTTGTATGGGCGGCCGATACAGACGATGCCCAACGCATCGTTCTGCTCCATGTCAGCCAGCGCCTGCGTGCCCAGTTCCCGGCTTGTTACGACAAATTCTTCCTGCGCCGCCTGCGCCCGCTGCATCGCATGCCGTATACGTTGCGGCGTGACCTCCAGCGGTTTGGCCAGAGCGTCGATCAAATGGTTTTCCCGCCGCCGGCGATCGTGTTGGAAAGATACGATCGGTGCCAGAATACGGTCCCTGGAAACCAGACCTTTGAAGGATTTGAGCACGGATGCATGCGCTTGAACATAACAACAGAAAAAGGCATTGGTGAAGCCGGGCGGTGTTGTCTCGGCCATCATGTGCGGCACCAGCAGATAATCGACCTTGTCGGATTCCAGCAGATCGCGGGCGTGTCCGATGCTCATCAGCACCGGTGCGCAAAATTCGGCGGTGGCGATCTCCGTGCCGCGCCGTAATACGGTTTCGGTCGATGCTCTGGGCATGACCGGCTCGCAATCCAGTTCACGCAGGAGGGTGTTCCAGTATGGATAGTAGTTGTATGCCGCCAGACTACGCGGCAGACCGACACGCCGGCGGGCGGTTGTCTTCTTGGTGGATATGGCTGGATCAACGGCCTCCGCTTTGCCGTTGCGCCAGGCCTTGTCGCGTTGTTTCCAGAAGGCGAAGTCCGGATTGGACGATGGACGCGGCGTGCGCGCCGCATAGTCGCGTCCGCATTTCAAGCCCCAGGCGACGGTCGAGTCGCCGGTGTGAATGAGCTGCAACTGGCAGCGGTTGCGGCAAATGTCGCAGATTTCTGGCTGGATCCGCACCGTGGCGTCGGCGAACTCGAGTCCTTTAAAACAGCGGGACCGTTGTTCCGGAGGAATGCGTTTCCGTACCAGTAACGACATACCGAGCGCGCCGGTGAGATGGCAATAGGCGCTGACACGGATCGGTTTCTGTAGACCGACTTCGAAAGCAGCTACCAGGGCGCGATTACGGGCCGTGGCCCCCTGGAAATAGATGTGATTGCCAATTTGCAGGCCGCCCACCACCTTGTTCAGATAATTGTCGCGGACGGAATGCAGGACGGCGGCGGCCACCTGGTCTATGCTCCAGCCACGCGCCAGCAACAGATCCAGATCACGTTCCATATACACCGTACATCGGTCCGATGTCGTGGGTGCCTGCTTGTCCATGGCTCGTTCGGCGAAATCGTCCAGGGAGATATCGAGTTTCTGGGCCTGTTCCTCGATAAAACTCCCGGTACCCGCCGCGCAGACGTAGTTCATGACCGAATTGTACACCATGCCGTTCTGGAGCTGGGTGAATTTGGCGTCCTGACCGCCCAGTTCGATGATGGTATCGACGTGTGGATCGAGAAACAGGGCCGCTGTCGCGTGCGCCGTGATTTCATTCATAACCAGATCGGCGCCGATAACGCTGTGAATCATCTTGCGTCCCGATCCCGTCGTGCCGACGCCCTGAATGTCGAGGTGAAAGCCGCCCCGCTGCTGCATGTCGCGCAAGGCCCTGAACACCAATTGAACGGCCCGAATCGGATCTCCTGCTGTCTTGCGGTAGACCCAACCGACGACCGCGTCGTTCTCGTCCAGCAATGTGGCCTTGGTGGAGGTGGAACCGATGTCGAGGCCCAGCGCAACGGTGATTTGACCAGTACGCGGCGAAACGATCGTTGCTTCGTTGTTGTCCCCGTCGATCCAATGATCCGCCCACAAAAATTCCGGATACGAGGACAGTGTGAGCTTCAGAGGCGGGCGCATGACCTCATGGTGTCGCGACAGTGATCGTGTCGTCGAGGTGTCTCCATCCTTGGCGGTTACGTCGATCGCATCGATCAGCGCCGCAATAGGGGTTTCCCGAGTGCCGTTACCGCGTGCCAGCAACGCGGCGCCGAGTGCGCTGGCCAGATGTGGCGACTCCGGCACGATGACATCGGTACCCAGACGATCGATGATCGACTTGACCACGATGGAATTGAGCGCCACGCCACCGATCAGAACGACCTTTCCTTCCACTTTGCGGCCGCCTAGCAGGCCGTCAACCGTCGAGTGCCCCATACCATGACACAGCCCGCAGGCAATCGCATCGATCGAGTGCCCTTCCTGTTGCAGATGGATCATGTCGCTTTTGGCAAAAACGGCGCAACGAGTGGCGACGGGCGGTGGCGTACCCAGAAACCGCATAGCCCGTTCCGGCAGCTCGGCCGGCGGTATCTGTAATCGCAACGATTGCTGGTCGATGAACGCCCCAGTACCGGATGCACAAGCGCTGTTGAGCGTCGAGCGCCGGAAACTGCCGTCGCCGTTCAACTCGGTGAGGCTGAAGGACCCGCCGCCGACCGATATAATGTTGTGCACGTCCGGAACCAGGTGCCGAACACCTTCGATACCACTGATGACCGCATCGTATACCGGACCGGGCAGGGGCAGGGCGGTGGCTCCCGAGCCGGTGCGAGCCATCCGGACCGGGGTATTCCGGTCAAGCCGGGCAAGCATGTCCTGCAGCACCTTAGCCGGTTCGCCGTGATGACGTTGATAGGCCTGGAACCGGACCGTACCCGCATCGTCCAGTCCAACCAACCCGATGTACACACTTCCGGCATCGACACCCAGGTATAACACGAAACAGGCTCCTCTCGCAAAACTGCATGGAAACCGCGAACCGCCCGGTGTGGTCCGCAGGCAAGGTTTTCTGCGCCCAGCAGCCTCACTGTGGGCTCATCCAGCGCCGTGTTGCGGCAATCGCCTCGTCGGGAATATACCACCAGCCGTTTCCAGCGCGAGAGAGCAGTCTGCGATGCAACGCTTCCGGACCCGCGCGGAAGACGCCTGCACTCCGGCCCCAGCCGGTTACATCTCTAGATCTCAGCCAGGGAATACAACCGGACGGTGCTCGGCTGGGAAACGGTGATTATGAAACGGGTTTGCCGGGGAAGTATAGGTAAACCATGCCATAACGAAAAGGGGTCACGAGATTGAACCATCCCGTAACCCCTTGTTTTTTATGGTGCACCCAGAAGGATTCGAACCCTCAGCCTCCTGATCCGTAGTCAGGTGCTCTATCCAGTTGAGCTATGGGTGCACGCCATTTGCCAGAAAATCTAATGGCCGACAGCGGATACGTCAAGTGAGCATCTTGGCGCTACCGGTGTACAGACCGCGGCGGCGGATATGGCTTTCCACCGCCTCCGGTACCAGATAGCGAATAGAGAGCCCGGCCTTGATACGCTGTCGAATCTCCGTAGACGACACCTCAAACACCGGGGTAGAGACTCGTACGATCCTATCCTCAAATCGACTTCTACCGGCCTGGGCACACCCCCTTTCAGTGCGTGTACCCGCCACCACCGTGCACATCGACAGAATTCCCGCCGGATCCTGCCAGGAATCGATCTGGCCGATGTTGTCTTCGCCGATGAGAAGATGCAGTACCCAGTCCGGATGCTCTCGCTTTAACCGCGCCAATGTCTCCACGGTGAAGGACTTGCCCTTGCGGTCCATCTCCACCCGTGATACGCTGAACCCGGTGATGCACCGGGCCGCCTGGCATACCATGGTCCAGCGATCTTCTACGGGCGCCATGTCCGGCCGTCTCTGCTTATGGGGCGGATCTCCCGCTGGAATCATGACGATCTCATCCAGCGGCAGACGTTCGAGAATGGACCTGGCCAGCAGGATGTGACCGATGTGGACGGGATCGAAAGTCCCACCGAGCACACCGACAGCTCGCACGCGTCAGTTCCCCGTTTCGCCGAACGATTCGTACACCTGCGCCAGCCGTTCTCCGGCTCTACGCTGCAGATCCTCGTCATCGCTGTCCCGGGCCACCTCCGCCCAGTACCTGCGCGCAGTCTGGCGGTCATCGCGGGCGAAAGCCATCTCGCCCATCCGATACAGCGCCTTGTAGTAATACCGGGTATCAGGATATTCGTTCAGAATCTGATCGTAGTAGATCCGGGCAGCATCCCTGTGATTCTGGCGCTGATACAGGCGTGCCGCCAGGTATGTCTTGTAGGCAAGCCGGTTACGGCAATCGGCAATGCGTTCGCGCGCCTTGTCCACCAGAGGATGGTGCGGATTGTCATCCAGGAACGTACGGAAATGTCTCAACGCATTGCGCGTCTCCGTTTGGTCCAGTTCAGCACGCCGTGCCTGCTGGTAGTAACACTCGGCAATTTTGAACTGCGCCTCAGCCACCCACTGGCTGGATGGATAGGTCTGGATGAGCCGCTGGTATTCGAACGCCGCGTTGACATAGTCTTCGGAGCAGAAATACGCCTCGGCCAGATGGTATTGCGCCTCCGCGACCAGACGTGACCCGGGGTAGTTGTCGACCAGACGCTGCAGCTTCTCCACTGCCTCTGCACAGCGGCCGCGTTCCAGCGCATCCATTCCTTCCTCGTAGTATGCCTCAGCTCCTCGTAGCGGCGGAGGCCCGGAACTGGCGCATCCGGTCAGCTGCACCATAAAAAAAGTCCCCATGACCGCAACACATGCCCAGCGCGCGTACCAAACAGAGATTCTTGTGCACATACCAGTCAATTCCATATGGAAAATGATTTACCGATTTGAGAAAAACAGATACACCAATCCGCCCAACACAGTGGATACGAGAACGGGTTCGACGAACTGGCCCAAGTCCTGTACTTCCAGGTCCGTGTCGGCAAAGGAATGACGGGGATTTTTGAGCAGGTCAACGCGTTCTTTCGTGATGCGATCTTCAACCACTACGGCGTATTCCTTCTGCCAGTGAAGCACGTCATCTGCGCTGAGCCGCAAAGCGATCGTCGCATATGCCTGCCGGCTGACGGTTCCACGAAACAGGCCACCTTGCGCCGCGACGCGCAGATCATCAACACGGTAATCAAGGCGGTTCATGCCTGCATCCTGGCGCGTGCTGTCCAGCGTGACGGGCATACCCCGCTCCAGAAGACCGGAAAGCAGCAGGTGTTCGACCAGCCAGTTGCCGTCATGCCGGTTGCGCGGCACCAGCAGGATCGGGTTGCCGTCGGCCTGGGAGGGCAGGTGCATTTCCGCCAGAGCCTGTTCGACGATTTCCTGAACGGCGTCACCCAGCAAGTCGATATTGGCAGGAAAAGCATCTTCTGCGGCATGTATGGAGAGGTTGCAGCCGACCAGAAGCACAATGACAAAGGTGCACCGTATTAACCCCAAATGCCTATATCTCCGATGATGCCGGCAACAGCATACTCACGTCCACCCCGCTCGCTCGGACGTGAACGTCGGCAACAGCTGCCGTACATAGCTCCATCAGTCTACCGGTACCATTCAGCCGGCTACTACCGCAGATGGCGCAGCTGCTGGCGCGCCATATCAGCGTATTCGCTGTCCGGATACTCCGCCAGCAACTTGTTGAACGCGGCGTGCGCCCTTTCGGTTTCCCCCAGAGCCACGTAGCAGCGGCCGATTTTAAACTGAGCGTCATCAGCCTTCTGCGTGTTTTCATAGGCGAAAACTTTGGTGAACTCCGCCAGCGCCTGCCGGTACCGCTCCAGCCCGTACAGACACTCGGCCCGCCAGTACTGGGCATTGTCCGCCCACTCGCTGTGCGGCGCCTTCAGGATAATCTCGGCAAACAAATCCATGGCCACGGCGAAGTTCCGGTCACGATATTGCCGCAGAGCGCGCTGATACGCGGCCTGGACCTCGTGAGCCGTCTCCCCGGACCAGGCGTGAGGTGGATGAGATGGCTCCGGGCGCGCGGCTTGGCGATCTTCCAGACTCTTGATGCGGGCCGTCAGGGCAGCGTGCTGAACCTGCAACGCGGCCAGATCCTGTTGCAACCTCCTGCTCCTCGCGTCTGCCTGGTGGAGGAGCTCAATTTGGTGTTCTTGCCGTTCGTTGACCGCCTCCACAGCCAGGCGCAGCGCTTGCACCGCATCCCGGGTCTCCTCTCTCCAGACCATCGTCTCCGGACTTTCCCCCACGATTCCGGTCTCCGTTGGTCCCGTACTGGCGCACGCGCTGACCATGAGACTGGCCAAAAGCCATGCTGTTCTGCAACCCATCCATTGAGCCGGCACTGGTCTCATTCCATCACCCGATCTGTTTGGATCCTGTAGCACATCACCCAGTCGAGAATATAGTCAAGTCAGAACCACCACGACAGACCCGCTCGACGAATGGGCTTCGACGGCTCAATCCACGAGTTCCACGTCAGCCATATCCATCTCCGCTGCCACAGCAGCACCTAGTATGCTGACGTTGAGGACAAGCCGCAGTCCCTCTTTGCGGCGGGAGATGCGCCCGACCACACCTTCCAGCGGGCCTCGGATCACGCGCACATACCGCCCACGACGAAGCTGCGGATACAACGTGAGCGACATGGTGCTGTGCGTGGCCAGGTATACGCTGTGGAGTTCGCTGAGCAACTGTTGCTGGTCCACCACCTCTATAGTGCGTACCAACTGGTCGCTGCGCATCACCTGGTAGCGTTCGGCAGCGTCGCAGCAGCCAAACAGGTAACCCGGAAACAAGGGCACCTCGAAACTGTAGCGTCGTTGCCCCTGGCGACGCCTGGGCTCGCTGTGCCGAAGCGGCAGGTAGTGCCGGATGTCGACTTGACAGCAGACTTCGGCGGCTTTCTTCTCGCAGCGGGGACGCGCGTGGAATACGTACCATGCGCGTCCGTCCTCCCCCGGAGCGAACAACTGGCCGGCCCGGGTACGCAGTTCACCATCTGTCTGTAGAGGCAAGTGGGGTTCTGTCATGGGATCAACTGGCGAATACGCCGGATGAGCTGCGTAGTGGATTGCCCTGGCCATTTTCTGACGACACAGACCCTGCCACCCGAGGCCTCGACACTGGCTCGCCCGACAACCTCGTGGATCCGGTAGTCCCCCCCTTTGACCAGAACATCCGGTTGCAGTTCGACCACCAGCCCTTCCACACTGGGCTCGTCGAATACGCAGATCCTGTCTACGCATTGAAGGGCGGCTAGAATCGCTGCCCGGTCGTCCACACGGTTCAGTGGTCTACCCGGTCCCTTGAGTGCGCTCACAGCCCTGTCACCATTGAGGCCGACGAACAACGTGTCTCCCAGCCTGCGAGCTTCCTGCAGGTACTCAATGTGGGCCCTGTGGATCAGGTCGAAGCATCCATTGGTGAATACCACCTGGATTCCACAGGCTTGAAGCCGGCACCGTTCACGCACGAATTCGCTGCGAGACAGCAACTTCTGTTCAGGAGGAATGGACGACACCGGGGTATCCGGAAGGGTGGAGGACAGACGGTGGCCGCTACTGGCGCACTGGACGGGTTTCCTGGTTTGATCCGTACGTAGTTGGGGTGAGCGACGGGAATCGAACCCGCGGCCTCCAGGGCCACAACCTGGTGCTCTAACCAACTGAGCTACGCCCACCACACGGTACCGCGTGCCATGAGGCGTGGTGGGAACCTCCTACTCCGCAGACGCCAATTCCCTGCCCCATGTGCAGCATGTATCAGAGCATACAATATAGCCGCGACCTTCCGCCAAAGCAAGAGGGCAGCCCTCTGCACGTCTGCGACCCGAAGCATCCCGCATCGAGAAACCGGTTCTCGCGCGCCGGAGATGGCGCGCGAGAAAGGAAGCGGAGGGCCTGCCCCAAACGCACTCACGTCCCCCACTACGCCGATCCTGCGCACTACTCGCGCGGCATGCGCAGTCCCACATAGCGGGTGGAATCGCCTCGCACGATCAGCATGAGGACCGCATCACCGGGTTCCACCTTGTCCAGAGCGTCGGCATAGTCCGACATATCCCTGATCCGCTGCCGGTTGATCTCACGGATGATATCCCCCCGCCTGATGCCCCGCCGCCCCGCCTCGCTGCCCGAACGGACCGAGGCTACGATGACCCCCTCGTCGTCGTCGACACCCATGCGCCTGGCAATCTCCGGAGTGAGGGCCTGCACCTCCAGACCCAGCCGCGCTTCTCCGCTCGGTGCCCTGACCGGGTCCGTCCCCGCCAGCGCCTCTTCGGTGAGCTCCGCCAACTCGACCGATATGGTCTTCTCCTCTCCGTCCCGCAGGATCAGCAGATCGACCCGTGAACCCGGAGGTGTGGCTCCGATCACCGCCTTGAGTTCAGTAGCGTTGCGCACACGATCATCGTCAACAGCCAGCACCACGTCACCACCCTTGACCCCCGCCACCTCGGCCGGGCCACCCGGGCTGACCGAATTGATCATCACCCCGCGCGTATCACGCATGCCCAGCGCTTCGGCGGTAAGCGCATCGATGTCGCCGATGATGGCCCCCAGCAGCCCCCGGCGTACCGTGCCGTGCTCGATCAGCTGGGTCATCACATCCCGTACCATGTCCACGGGAATCGCGAACCCGATTCCCTGGTATCCGCCGGTGCGGGTCACGATAGCGGTGTTGATACCGATAATCTCACCTTTCAGATTGACCAGGGGGCCACCGCTGTTGCCCGGGTTGATGGCAGCGTCAGTCTGGATGTAATAGCCATACTCCACCGGGCTGAACCGCCCACGCCCTCTGGCGCTGATGATCCCCAGCGTGATCGAGTGGGCATAGCCCAGCGGATTCCCGATGGCCAGTACCATCTCGGCATCGCGCAGGTCGACGGAGCGCCCCAACTGTACTACCGGCAGATCGTCGGCGTTCACCGTCAGCATAGCCAGATCGCTCAGCGAATCCGTACCGGCTATTTCGGCTTCGAAATACCGGTCATCAGCCAGCTGCACGCGGATTCGATCAGCCCCCTGAACCACGTGGTAGTTGGTCAGAATGTAGGTATCACCGCCATGGGCCACGATGACTCCCGACCCCTGGCCCGAGTGCGGCATTTCCCTCTCCTCCGGCTGCGGGTCACGCCCTCCCGGAGGTCTGAAGAAACGTTCGAAGGGAAACTGGTCGAACGGGCTGCGCATGGTCACGGTCCTGGTACCCTCGGCCACGATCGCCACCACACCAGGTTTCACCATGGCCGCCACGTCGGCAATGCCGTCGCTCATTCGCTGGACATAATTCAGGTTGGTACTGGCGTGCGCCGCATACGGTCTGGCCGCCGAGACCATCCCGGCAACGGCCACGAACCAGATCAACACGGATCCTCGCATCACGGAACTTCGCATGGGTGACCACCTCTCTGTGTGAACTGCGCCGGCCGTCTTCCTGATCGAACAACACCGGGCGTATTCGTTCCAGATACCTGATTTCTTCCAACAGACGAAGAAACCCCTCGCATCGTTCCTCTGGCCTCATTCCCCACCGGTTCCGGCGTCGACGACTTCGGCATCGACAACGTCCTCCTCCTCGGGGTCGTGCGAAACGGCGCTGTCGCTGTCCGTGGAGGAATGGCCATTCTGCGGCTTGACCGGCTCGATATGCACCTCCAGCTGATCGTCTTTCAGCGTCACCCGGAGCCGCGAACCGTCCGGTACCTCTCCGGCAATCATGGCTCGGCCGATGCGAGTTTCCAGCTCCCGCTGCAGGAATCGCTTCAGCGGCCGCGCACCGTATACTGGATCGTACCCTGTCCTGGCGATATAGCGTCGCACCGCCTCGTCCATTTCCAGCTCGATCCGCCGTTCACGCAGCCGCTGCCGCAGATCCTCGGTCAGCAGCATCACGATACGCTCCAGCTCCTCCACCGTCAGCGGCTTGAACAGGATGATGTCGTCGACGCGGTTGAGAAACTCCGGCCGGAAATGCTCACGCAGCTCACGCAGCACCCGGTTCCGCGCGGCCTCGTCAATCTCACCGGCATCCGTCAGGCCTTCCATCAGGTGCGGAGAGCCGATATTCGAGGTCATGATGATCACCGTATTCTTGAAGTCCACGGTGCGTCCCTGGGCATCCGTCAGGCGGCCATCGTCCAGAATCTGCAGCAGCGCGTTGAAGACATCGTAGTGAGCCTTCTCGATCTCGTCGAACAGAACCACGGAATAGGGCTTGCGGCGCACGGCTTCGGTGAGCTGCCCACCTTCCTCATAGCCCACATAACCCGGCGGCGCCCCCACCAGACGGGACACGGTGTGTTTCTCCATGTACTCGGACATGTCGATACGCACCATGTTCTCTTCGGTATCGAACAGCGTCCGGGCCAGCGTCCGGGCCAGCTCGGTTTTGCCGACCCCGGTAGGCCCCAGGAATATAAAGGATCCGATCGGACGGCGCGGGTCCTTGATGCCGGCGCGCGCCCGTATGACGGCATCGGCTACCCGTTGCACCGCCTCGTCCTGCCCCACCACGCGCTCGTGCAGGATCGCGTCCAGGCGCAGGAGTTTCTCCCGCTCTCCTTCCACCAGACGGGTTACCGGAATCCCCGTCCAGCGTGAGATGATTTCCGCCACCTCCTCCTCGGTCACTTCCTCGCGCAGGAGGCGGGTACCCGCCGTATCATCGCTGAGTTTGGCTTCTTCCGCGGCCAGTTCCTGCTCGAGCTGAGGCAGACGGCCATGCTTGAGCTCCGCCGCACGGTTCAGATCGTACTGGCGCTGGGCCGTGTCGATCTGGCGGCGCACCTGTTCGATTTCTTCACGCATGCTCCGCACTCGGGCGATGGCTTCCTTCTCGTTCTCCCACTGTGCCCGCATGGCTCCGGCCTGCTCCTTGAGATCTCCCAACTCCTTGCGGAGTTCGTTCAGGCGCTCCTTGCTGGCCTTGTCTTTCTCCTTCTGCAGAGCCGCTTCCTCGATCTCCAGTTGCATGATGCGCCGGGTGACCTCGTCCAGTTCCGCCGGCATCGAGTCGATCTCGGTGCGGATCATGGCACAGGCCTCGTCCACCAGGTCGATGGCCTTGTCCGGCAGGAAGCGATCGGTGATGTAGCGATTGGACAGCACGGCAGCACCGACCAGTGCATTGTCCTGAATACGCACTCCGTGGTGCAACTCGAACCGTTCCCGCAGGCCGCGCATGATGGAAATCGTATCTTCGACACTGGGCGCATCGACCATCACCGGTTGAAAGCGGCGTTCCAGGGCGCCGTCTTTCTCGACGTGTTTACGATACTCGTCCAGGGTGGTGGCGCCGATACAATGGAGCTCACCGCGGGCCAGCATGGGTTTGAGCATGTTACCGGCATCCGTGGAGCCTTCCGTGCGACCGGCACCTACGATATTGTGCAACTCGTCGATGAAGAGCAGAACGCGCCCATCGCTTGCCTTGATCTCGTTCAACACGGCCTTCAGGCGCTCCTCGAATTCACCACGATATTTCGCCCCGGCCATCAGGGCACCCAGATCCAGCGCGAAGATCGTGCGGTCCTTCATCCATTCAGGCACATCACCGCGGACTATGCGCTGCGCCAGACCTTCGACGATGGCCGTTTTGCCGACTCCGGGTTCGCCGATGAGCACGGGGTTGTTCTTGGTCTTGCGCGACAGTATCCGGATGGTCCGACGTATCTCTGCATCACGACCGATCACCGGATCCAGTTTGTCTTCGCGCGCTTGGGCCACCAGGTCAACGCCGTATTTCTCCAGCGCCTCATAAGCGGTTTCGGGTGTGTCGGTAGTGACCCGCTGGTTGCCGCGTACGGCACGCAGCGCCTCGACGAAGCGCTGCCGGGTGATACCCGCATCAGCCATAATGCGGCCAGCCGGGGTATCCCGGCCTTCGTCGATGAGGGCCAGGACGAGATGCTCCACCGAAACGTAATCGTCCGTCAGCTTGCCGGCTTCCGCCTCCGCGCGAACCAATATCTGCTGCAGGCGCCGGGTTATCCGTGTCTCCGCTCCCGGACCGGACACGCTGGGACGCTTGCGCAACTCGGCGTTTACCGCAGAAGCCACGGATTCCACCGGCACGGACATACGCTCCAGCATACGCGGCAACAGGCCGTTGTCCTGGTCAAGGAGGACCGCCAACAGGTGTTCGCCGTCCACCTCGGCATGGTTCATCTGCAGCGCCCGGCTCTGGGCTTCCTGCAGCGCCTCCTGCGAGCGTTGTGTCAGCTTGTTCATATTCATCGTATGATCTCCATCAATGGATTCCGGACGATCTTTGGACGATCGCTACGGATCTGGTTTTCACGGCTGTATCGCACTGTTTGGACCTGCCACGGGCTCGAGCCGCCCGGGAAGGCTGGGTCTTTTCCATTACGCCAGGAATCAGGATACCCGAAGGGTCAGGATTTCCCCTTCCGCCAGAGAATCAGGATACCCGAGAGGGCTCGTTCTCGGTTTCTGCCAGTTTCTCGAAGAGCCGGCGCTGCTCAGCAGTCATGGACTCCGGCAGCATGATGCGGATCTCGGCATACAGATTCCCGCGGGAGTTCTGCCCTTTCGACAACCCCCTGTTACGCAACCGGATCTTCCGCCCTGAAGAGCTGCCCGCCGGTACCTTGACCTTCACCTCGCCTTCCGGAGTCTCGAGACGCACGGTACCACCCAGGGCTGCAGTCCACGGCATGACCTCCAGCGGCGTCCATATGTCGACGCCGTCCACGGTGAACCGGGGATGGGGACGGATATGGACCTTGAGAAACAAGTCTCCTTGCCGGCCGTCACGAGGGCTCCGGCTTCCCTGTCCGGCCAGGCGAATCCGCTGGCCGTCCCGCACACCCGCCGGTATGGAAACACTGTAGGTCTTGGCCTGGCCTGCGGTTGGATCCTGCAGACGGATCTCCCGCCGGCCACCGGCCATGGCCTCTTCCAGGCTCAACGACAGGGTGGCTTCCTGATCCAGATCCCGAGGCGGAAAACCCGCCTCACCGAAAGGACTTCCGCCGCCACCCGGACGCTGTGTACCCTGATCGAAAATGTTCCATTGGCCCGTGAAGCGGTCGCCCGCGGCTCCTCCGCCGAACAGGTGCTCGAAAAACCGGCTGAAACCGCTGGACCCGAAAGGCGACTCCCATTCGGTACTGCTGAACCGGTAGCCACCGGCGCCGTTGTCCTGGGCTTGCTGGGCCGCCTTCCAGGATGCGCCGTATTGATCATAGGTGCGGCGCTTGTCGTCATCCTTGAGGACCTCATAGGCTTCGCTGATCCGTTTGAACCGGTCCTCCGCTCCGGGTTCCTTGTTGCGATCCGGATGATATTGACGCGCCAGCTTACGGTAAGCCTTGGTGATGTCGGTTTTCGAGGCCGAACGGGGTACTCCCAATTCCTTGTAATAGTCGATGTATTCCATGCGGCTTGTCTACCTCCCTGCTCTAATGCTCGTGCAGAGAAGAACGCAAAGGATGTACCAGGTGAAGAACTGCGGCGATTTGACCCATGACCGGCAGCCCAAACGCCATAATGGCACAATTCAGACTCTGGCAGGCTGAAACCGCGATGCCTTCATTGTCATAATGACATCCAGGTGCCGTCATCCGGCACGTGTTCGACCAGAACGGCGTCGGGGAGCCCGGATACCGGACTCCCCGACGCGCACCGACTGTGCTTGACGACCGAGTGGGCGATCACATGCCGATCACAGCAGGATGGCCTCCACGAAGCGCACCGAGAACGCCGTTCCCCGTGCCAGACCGGGGAAGAAGCCGCCGCGGTTCACCAGTGCCATATCCATCACGTTGATCTCCATGCTTCCCATGGGGAAAGGCCCAAATGCCATACCGACGGCTGAGCTGCGTCTCCAGCGCCCCCCCGCTGAAAGCCCGCCGCGCACCGCAAACCAGGGCACCAGGCGGTATTCCACCCCAGTGGCCAGCCGCGGCGTGGTCGTCAGCCCGAATCTGGACGCAAATGCCTGATCGTACGCCCCCACCAGACTCAACCGGGGAGTGTGTTCGTGGGCAACTCCGAGACGAAAAATCGGGGGCAGATCACGCGTGAATGACTTTGATCCGATCTGGACGTGAAAGTCGATGTTCCCGTCACCGTCCACATCGTCGTTGTCGAAAACATCCGCCAGCCTCGTCACGGCCGGATCGACCAGATTGTACAGCAGCAGCCCCTCGGCGATGACGAAAAACGAGTCCTGGCGCGCGCCCCGGCCCCATTTTATCCGGTCCAGCAGATTCAGCATGCTGACACTGATGGTGGTCCGGCCGTCCTCGGTCACTCCAGCGGCACCGAAATCCAGACCGATACCCCTTCCACGCGCCCGCTGGGTGATGAGGTAGGCATCGATCTCGACGCCATCCACCCGGGACGCCAGACCGGCGCCTCCGGATTCGACCACACTCGCGTACATGCCGCCCAGGATCTTGAGCGTTGCGCCGACCGTAAACTCACTTAGATAGGGATCCAGACGTCTGGGCATCCAGGACCGGGCGGCTGCCCAGTTGATGCTGCCGACAACCCAGGCCGAGCCATCCCACGCGGTGATGTCGTACCCTTCCTGTAGGCCGCTGTCGCGGCGATCCCAGGCGAAGTCATTACCGAACAGACTCAACTCGACGATATCCTTGGGCACGGTTCCCTGCATTCCGGAGGTCAGCCCGAGCGTAAGTGCGGACTGCAGATCCCATGGCCATCGGAAGGCGATCCCGCCGTTGATCGGCACCCCCAGCGCCAACATGGGCTCCATGCTCAGGTCGAGCTTCAACCCCGACTTGGGCACATCGGCCAGCAGTCTGCGTTTGTCCTTGTCGCTGATATAATGGGAGGTCCCCCGGGGTGAAACACGATCGTTCGAATCGGTAAAATGCCTGTTGTAGGTGCGCACGGACCAGCTGTTGTTGTCCACGGCAAACGCCCCGCCGACAGCCAGCACCTGCCATGAGAAGGGGTGGTTGTCCTCAAGCCCCAGATTGGCGGGATTCCAGAACACGGATTGCGGCCCGCGCGCCATGGCGGTATACGCCTGCGCCATACCCATGGCTCGAGGCGCCGAGCCGCTCAGCATGCCCCAGGACCGGCCGGCGCAGACCACGACAACGAGCAGAATGCCGGATACGACGCTGCAGGTTTTCATCGCCACACCTTCAGTCCTGAAATAGATGCTTGTTCAGTTCCATGCGGATCTTCGTCGCGGCCCGCACGGTCGCGTAATTCTCTGCAAACAACGCGACCTCACCCTGTGTTGCATCGATTTCGGTACACACTCCGGTATAAACACCACCTTTGCGCAGAAAGACCGTGATCTGCTCCTTGGTCAGTTCGATGTCCCGCCGGCTGAAACGGCTCTCCGTAACGTGCCCTGCAGCATCGACCTGGGCCGCTGGTATGGCGAAGGGGCCGCCTTCCGGCGGTATGTACAACTCCGGAGTCTCATACACAGCGGCGGCGATGATCTCCTCCCATTCATCCGGCGTGATATCCTGCCCGAGAAGAGTCTCTACCTGACGCTGCCCGTCTCCCTCATAATCGTTGATCAGCGAACCTAGCAACAAGTTGACGAACAGCGTGCGGCTGTCCGGATGATCATCCGCGAGGATGCGGTCCAAGATCGTTGCGACATCGGCTCCGATCAGCGCTGTTATATGCAGGCCCAGAGAGATCGCCATGCGCTCTTGGATCTCCTGGCGGTCCGAACCGGTTATCAGATGCCAGATGCCATGCTGCACCAGCCAGTCGAGCATGGCGCCTTCCTGGCTCAGGTGCGGATGCGCCGCGACGATGACATCATGCACGATTCTGCTCCAGCTGGTGACCCGCAGGCTGACGCTGATGCCGATGGGCAGATGATTTTCGATGTCCGTCATCACCCGGGCACTGATGAGATTGGACTCGATGCGCCTGCGCGCCTCCTCACCCTGCAGATCACGGTACTCCGGTTCCGGTTCGATGCTGGTAGGCGCCAGGACGGTCAGGCGACCCGGCGCAAGGAACTGCACACTGTCAATCCTCACCCAGTGATCGGGGGTGATCGTCTCGGCACCCAGTCCGTCGCCGATCAACACCGTGGGACGCACCTCGACTTCACGGGGTAACAGGTTGAGAAAATCCGTCAGCTCCGCCGACTCCGGTTCCAACACCATGAATACCGGATCCGCGTAACTACCGCGCTGGAAGACCTCGGAGATCTGCAGGTTGGCCGTCCGACCGGCTCTATTGGTGCCGCGGATATCGAGGTTGATCCGACTCCGGAAGCCTACGGCGGAGCGCAGATAGATCCGCAGACGGGTGGACGCCAGCGCCAGATTGTCCAGTCCCCGGTGAAAATCCACTTCCGTGATGACGGGTTCGGTTGGCAGTTCCACCCGGTTCAGCACACCCTCCACCCGGTCGAAATACAGTTCCTCCGTCAGGGCGTCGATCATCACCTGTTCACCCGCCTCGAGCCTCACCACCTCCTCTGACGCACGGATCCGAACCCGGCACGACAGCTGCAGTTCAAGCGGATTGGCCGGAACAAAATCACTATCTGTAAGGTCGAAATGCACTTCACGGACTTCGCCAGGTTCCAGCCCATCCAACCGCACGGTATGGGCCCGCCCGTCCGGCCTGAGCACTTCATCCAGACTCAGCTCGACTGTGCCGGGTACGGAAATATCGTTTCGGACATGCAGCGTCAGACCACCATCCCTGATGGTGGCACGGGCAATCTGGATGCGGTCATCCGGAAAAGCCAACCCCTGGCTGACGAAGAACTCCTGTTCGGGGATGATGGCGGTAGCCGCGGAGACGACAAGAGGGCTCAAGCCAGCGGAGACGATCAGTTCCCCAGCGCCGGTCAGGTCAACGTCGGTAGCTTCGGCCGTGCTGCCGGCAATGTCCACCCACAAGGAACCGGATATCCTCTTGCCATCCAGCTCAAACGTACCGGTTGCCGTTGCACCGGCATCGAGGCGATCCAACTCCATGACAGCGATGATACGATCTCCGCGCCCTGCGTCGATGAGAACCAGCCGAAGAGGCGCGATGTCGACCGGTAGACCGTTGGCTACCTGTATGTCTACCCGCCCGCTTTCGACGTCCAACGATTCCACGCCGGCAAGCGAAATCGTTTGCCGGTGTTCGAACGGCACCGGCGGAAGTACAGGTACGATTCCGTCCGAATGCTCCGGGAAACGATCAGGATCATGGATGGCATGCAGCGGTATGACGATATCCGGCAGCGTCTGTTCGGGCAGGTGGATGTCGTCCAAACGAGCCGTAAAGGCGGCCTCGATCGGTTTCAGACTCAGCCGGTCACCGACGTTCTCGTGGTGATCGAACCGGGTGCTGAAATCCAGGCTGAGGAGCCGGTCATCCTCTATGCTCAGATAAGCCGAGGTGCGACGTCCGGTGTCCGTGGCCAGTTCTTCGATCGTCGTCCGCACGTCGGCGATAGGCAGACTGATGGTAAACTCCGTGCTGGGAGCCTGGGGCTTCCTCAAGGTACATCCCTGAACCACCAGGGCACAGAGCAGGCAGTTGATCACGCCTGTCGACACGCGCCTGCCTGCCCGGCTGGATGCCGCCCCCCTGACTCCAGGCATATAACGCTCCTTCTCGCTGTACTCTACAATCTCTTTTCCCTTGCAACAAGTTTTTCCCGTACAGAATTCCCGAGCGTGTGGGGCTGAGGTCCCGGCGGGAAGCCGGCACAAACATGCCGCATCTGCGCCCGCTTTGCGGCCTCAATCACGCTCGCCTGACGGTTTCCGGGCAAGACCTTTCTTCAGGTGCTCCCGCACCTCCGTCCCGGTCTTCATCTCCAGACATTTTTCAGCCTGCTCACGGGCATGGGAAAGCGTGGTTGACCGTATGACCTCCTTGACCTCCGGTATAAGGCCGGGACTCATACTGAGCCGCTCCACCCCCAGACCCAGCAGCAGCACCGTAGCCGATGGGTCGCCGCCGATCTCGCCGCAGACGCTGACCGGTATTCCGTGCGCGCGACCACTGGTCGTGACCTGCCGGATCAGACGCAGCACCGCCGGATGGTAGGCGTCATACAACGGTGCCACCCGCGAGTTACCGCGATCTACCGCCAGCGTGTACTGGATCAGGTCGTTGGTACCCAGGCTGAAAAAATCAGCTTCCTGAGCAAAATCATCCGCCATCAAGGCTACCGACGGCACCTCCACCATGACCCCCAGCAGACAGTTCTGCTGGAACGCCAGCCCCTCTTCAAGAAGCTCGTCACAGGCCTCATGAAGCAGAGAACGGGCGGTACGCAACTCGTCCAGGCTGGAGATCATGGGCAACAGTATGCGTACCTCTCCGTGCTCGCCGGCGCGGAGTATGGCGCGCAACTGCGTCTTGAACAGATCCGGGGTGTCCAGGCAGATGCGAATGCCGCGCCAACCGAGATAGGGATTGGCTTCTGAGAACGAGTTCAATACGTGTGCCAGCTTGTCGCCCCCGAGATCCATGGTGCGAATGGTCACCGGTTGAGGAGCCATCGCCTTGACGATCCTGCTGTAGGCCTCAACCTGCTCCTCCTCCGAGGGCAACTGATATCCCATGAACAGGTATTCCGTCCGAAACATTCCCACACCCCGGGCGCCGTTCGCGACGGCGATCTCGACTTCACCGGGCACGTCGACATTGGCCAGCAGAATGACGGTGTGATCATCTTTCGTCACCGCCGGCAATCCACGCCTAGCGGTCAGATCGCGCTCCCGCCGCTGCTGGCGCCGCAGCCGCAAGCGATAATCCCGCAGCACCTCGTCCGTCGGACGGATGTGCACCCGGCCCGCGTTGCCATCGACGATCACCACATCACCCGATTCGGTGGATTCCATGCACTTGCCGGCACCCAGCACGGTGGGCAAGCCCAGCGAACGGGCGATGATGGCAGCGTGCGAGGTTGAGCCGCCGACATCCAGGGCTATGCCCTTCACCATGCGTCCGCCTAGCTGTGCACTTTCCGAAGGAAGCAGATCGTGCGCCACCACGATGGTGTTGGCTCGCAGGGTGTGCAGCGCCTGTATGTCATTCCCGTTCAGCCGGAGCAGCACCTGGTGTTCGATGTCCAGCAGGTCACTCAACCGTTGCCGCAGAAACTCGTCTTCGATGGAGGCGAAACCCTGCTTCATCTGCTCCAGCGTCTCCTGAAAAGCGCGTTCAGCCGAACAGTGCTGCTCGCGGATGCAGCGGAGCGTGGTCTTCTTCATTTCGACATCGTTGACCATGGCCAGTTGAGCGTCGAAAATCTGGGCCAGATCCTCTCCATGCTCCGCAGATACCAGACGCCGCGTGCGGCGGATTTCCTCGGCTGTCTGGTGCAAGGTATTGAGAAAACGCTCCGCCTCTTCCTCCACCTGATCCGCGGACACACGGCGGCGACGTATGGGAGGAATCTCCTTGCTGTGCACGAAAGCCCGGCCGATGGCAATTCCGGGTGAGGCGGAGATGCCATTCAGCTCGACGTATGGTGGTTTTGAACTCAAAACTTGCCTTCGAAATTGCTCTGAAGCAGATCCGCAACGGTCTGCACCGCCTCCTCCGCGTCTTCTCCCACCGCCGCGACAGTAACTTCAGCTCCCTGTTCAGCCGCCAGCATCATGACGCTCATAATGCTCTTCCCGTTGACTTGTTCGATGTCTCCCTTCGACAGAAATATATCCGCAGTGAACCGTGATGCCGCCTGGACGACCAGAGCCGCCGGGCGGGCATGGATACCCAGAGGGTTGTTGATCACCACCTTTTTTCTTACCATGCGCTGCTCCGGTAGTCCTGTTGCGAAAGTGGCGACCCAGGTGCCAGGCCGCGATCTGTTCGCCGACTGGACCAGCAATCACCGCCGGCTATGATCTTCATGCCCCAACCGCCGTGCATTCGGGGCTCATTCACGGAAATGCACAGCGGCTCCGAGTTCGCGCACCAGGGCACCAGCATCTGCCTGCCGATCTTCCAGCACCTGACCGGTCACGATAAAGCTGGCGCCTGCCTCGACCTTGGCCCGGGCTGTTTCAGGTGTGCGTATCCCGCCTCCAACGATCACGGGAAGCGAGGTGTACTGGCTGACCGCGGTGACCATTTCATCAGGCACAGCCCGGCGCGCACCGCTACCCGCCTCCAGGTACAGCAGGCGCATACCGATGTATTCCGCGGCAAGCGCATGCGCCATGGCGATATCGTTCTTGTCACGGGGTATGGGCCTGGAGTTGCTCATGAACTGCACCGAGGTCAGGGTGCCTGAGTCGATGAGCATGTAGGCTGTTGAGATCACCTCCACACCGCAACGTTTCAGCAGCGGAGCGGTGCGCACCTGCTCGCCGATAAGAAGCTCGGGATTCCGGCTGCTGACCATGGACAAATATAGAATGGCGTCTGCCTGAGGAGTGATGTGACCGCCGCTGCCCGGGAATGTGATGATGGGAATGCCGGTACATTGGCGCAGCCTCTTGTACACCTCACCATGGTCTGCCAGCATGGTCAGACTGGTGCCCACGAGGATGGCATCGGCGCCGGCATCAGTGCAAAGGCAGGCACACTCCTCCAACCGGGCCATATCCTGGCGGTCGGGATCAAGGAGAACCAGGTACCCGGCTCCCCGGCGGTTCCTGGTTTCCAGTAGATAATCGAGGACCGTGCTTTTCACAAGCTCCCATCCATGCGAAACGCGTTAGCGAGGCGGTTCAGTCCTGCAACTGTCTGGCCACGATATCTTGGACGGCATCCAGCGCCGCATCGATCTTACCGGGATCCCGGCCACCGGCCTGGGCCAGATGCGGCTTACCGCCGCCGGATCCTCCCGCGATGGCCGCCACCTCCCGGACCAGGTCGCCGGCTTTGAGCCCCCGTTCCCTGATGACATCGTCGGTCACTATGGCTATGAATGAGACCTTGCCACCGACCACGGATCCCAGGACCCCGACCCCCGAACCCAACCGCTCGCGCAGAGCATCCGCCGCAGTCCGCAGCGTGCCCACATCATCTACCTCAACCCGGTTGGCGACCACCTTGACCCCATGCACGGTGCGGGCGCTGTCGCTGAGTTCACCGCTGGTACTGGCCATCATCTGGCGCTCGAGTCTGGCCAGCTGGCGCTCGAGATCCCGGTTGCGGTCAAGCAGTCCACGCACCTTACCGACCAGTTCATCCGGTTGAGCATGCATCAATGCGGCGATCTGGTCCAACAGCACACGCTGCTCCCGCATCCTGTTTTCCGCTGCCCTGCCGGTTACGGCTTCTATCCGGCGGGTTCCGGCCGCGATACTGCCTTCATAGGTCAGAGAGAACAGGCCGATCTCCCCGGTGGAGCGCACGTGTGTGCCCCCGCACAGTTCAAGACTGAAGTCGTCTACCCGTACCATTCGCACACGGTCATTGTACTTCTCCCCGAACAGGGCCCGGGCGCCGCTGGCCCGGGCTTCCGTCAGCGTCGCCTCCTCGGCTTGAACCGACATATTAGCCCGGATACGCTCGTTGACCAGACTCTCCACCTGTTCCAGCTGCTCTGCGGTCAATGCGGTGAAATGGGAGAAATCGAAGCGCAGGCGATCCGGCGAAACCAGTGATCCCATCTGGGCCACATGCTCGCCCAGCGTCCGTCGCAGTGACTCATGCAGCAGGTGAGTAGCCGTATGACTGCGCGCGGCGGCCTGGCGTTCGGACTCTTCCACCTGAACCGTTACGGTGCCGCTCACCTGTTGAGCCTCTCCAGCCTGCATTCGGCCCACATGCGTGATCCCGCCGCGTCCCTTCACGGTCTCTGTAACCTGCACGACGAAACCATCGCCCTTGATGACTCCGTGATCACCGATCTGGCCACCGGATTCCGCATAGAACGGTGTCTGGTCCAACCATACGCGCACCTGGCCGTCGGCCCCTGACTCGACATGCACCACCCTGGCCGTGCAGCGCGTAGCCGTATAGCCAAGAAAGACCGAGTGCGGTTCGTCCAGGGCGTCCCCAGCGGTTTCGGCCGCACGGAACTGACCGCGCGTGGCCTTGCGGGCGCGCTCGCGCTGCTGTCCGAGCGCCTGGTCGAAGGCTTCCGGATCCGTCAGCGGCAAGGCTCGCTCGCGGGCAATCAGCTGGGTCAAATCAAGCGGAAACCCATAGGTGTCATACAGCTGGAAGGCCTCGGCACCCGTGATCTCACCTTTCTGGGCGAAACGCTCGAAGATCTCCAGACCGCGGTCCAGGGTCCGGCCGAACGCCTCTTCTTCGGAGCGAATCACCAGTTCGATGTGATGCCTTTGCTGCAGCAACTCCGGGAAGACATCACCAAGGGTTTCCCCGACCCCCTGGACCAGACGATGGATAAAAGGCTCCTTTTGCCCCAGCTGACGCCCATAGCGTGCCGCCCGGCGCAGGATGCGGCGCAGCACGTAACCTCGACCGTCGTTGGCCGGTATGGCGCCGTCGGCGATGGAGACGCTGAGCGCTCGCACGTGGTCAGCGATCACCCGCATGGGGATCACCCGGCCATCCTGATAGCTGGTTCCGGTTATCTCAGCCAAACGATGGATCAACGGCAGAAAAATATCTGTATCATAGTTGGACGGGACATTCTGGAGTATGCTGCAGATGCGCTCGAATCCCATGCCGGTGTCCACGTGGCGAGCCGGCAAGGGGAGCAGCTTTCCGGTTTCGTCCCGATTGTACTGGATAAAGACCAGGTTCCAGAATTCTTCGTAGGCCTCCTCACCGTGTCTCAGTCCTTCAGCGCTCTGAGCGGACAGGTCTCCGTGGTAATAGTGGATCTCCGAGCAGGGGCCGCAGGGCCCGACCGCGCCCATCTCCCAGAAATTCTCGCTGGCCGGCAGCGCCACGATGCGCTCGGAGGGGATGCCGGTACACTCCTTCCACAGCTCCGCGGCCTCCAGATCCGGCTCCAGCCCTTCTGCTTCGTTGCCTTCGAACACCGTGGCCCACAGCCGATTCTCGTCCAGTCCCCATTGCTTCGTAACCAGTTCCCAGGCCCACGTTATGGCTTCACGCTTGAAGTAGTCTCCGAACGACCAGTTTCCCAGCATTTCGAAAAACGTATGGTGCCGCGGGCTGATGCCGACCTCCTCCAGGTCATTGTGTTTCCCGGACACTCGAATGCATTTCTGCGTATCCACCGCCCGGGTGTACGGACGTTTTCCCAGTCCGAGGAAGACATCCTTGAACTGATTCATGCCGGCGTTGGTGAAGTACAGGGTAGGATCATCCTGCGGGACCACCGGCGCACTGGGTACGCGCTCGTGACCACGTTCAGCGAAAAACCGCAGGTATTCCTCGCGAATCTCAGTTGCCTTCATGCCGATGCCATTCCTCCCACACCAGGTCAACAGCTTTGCGTGCAATGTGTTGATCGAAACCACGCCGTGCCAGCAACCCAAGCAGGCGCCGGTAGGCCGCAGTCCGTTCCAGTCCTGCATACCTCCGATGCTGGCGACGCAATACAGCCGCAGCCGCCGGTACGGAATCCATAGCTCCGGCGGATTCCGACAGCAATTGCTCGATGGTCTCTGCCGGGATCCCCTTGTCCTGCAGCTCGCGCTCTACCAACCGGGTGCCCGCCGGCTTTGACCGCATGCGCCATTCGATCCAGTTGCGGGCGAACTCCAGGTCATCCAGCAGGCCACGCCGCTGCAGGTCCGTCAGTACGCCCTCCGCAACGTCCGCCGGTATATCCCTGCGGGTCAAGTACAGGCGCATTTCCTGCGTCGATCTGGCCCGGGGCGTCAGATAACGCAGGGCTGCGTCCGTCGCCTGCCGGCGTTGCCCGCCATCATCCGTCATCAGAGGACATCGCCTGTGCGTCGTCGCGCCCGGTCATAATCTGTAGCGACTGCCTTCCGGACCGCGCCGATCATGGTCGATATCTCCGCATGAGCGTAGATCCAGGACCGCACAACCCTGTCTCATCCGGAGCCTGCAACAGCGCCCAATAGTCATCCGGGCATGCGGTTCTGCAGCATGACGATGGCGCCGCACCACGGCATGACGATGGCGCCGTATTCATGACTCAGCCGCGGAAGCATCATCCGTCTCTACGTTGCGGTCGGCCGGGCTCACGAGTCCCAACTCCACGCGCAGCCGCTTCTCGATCTCCGCGGCCACATCGCGGTGCTCGCGCAGATAGACTTTGGCATTCTCCCTTCCCTGACCCAGCCGATCGCCGCCGTACGAGAACCAGGCGCCGCTCTTTTCGATGACGCCTTTATCCACGCCGATGTCGAGCAGGTCACCTTCCCAGGAGATCCCAATGGGGTCACCGTAAAAGATCAAGTCGAATTCGGCTTCGCGGAAGGGCGGCGCCATTTTATTCTTGACAACCCTGACGCGTGTCCGGTTGCCGATATCCGTCTCACCATCCTTGATCCGGGCGATACGCCGAATGTCCAACCGCACCGAGGCATAGAACGGCAGCGCCCGGCCACCGGTCGTAGTCTCCGGATTGCCGAACATGACACCGATCTTCATCCGGAGCTGGTTGAGGAAAACGACACAGGTATGGGACCGGTTGATGGATCCGGCCAGTTTGCGGAGCGCCTGCGACATCAGGCGCGCATGCAGCCCCACGTGCGAATCACCCATCTCTCCCTCCAACTCTGCCTGAGGGACCAGGGCAGCAACCGAGTCCACCACCAGGATGTCAAACGCACCGCTGCGAACCAGCGTGTCGACGATCTCCAGAGCCTGCTCGCCGCTGTCCGGCTGAGATACGATGAGGTTGTCCACATCCACGCCGATACGGCGGGCGAACCCGACATCCAGGGCGTGTTCGGCATCGACGAACGCGGCGGTCCCTCCCGAGCGCTGGCTTTCGCGAACCGCATGCAGGGACAGCATGGTCTTGCCGGAGCCTTCCGGCCCGTAAATCTCGATGATGCGCCCTTTGGGCAGACCGCCAATGCCCAGGGCTGCGTCCAGCGCCAGCGATCCGCTGGAGATGGCCGGTGCATCCACTATGCCACCCTTTTCACCCAGGCGCATGATCGAACCCTTGCCGTATTGTTTCTCGATTTGCGCCATGGCCAGTTCCAGAGCCTTGCTGCGGCCCTTGTCTTCACCACCGTTCCTACCGTTGGATCTTCCCATGGTCTACCTGTCTACAGTTCGGGAGTGGGGGCATGCAGACCCCGATGGCTTACACGACAGCATATAGCAGCCGTAGTATCAGATTCCCGTACACACCGGCGACAAGGTCGTCGGCCATGATGCCCCAGCCACCGCGCAAATTTTCGCACCGACGCGCGGGGGGCGGCTTGACGATGTCCAAAAGCCGGAACAGGAAAAACGCCGCCAGAGCCAGGAACAACGACTGCGGCAACCAGGCTACCGTCACCAGATATCCCAGAGCCTCGTCGATGACCACCGGGCCGGGATCCTTGCCCCAGTGATCTTCCATGGCATTCGATACGTATACGCCGATGATAAGCGTTGCGCCGATCAACACCAACCACGCTGCCGATCCCAGCCGCACTCCTGCCATGTTGATGAGCGCGTAAGCGAACGCTGTGACCGCCGTCCCGGCCGTACCCGGAGCCACAGGCGAATACCCGGCGTATCCAAGGGTGGCTATCAGTTTTTTCAGTTTGAATCCTTCCGGATGACGGTCCGTTCCTTCCTGTATGCCGACATCCGCCGGCTCGCAGCCGGCTTCTTCACGCATCGTCCTTGAAAAAGGCGGGTTTTACCAGGTATTGCAGACCGGAGATCACGGTCAACACAAGCACCGCCGCAACCATGATATGGGCCAGTATGTACACGTGTGCGCTGGCCAGGAACACGTCAGCATCCGGACGAAGATGGTGCATGGATTCGCGTACGGCCAGCAGGAACAACAGCAGCACAACGGTGACCAGCTGCGCGGCGGTTTTCCACCGCGCAAACCTCGATGTGAGCATCTGTCGTCCATGTAGCCATCCATAGGTACGCAAACCCGTAATGGTCACATCACGCAGGACTATGGGCACTACAAGCCACATACTGACGATGTGCTCGAACACCAGACCGATGAGCCCCGCGGTCACGAGTATCTTGTCCGCCAGCGGATCCAGAAATCGCCCGAAACGGGTCACCTGATTCCCGGCCCGCGCCAACCGTCCATCGTAGAAATCCGTCAACGACGCCAGCGCGAACACAAGGAAGGCACCGCCCTTGCCGTACCATGCATCGACGAACATCATGTAGAGGAATACGGGTGTCAGCCCTATTCTCAGCAATGTCAGCAGGTTGGGCAAGTTGGCGTTTCTACGGAGGGTCATAGGCTCCTTGTTCCAGACGGATTCCAGGCGCCGGCCACAGTCGATATCTATCCGGCCACAGTCGATATCTATAATGAGTGCCTGCCCTCCAATGCGTGGGTCAGCGTAACCTTGTCCGCCAGGTCCAGGTCGGCCCCAACCGGCAGCCCACGGGCCAGCCGGGTCACTCGTGTCAGTGGAGTGAGCAGGCGCGCCAGGTACTCGGCCGTGGCATCGCCTTCCGCACTGGCGTTGAGCGCGACGATGACCTCGGTGACGTCATGCTGTTGCACCCGCGCTACCAGTGCATCAAGGCGCAGTTCTCCCGGTCCGACGCCATCCAGGGGACTGAGGACGCCGCCCAGAACGTGATAGACTCCGCGCATCAGCTGATTGGCCTCCAGGAAGAGGACGACACCCGGATCCTCCACTACGCATATCTGCCTCTGATCGCGGCTGGCATTGCGGCATACCGCGCACAGATCCTCCCCGGTTTCGGTCAGGTTGAAGCACTGAACACAGTTGTGAATATCGTCCTTGGCTCCGAGCAACGCCCGAGCCAGGGCGTCAGCTTCCTCGCGTGGCCGCTTGACGATATAGAACGTCAGGCGTTGTGCTGTCTTGCGGCCGATACCCGGCAACCGCGAAAAAGCCGTGATGAGGTCTTCTACAGGTCTTGGGCCCATATCGTCATATCACATGAGTTCACCGTTAAACGCCTCCAAAACCGAGCGCACTGCCGGATCGGTTTCCGGTGCCACGGGTTTCGCGGTGTCAGACGCAGACACCGGCGCGGCATTGCACTCCAGCCGCAACGACGTACCCCAACGTTTTCGGCACAGCAGCTCTATGGCTTCCCGGCTCCTGTGCACCTGGTTGAGCAGGAAGCGATCGCCTTCCCGGAACGACACGGTAAGGACACTCCCCTCTATGGCGGCGGGAAGCGCGTCTTGCAGGTACATGGCCAGAGCCGGCTGCTCGCGGCGCACGTCATCCACCAGCTGGTTCCATTCCTGCTGCACGACGGTCAGCTTCACGCTGGTGGCCGGAACACCAGGTGATGCATCCTGGGCGCTGCTACCGGGGGTGTCGGCGGAAACCGGACCATTGCCGCGGGCTGCGGGCGCCTCCTGGTATGAGGTTTCCCTGCCGGGAGACGGCGAATCCTGTGCTGCAGACGGCCGCTCGCCGCGTCCAGGCCCCGGGGGCGGTACCGGACCGGCTGACCTGCCGGGAGACGGCGAATCCTGTGCTGCAGACGGCCGCTCGCCGCGTCCAGGCCCCGGGGGCGGTACCGGACCGGCTGACCTGCTCGCCAGCCGGCCGCCATTCCCCTGCAAACCCGCCTCCAGGCTCTTGATCCGCTCCAGCAGGGTACCGAGATCCGCAGCCTGACCCATCAGGGCCAGCTGCACCAGCACCATCTCCACGCGAAACCGGGGCTGGATGGAACGCCGCAACGAGGCGCCCAATTCCAGCAAAGCATGCAGCATGCGCAGCAGGTCTTCCCGGGCAAAGCCGGTTGCGGCCTCATCATATCGTTCCTGTTCGGCATCCGCCACTTCCAGCAGCTGTGCCGAACCCTGGATGCTGGTAAACAGCATGTGGCGAATATGTTCCGTCAGGCCGCGAACGAACTCCTCCAGATCCGCTCCCGCATCGACCACCTCATCCAGAATGGCCAAAGCCTGTTGCGGCTCTGCGGCGCGTAGCGCTTCGGCCAGCTGGAAATACACCCCGCGGTCGATGGTCCCCAAGACCTGGTGCACGGATTCGCTCGACACGCTCCGCGCATCGAACGAGACGACCTGGTCCAGCAGACTCTGCGCGTCCCTGAGAGCCCCGTCAGCGCGCGCGGCCAGGAGGAAAAGCGCCTCCTCGTCCGCGGGGATGCGCTCTGCCTCCGTGATGGAACGCAGATGGGCCGCTATCTGCCGCGCCGGTATACGCCGAAAATTGAACCGTTGACAGCGCGACAGGATGGTGTCCGGAACTTCCTGAACCTCGGTGGTGGCAAAGACGAACACGACATGCGGAGGAGGTTCCTCGAGAGTCTTGAGTAGCGCGTTGAAGGCCGCCGTCGACAGCATGTGCACTTCGTCGATGATGTAGATCTTATGAGATCCCTGGGTAGGAATGTAGCGTACGAGCTCGCGTAGCTCGCGGACATCGTCAACGCTGTTGTTGGAGGCCCCGTCGATTTCCAGTACGTTCATGCTGGTGCCGTCCGCAATGCTCGAGCAGGATGAGCATACATCGCAGGGATCCGCCCCACTGCGATCCGGGCAATTCAGTGCCTTGGCCAGGATACGGGCCGTCGTCGTTTTACCAACCCCCCGAGGGCCGCAGAACAAGTAGCAGTGCGCAATTCGTTCTGCGGCGATGGCGTTTTTCAGGGTGGTGGTAATATGCTCTTGAGCGACGACCTCGTCGAACCGGCGCGGCCGCCATTTCCTGGCTGTGACCTGATAAGACATGAGGGGCTCGCGGCGCTAGGGTGGAAGCAGCAGCAGCACGAGATGAGCATTTTCGACGGATAGGGCCGAAAACCCCACGCGGAGTCAAAAAACGCAGGCGAAACGTGGAAAAAGTAAGGCCGTGCACCCATCTTCGATCCCGCTTTCCGGTTTTCCCGGGGCCCATTGACTCCAGCCGGACAGCTCTGCAACACACGCTGGAACATTCCTACCGCTGCTACCTTCCGGTCCTGGCGGGGTTCAGAAGCCCAACGTTGCGCAGAATCCGACTTTCAACGCCACTTGACACCGTTCCAACCAAAAGCGCGAGGACCTCTACATGGGAATTCGACCCCGCTATAGCGGATTGCGGGTACAGGGCACCGCTATCTCCCCATCTAGCACGACCTTAAAACACGCTGGGGCTGTGTTGCATCCCGTCCGCCATACACCAGCGATCCGGGACCGCATATGGTGGAGCAGATGGGGATCGAACCCACGACCTCCAGATTGCGAACCTGGCGCTCTCCCAACTGAGCTACTGCCCCACAACTGTGGCGTCAGGCATCAAACCTGCCGCATACATGGCGGAGAGAGTGGGATTCGAACCCACGGTAGGGGATTACCCTACACACGATTTCCAGTCGTGTGCCTTCGACCGCTCGGCCATCTCTCCGCGAGAAGCCTCACTTGGATGGTATGGCGGAGAGGGGGGGATTCGAACCCCCGGTGACCATTGGCCACAACGGTTTTCGAGACCGCCCCGTTCGACCGCTCCGGCACCTCTCCACCTTCAAGTACCCCTGGATCCGCGCAAGGTGGAAAAAAAGGCTTTCAGCTGCACGCTGCATTCCTGCTGCAGAATACCGCCGGTCTGGCTGCAACGGTGATTCAGCCGATGGTCCTGTATCACGTTGCGAAGCGAGCCGCACGCTCCAGCCTTGGGATCCCAGGCTCCGAACACCACCCGTTTGATACGGGCCAGTACGATGGCCCCGGCACACATGGCGCACGGCTCCAGCGTAACATACAGCGTAGCAGACGGCATACGGTAATAACCCGACACCCGTGCAGCCTGCCGTAAGGCCAGCATTTCCGCATGAGCGGTGGGATCCTGCCGGCGTTCCGTCTGGTTGCGGCCGCGCCCGGCCACGCACTCCCCGATGACGATGACTGCGCCCACAGGCACATCACCATGATCTGCGGCTTGTGCGGCCTCCTCCAATGCGAGGCGCATCCAACGCTCGTCGTTCAGGAGCTCCGAATTTTTTTGAACCTCAGGATCAGCCACCACACATCCCGAATTTTGAGAATATAAGGCCTGACCCGAGGGAGATCAAGGTTCGGTCCGCGCCGTCCCGGAAAATCAGAATTGGTGTTCGTAGTTTTCGCGCGGCCTCTGTGCCTTTTCACGCCGTTGCCAGTAGGTTGCAGCATGCTTATCCAGGCGACGCTGGAGCGGGTCGTACCTCAACAGTCGCATGACGGTCCCGATGAGCAGGAACAGCGTATAGAAAATCAGCCCCAGCAGCAGACGCGTGTTGATCCAGGCCAGCACTCGTGCCAGGCACATCCACACCCCGTATACCGGGCCGAGTATGGTGGGACAGACCAGGGCCGCGACCAGAAAACAGGCGGCAGCGCCCCCCAGCACACCGGCTGTGACCACGCTGCCCCGATACCCTGAGATCCCGCCCATCACAGCCAGGGCCAGAACCATCACCAGACCGAAGGAGCGCAGCTGTTGCCGGTTGGCCCGAGGCCAGCCCCAGAAACCTCGATCCCGGTCAATCAAGCGCGAACTCCTCCCGCCAGTCATGCCCCTCATGCCATTCCGGCTGATCGTTTTTGTCCAGCAGGAAGGGTCCAACTGCCAGGTAGTCCATCTCTGTGCGCATGAAGCAACGGTAGGCATCCTCCGGAGTGCACACGATGGGTTCTCCGCGGACATTGAAAGAGGTGTTGACCACGAGAGGATGACCGGTCAGGCGCCCGAAAGCCTCGATCATGTCGTAGTACAGCGGGTTGACGGCACGATCCACGGTCTGAACACGAGCCGAATAATCAACATGCGTGACAGCGGGTATGTCGGACCTGGGCACACGCAGTTTCTCGATACCGAACAGCCGTTCCTGCTCGTCGTTCACCGGGATACGGCGATTCTGCTGCACGGGCGCCACCAACAGCATGTACGGGGATTCTTCTTCCATGGCGAAGAAATCGCTGACGTGCTCGCGCAGGACAGCAGGAGCGAAGGGACGGAAACTCTCCCGGTATTTGATTTTCAGGTTCATCACCCGCTGGGTTTCGGCTGAGCGCGGATCACCGAGTATGGAGCGCGCCCCCAGAGCTCTGGGCCCGAATTCCATGCGTCCCTGGAACCAGCCCACCACTTTTCCTGCGGCCAGCAGCGAGGCCACGCGCTCCGGCAGATCCGGGTAGCCCACCCGCGTTGCCACCGCGGCGCATTGCTGGAGCGACTCGTGTATCTCCCCATCCGTGAACCCGGGTCCCAGCAGCGCTCCGCCCATGGCGTCTGTCAGCCCATCCGGCGAACGGTCATGGCCCAGATACCGGTGCCACAGCAGATACGCCGCACCCAGGGCACCTCCGGCATCGCCGGCGGCCGGCTGTATCCATATCCGTTCGAAAGGTCCCTCCCGCAATAAACGTCCGTTGGCCACGCAGTTCAACCCTACACCGCCGGCGATGCACAGGTTGGTCAGACCGGTTTCCGCATGCAGATGCCGCGCCATGCGCAGCACGATTTCTTCGGTGACGACCTGACAGGAGCGCGCCAGATCCATCTCTCTCTGGGTAGGATCCGCCTCGGGAGGATGGGGCGGCCCGTCAAAAAGCGCGGAAAACCGGCGGTTGGTCATGGTCAAGCCCGACAGATAGTTGAAATAGCGGGTAGAAAGCCTGAACGAGCCGTCTTCCTTGAGGTCGATCAGGTGATCCATGATCCGGTCCACATACCGCGGTTCACCGTACGGTGCCAACCCCATGAGTTTGTATTCGCCCGAATTCACCTTGAAGCCGCAATGGTACGTAAACGCCGAATAGAGCAGCCCCAGTGAATGCGGAAAGGGTATTTCTGCCAGCATGGACACCTGGTTCTGTCTACCGTATCCATAGCTGGTGGTAGTCCATTCTCCCACTCCGTCCAATGTCAGGATAGCCGCTTCTGTGAAAGGCGACGGATAAAAAGCGCTGGCCGCGTGCGATTCGTGATGCTCGGCGAACAGAACCGGACCTTCGTACCGCAACTCCCGCTGAATGGTCTGCGGAATCCAGAGCTTCTGCTTGAGCCAAACGTTCATGGATTTCAGGAACAACCGTATGCCGGCAGGCGCCGTTGCCAGGTGGGTTTCCAGCAGGCGCTCGAAAGTCAACAGCGGTTTGTCGTAGAAACCCACGTAATCCAGTTGTTCGGCGCTGATGCCAGCTTCGCGCAAACAATACTGGACGGCATGCAAGGGGAAGGACGGATCGTGTTTCTTCCGGGTGAAACGTTCCTCCTGTGCTGCAGCGACGATCTGGCCGTCCCGCAATAACGCGGCCGCACTGTCATGGTAAAAAGCGGATATCCCGAGAATGTACCCAGACATGCTCCATCACCGATCGATTTGAACGCTGTGTGCACCGCTTGACAACACGCCTGAGGCTGGCGAAAATAGGCCCTCCGGTTCAACCTACCTATTGCACTGCCATGTCGCAACCATCATCCAACACCGAGGTGTGCGTGAAATCGCTAGCATGGATCACCAAGGAAACCGCCCGGACCGTGCAGGAGCGGTTCGGCACTCCAACCTTCCTGTACTGCGAGCGACTGCTGCTCGAGCAGGCCCAAGCCGCGCTCGCCTTCCCCAATCCCTTTGGTTTGACCGTGCGTTACGCCATGAAGGCCTGCCCCAACGCAGCCGTGGTACGACTGCTCAGCCAGGCCGGATTGGCCTTGGATGCCAGCAGCGGCTTCGAAGCCTGGCGTGCCATCAGAGCCGGCGTCGATCCCGGCCACATCCAGATCACCACCCAGGAGTTGCCCGAAGACCTGGACGAACTCCTGCAGCGCGGCGTCCTCTTCAACGCCAGCTCACTCCACCAGCTGGATCGGTATGGAACGCTGCGTCCGGGCGACACCGTTTCCATCCGAATCAACCCCGGACTGGGATCCGGCCATAGCAACCGAACCAACGTCGGCGGCCCGGCGGCCAGTTTCGGTATCTGGCACGAATACCTGCCACAGGTGTTGAAGCTGGCCGCAAAACACCATCTGCGGATCACTGGTTTGCACAGCCATATCGGATCTGGCAGCGACCCGGCCGTATGGCAGCGTTGCGCCGGACTCTCGCTGGCCATTGCCGCGCGATTACCTGAGGTGGAACGCGTGAACCTGGGCGGAGGTTTCAAGGTCGGACGCCTGCCCGACGAGCCATCCACGGACCTGCAGGCCGCCGGAGCCCCGGTAGCCGCCGAACTGGAGCGTTTTGCCCGGGAACGCGGCCGCCAGCTGCACCTGGAAATCGAGCCAGGCACCTTCCTGGTTGCCAATGCTGGAGCCTTGATCTGTGCTGTCACGGATGTGGTCGATACCGGAGCCCGGGGCTATCGATTTGTCAAAGTCAACACGGGTATGACCGAAATCCTTCGTCCCAGCCTGTACGGCGCCCAACACCCCATCGAACTGATCCCGCTCGACACGGAAGCACGCATCGTGACGGAGTACGTGGTGGTGGGCCACTGCTGTGAAAGCGGCGACCTGCTTACCCCTGGTCCCGGGGATCCCGAGAGCCTGGCGCCGCGACTGCTGACCGAAGCACGGATCGGCGATCTGCTCCTGATAGGCGGTTGCGGAGCGTATTGCGCGGCCATGCCGGCCAAGAATTACAACTCCTTCCCCGAGGCCGCGGAGGTTTTGCAGGACTGCCATGGCCGGCTGCAACTGGTGCGCCACCGCCAACGGCTGGATCAGATCACGGCCAACGAGATCCTACCCGACATTCTGCATTGAGCGTTTCATCTGCGGATCCAGCGCATCACGCAGCGCATCGCCCAGCAGATTGTAGACCGTAACCGTGATGAAAATGGCCAGCCCGGGCATGACCACCAGCCACCACGCCGCCGCATTGCTGCGTGCTCCGGCCAGCAATGCCCCCCAGGTTATCGCCTCTGCCGGCACACCGATGCCCAGAAAGCTGAGCCCGGATTCAGCCAGAATGGCGCCGGCTACGCCAAAGGCCGCGGGGATCAGGACCGGACCGATGGCATTGGGCAGAATGTGACGGAGCATGATACGGATATTGGAGCAACCCAGGCTGCGCGCAGCCACGACGTAGTCGTAGCTGCGTACCTGGAGGAACTGGGACCGGGTCAGCCGGGCAATGCCCACCCATCCGGTCACGCCGATGATGACCATCACCGTGAAAACGCTGGGCGGAAAGAATGCCGCCGCCGTGATGATCAGAAAGAACGACGGAATGGCGGCCCACAGCTCGAACAGGCGGGACAGCAGTAAGTCGGCCCAACCGCCATAGTAGCCGGCCAGGGCACCCATGGGAACGCCGATCGCCAGGGAGATGCCCACTGCCACCAGACCGATCGTCAGCGCGTAGCGCGAGCCGTGGATCAGGCCGGCCAACACGTCGCGTCCAAGGCGGTCCGTGCCCAGCCAGTGCTCCGCGCCGGGAGGCTGGTACCGGTGACTCAGCTGGATCTCGTCCGGGCCATAGGGCACCGGTGGAAAAACCGCGACCTCGGCATCGAGCCTTTTGAAATTCCGCCGCAGGCGCAACTCCCGTGGCCATCTGGCCAGACCCAGGTGAACCGCGTACTGCCGGAAGGCGGGAAAATAAATCTGTCCCCGATACACCATGTAGTACGGTTTGTTCCCGGCCAGCAGGTCCGCACCCAGCGCTACCGCAGCCAGCAGGCCGATCACAATCAGGCACACCAGGGCCAGCTTGTTTCTCCGGAACTGGTTCCAGACGATGCGCGAGTAGGACTGTTTTACCGTGGTCTCCGCCAGAAGCGTGTCCGGCTCATCGAGCGTACGGTCCGCTTCTATGGTACGGTCCGTTTCGTTCATGGCATCAACCCTGTATGCGCGAGAACTCGATGCGCGGATCGACGGCTTTCAGCAGGATATCGGCCACCAAAATGCCTGCCAGAGACAGCACGGCGCCGATCGTAAAGATGGCCATGGCCATGGGGTAGTCCCGCACGATGACCGACTGGAAGGCCAGGAAGCCCATCCCGGGAATGGTGAATATCGTCTCGACGAAGACCGATCCGGCGATCATACCCGGCAGCAGCCAGCCCATCAACGTCACGATGGGAATCAAGGAATTGCGCAGCACATGGCGCAGGACCACGACACGCCCCGGCAATCCCTTGGCGTAAGCAGTGCGCACGTAGTCCAGCCGCAGGTTTTCGAGCATGCTGGTGCGCATATAGCGGGATATGGCGGCAAAACTGGAATAACTGGAGGTCACCACGGGCAACACCATGTGGTGTGCACGATCGCGCAGCAACTGCCAATAGCCCCAATCCTCGGAAGCTCCCAAGGATTGAATTCCCGCAGCCGGGAACCAGTGTAAAAACTCTCTATTGCACAGGAAAATGATGAAAAGCATGCCTACCCAGAAGGATGGCATGGACCAGAGCATGAAGGTCCCCGTGGTAAGCGACCGGTCTACGAGCGTATCCTGCCGGGTCGCAGCCACAATACCCACTGGGATACCGATGATATAGGCAACCACCAGGCTGATCAGGTTGATCTGCAGCGTGATGGGCAGGCGCTCCAGGATGTGACCGATAACGGGCTGCTGGTCCTTGAAGGAGCGACCGAAGTTCAGGGTAACCAGACGCCAGTCCGCTGTGTGGTACAGCTGCAGACCGGCGCCCGCATAGCGATAGTTGCCCGCGGTATCCAGGGTTCTTCCGGTCCAGAACACCGATGCCTGAATACGCCTGGCAAGCTGCGGGTCCAGCCGGTGCAGGATGTCCGCGAAAGCGTCCTTCCGATCAGCTACAGGCATCTGCTCCAGTTCGCGGCGTTGTGCCGGACTGAGCTTGTCCATGACCGCGTCGACCTGGGCAGCGGCGGATTCATACGAATCGAGCCGCTCCACGCGCAGCAGCAGCCTGGAGAGCCAGTTCAGATACTGGATATGGAGTGCCTGGTCCAGCCCCAGCTGCCGGCGCAGCTCCTGACGAGTCTGTTCCAAGCCGGTGCGGCCGTCGGCGTCGATGCCCTCACCCTCGGCGGCGCCGCCGAGATACAGATCCACCGGATCCCCCGGGGCCAGGTGCATGATCAGGAAGGATATGACCGTGATGCCCAGCAGTGTGGGCAGGGCCAGTAACAAACGGTGGACTATGTACTGGATCATATCGGCAAGGTGTTGTTGTGAGATCCGCGGCATGCCACGCGACCGGCGACGCAGTGCCGCGGCAGCAGTATCATTCCTCGATCAGCTCTACGTTGGCGCGTGGTACAGTGGCGCGCTCGCCGTTGTCGAATTCGATCTGGAGTACGCGCACCAGAGCTTCGGAATCCACCCGTTGCGGCTCCGGTGGCAGTCCGCATACCCTGCCGCTACGGCCGAAATGGGGCACGCAGATCACGCGCAGCAGGTCTCCCAGCTGCAGTCCCTCCTGCACGTTGACCGCCGGCTGGGGCGGCTCGAGCGCTTCCAGGTCCGGCACGATGATCTCCGGACGTTGCACCCCGGCGCGAATCTGCGTCGCGCCTGAGGCCGAAGCCGGCCGGCCGTGCAACTGGCCCAGAATGGCGAACGTCTTGGCGGCCATAGCGATTTGTCCGAACCCCTCCGTCACGACCACGGTGATGCCCAGGTTTTCCCCTCCGGTGATGGCCACGCCCAGGTCGTAACCCAGAAGATCGTTCAATTCGTGTGCCCGTATACCGCCGCCGATGACAGCCGCGGCGCCGCAGTCCCGGGCGCGCTCCACCAGGGCGCGGGTCAGCAATGCTCCGGCGACGAGCACCTTGCCGGAACACGAATCGTCCAGCTCATCTGGCGCAATGCACGTGTCCGGTGCCTGAGTCAGCATATGCAGTTCACCCCAACACTCCCCCCCCACCCCGAAGATACCCTGTATGAACGCACCGCGCGTCTCCACGATAGCGCCTTCATCCGGTATCGTCTGGACTACCGTGCCATCGACGTAGCCCAGTACTTCCACCGGCCGGGCCGGCTGGCGCAGGATCACCTGTCCGGTAACGTTGGACACACTCTCCAGCGTCCCTGCCAACGGCGATTTGACCGTCGTCCTGAACCATTTGATCAGCGGGCGGGTCTGGGCGATGGGCTCTCCCGCCGCAACAGTGTCACCGGGCTGTTTGAGCATGAACTTGCCCAGCTCGGCGGGGGCCACGCCAAGACGATTCACCAGATTCAGTGTGCTCACCTCGCCCGGCAACTCTGTTCTCGCCAAGGCCTGGTCGTGGGTCACCGGGTCGCCTTCGCGCACCAGAACCTCGCCTCGCAGAGGAAGGCGGCGCTCACGCCGAATGGTGGCCTGGCGCGTGATGCGCAGACCCGGTGTATATGCATGCGCCATTTTCGTCCCTTCAGTACACACCCATGGCCTTGTTCCAGGCGTCCACCTGGGCCAGCCGGGCGTCCGCTCCGGAGGCAAAAGACAGCGGGCGGCCGCGCCCATCGAGAATGACCCCCGCCTCACCTCCGCGGACGGTCACCTGCAGTTCATTGCCCTTCCCGGAACCCACATTCCAGCCGCGCCGCGGCCGCAGCGTCAGCGCAGCCTCTTCATCCGCGGCGAGTGCGTAGCGCCGCAGCTCACCAACACGCAAAGCGCCGGACTGCATCCCACCGGGAAGAAAAATCTCGAATTCTGCACACACCGAGCCCTCCTTGCCCATACCGGCAGGGGCAACGCAGGTGCCCAGATAAACCAGGCAGTCGCGCTCGAAGACCTGGCTGGCGGCAGACTCGTCCACGGTAGCGAAGACGCCAAGGTGGGGCATCATGAAAATACTGTCAACAGCCAATCGGGTGACGCCGTCGGGTTGGAAGGCATCGACCAGCATAGCCGCGGCCTGGGCCCGCCGCGGAGCATGGGAGAGCACACCGCCGCTGCCCACCAGCAGATCGAGTTCCTGCATGTCGACCAGGCCCGCACCGGACGCCTTTTGATCGAAGACATCGGACATGGTTCGCTCTGTCTGGACCCCGGTCAGCTCGACTGCGAGTTCCTTGTGCTGGTCGAGTGCCAGTCGCAACGCCTCCCGCGCAATGGCCTGCTCGACTTGCAGTTCCTGCTTCAGTTGCGGAACGGTCGTCGGTCGGATCATCTTGTTCTTGACACGATCACGCAGTTCGGACTCATCCATCCGAAAAGGCACCCAGCGCATCACCTGCTCCAGCCCGGCCTGGGACAGGACGTTGGATATGCTGTAGGACATGCCCAGGTTGGCGCTCACCGTCCGGTTGAAGGCCCCGCCGAATACAGAGAAGACGTCCGTGGTGGCACCGCCGATGTCCACACCGATGACATTCAGATCGTGTTGCCGGGCTATGGCCTGGATGATCTGACCGACAGCTCCGGGCGTGGGCATGATAGGCGCACCGGTCCACGTCATCAGCTGGCGGTAACCAGGGGCCTGGGCCATAACATGCTCCAGAAACAGATCATGAATCACCTGACGCGCCGGGCTGAGGTTTTCCTGTTCCAGCACAGGCCGAAGATTCTCGGTAACGGTCAGGCTGGTCTTCGAATGCAGTACCGCCTCGACTTCCTCGCGGGCATCGCGGTTCCCCGCGTAGATCACCGGTAGTTGGAACCCGGTGCCAAAACGCGGCTTGACATCCGCCGCAGCGACGAACTCCGCCAGTTCGACCACATGGCTCACCGTCCCTCCGTCCGTGCCGCCGGACAACAAAAGCATATCCGGGCGCAGCTGGCGTATGCGCTCGATCTTCTGGTAGGGCAACCTGCCGTCGTTGGTGGCCAGCACATCCATGACGATGGCACCGGCGCCCAGGGCACAACGCTGCGCACTCTGGGCCGTCATCGACTGGACCACGCCTCCAACCATCATCTGCAGGCCGCCGCCGGCGCTGCTCGTCGAAATGAAGATATCCACACCGCTGTTGCCCGAAGCCGGTGTGATGATCCGCTCGCCGTCCAGAATTCGTCGCCCTGAGAGTTCCTCCACTTCCTGTATGGCATTGAGCACCCCACGGGTCACATCTTCATAGGGAGCCTCGACGGTGGTAGGGGCTTCACCCCGGCAGGTCTGACGATAGCCATCCTCGAGCTTCTCGATGAGTATGGCCTTGGTGGTCGTACTACCGCAGTCCGTGGCGATGACGACCTTCAGCTCATCCACTCTTGCTCTCCTCCATGTCACTGATTGCCCCCAGCAGCAGGTCGACCCCGTCTTGACGTTCGAGCAACCGGACCAGACGCTCGTATTCCTGCTGGTCCCACACCATCGTGGCCAGAGGCATGACAAAGATCATCGCCTGGCTTCCCACCGATCGCAGCGGCCTCACGCTCTCGAGCAGCATGACCGCAGGAACCTGCAGGCGCCGGCGCACGAGGTATGCCGCCACGCGGGTGAGCAGATCGCGGTCCCGCTCCTCCAGTGGCGTCTGCGGCGTCTTCACGGCAAAGGCGAGGGCCACCTGGGCGCGGATTCTTCCCCATGCCGACTGCGTCGACGTCAAGCCCCCTCCTCTGTCTTCATGCGGTCACGATGAGCACCGTGTCAGCCGCCGTGGCCTGCCGAAAAACCGGCAGCACGGATCATTGGTACTTGCGGTCGTCCGGAGTCACCCACCACTCCTTGACATCCGCTCCGGTGGGATACCAGTTCACACCGGTGAAACGCCTGCTGTAGGCGCGGGCCACACGGTTCATCCACAGGAAGGTGTACGGCTGCTCTTCGTGCAGTATTTCCTGGAAGCGCTGGTACATCGCGATACGCCGGTCCGGATCGAATTCCTGGCGATAGGCCTCCAGGATCGCGTCGACTTCGTCGTTGCTGTAGCTGATGTAGTTGGATCCGCTTGCCTCTGATTGGGATGAATGCCATACCTGGTAGGCGTCAGGGGGGAACATCACTCCCCCGGTCCAGCCCAGAACGACGGCATCGAATTCCTTGCTGCGAACGCGCTGCAGGAATATCGACCAGTCCAGCTCGCGGACCTGACAATCGATGCCGAAGTCCCGCAGTTCGCCCTGCAGAGCGAGGGCGATGTCCTTGCGGATCTGATTTCCGGAGTTGATCAGAACCTCGAACCGGAATGTCATCCTTTCGCCGTCGATCTCCTTGTCCAGCCAGCCATCACCCGTGGTATCGTCCCAACCGGCATCGAACAGCTTGTCCAGAGCTCGATACGGATCGTATTGGTAAGGCACCAGATCGTGGTTGTACTCGGGTCGGAACCGGTGGATGGGGCCGACAACCGCTTCACCCAGCCCGAACAGCAGGCCTTCGATCATGCTGGTTTTGTCCGTAAACAGGGACATGGCGCGCCTGACACGCTGGTCACGGAAGATCGGATGCCTGTTGTTCCAACCGATGTACACATAACTGTGTGAATACTCCACGCCCTTCAGGAAATTCTGTGTAAAAGAGGGAGACCAGCTTTTCTCGCGGAACTCGAGTGGCTGTAGCGTGTGAAAATCCAAATTGCCGTTGGTCAGTTCGATGAATGCGGCATCCGTATTGTTGATGATGTTGAAGACAATCCGGTCGACGTAGCCAGGAGCAGGAATCGTTGCATCGGTATTGGTTCCCCAGTAGTCCGGATTCCGGGTCAACACGACTTTCTGCTGGGTCACGACGTCGCGCGCCGGATCTTCGATCATGTAAGGTCCCGACCCCATCACTGTACGGTTGAAACCCTGGTTGAATTGCTCGGCGAACCGCTGCACCCGCTCCGCATGGGGGCCGTCCTCCCAGCTTCCGTCCACCAGACTGGCTACCGACACCGGCTCCAGCAGATCGTCCGGATCGTAGAAATGCCTGGGCAGAATCTGGAAAAACCCCAGAGCGACATCGTTGCGGAAATACGGCTCGTCACAGACGATGGTCACTCGATAAGGGCCATCTTTGCGAACATCCTGCACGGTCGCATAGTAGTTCCGCATGAAAGGAGCCATCACCCGGGGGTTGAGTATGGTTTTCATACTGAAGACCACGTCGGCGGCAGTGAGCGGTGTGCCATCCGAAAACCTCACATCCTCCCGTAGCTCGAAGGTGTACTCCAGCTTGTCCTCGGATATGTGCGGATACCCCCTGGCCACCCGGCCACGCAGCTCATGGGGAGGCTCGTTGTCGGCATACAGCAGTGTATCGAAGATGTAGCCCAGCACCCGGGAAGCCCCGGCGTCACTGGAGGTGTACGGATTCAGGCTCTCCGGATCCGAGAGCATATGCTGCACGATCCAGTCTCCGTGCACCGGAGGATCCGTCCTGTCACAGCGCAACGGAGCCAGCTCCGTGCCGTCGAAGACCACGATGCTGTCCGTTGCCGCAAGGATCTGCTGGACCTGTTCCCAGGTGTTGCTCGCCTCGACAGCAAGCGGGCTTCCCACTACATGCAGACCGATCACCATCCATGCACAGTGGACTGTGCGGCGGTAATAGCGTAACAGCGCTGTCCTGGACATATGCCTGTTCTCCGCATCGTATGCAGTGTATGCGACCAGCATCAGTTCACGAAGGTCAGCCACCCGTGCCTGTCATCCACCTGGGCGTTGATCACTTCGAAAAAAGCTTCCTGAACTCTCTGGGTCACGGGCCCTCGACTTCCCGTGCCGATGACGATCTTGTCCACGGCCGTAACCGGGGTGATCTCCGCAGCCGTCCCCGTGAAGAAAATCTCGTCCGCTATGTAGAGAAATTCCCTGGGAATGGCGCGTTGCTCGACTCTCAGGCCCAGATCACGCGCCAGGGTAATGGCTGTGTGCCGCGTAATGCCCGGGAGTATCGAATAACTGGATGCCGGGGTATAGATGGTGCCATTGCGGACCACAAAGATATTCTCCCCGCTGCCTTCGCTGACCAATCCATCCGTGGTAAGAACCACACCTTCGTCATAACCGTTGGTCAGAGCTTCCATTTTCACCAGCTGGGAATTCAGGTAGTTGCCTCCGGCCTTGGCCAGAAACGGCAGGGTGTTGGGTGCAACCCGGTTCCATGAGGAGGTGCACACGGACACACCTTTTTCCAGGGAGTCGGCACCCAGATATTGTCCCCATTCCCAGACGGCAACCACCGTTTCCACCGGGCACTCAAAGGGAATCACTCCCAGCGCTCCGTATCCCCGGTATACGATAGGGCGAACATAGCATGCCTTCAGCCGGTTTTCCCTGATGGTCTCCAGCACGGCGGCACACAGTTCATCCTCCGTGTACGGCACCTCCATCCGGTAGATCTTTGCCGAATCCAGCAACCGCCGGATGTGCTCGCGCAGCCGAAAGACTGCCGATCCCGCCGCCGTATCATAACACCGAATCCCCTCGAACACGCTGGAGCCGTAATGCACGACATGGGAGAGCACGTGAATCTGAGCGTCTTCCCAGTTCACCAGGCGGCCGTTGAACCAGATCTTATCGGACTGAGGCATGGGCATGGGTGGTTTCTCCTGAAGTTTCCGTCTCGCTTCCGAGGTGCGCCAGTCCTGTACTTGAGGATCCGTGCGCCCTTGCTGTGCAGAGCAGTGGAGTGAAAGGCTCGATGACCTATAGTGACCTGCTGTACGTAACCGTGACGCTGTCGAACGTGCCGCTGAGTTGCCGGGAACGACTGGCGCGAAGGGAAAGCGTGGTGCCGGAATCAGGATTGTAGTTGACGCTGGTGCTGAGTCCTTCCCGCTCATTGCGCCGGGAAAGATACCGTTCTTCCACGTGATTGGCGTAGTCGTACTGCCACTGACGGTCCACCGAGCGATTGTAGTTGATGCTTGTGGACAGACTCGTTGCCGGACTGTACGACATGCCGACGCTGAACCGATGACCGCTGTTGTCTTCGGCTACGACCTGGGCTCCCCGTTCGACGAGCAACACCCCGTAGTCGTCCGCGTTGTACGTATAGCGAGCGTTCAGGTGCATGCTGTCGATGACTCTGCGGCGAACGGAATGCACCATGCTCCAGCCGCGCCGGATATTGCTTTTGCGCAAAGCCGCATTCAGGTTGACCTCGCGATCGAAGTCGTAGATGGTACGCCGGGCCGAAATGCTGAAATCGTGCGTGACATTCATTCCGAGCCGCTGATACCGGGTGTTGAAACTCAGACTCAGATCCCGGTTCCGCGAGTTGTCTCCCGAGCGCGTGGCGTGCAGGTTGACGCGGTGCAGATATTTGCTCTCCAGATTCGCATTGACACGAGTGCCTCCCTCAGTAACCCCGTCATAACTCAAGCTGATACTGCTGGTATGGACCTCGCGATCCTGCTCGCGGTTGCCGGGATTCATTTCCGAACGCAGTTCCGCATAAGTCGACAGCCGAATGGAATGCTGGCTGGCGAGCTGCCAGTCCAGAGATCCGTTGAGGAACAGGTTCTGCCGTTCCAGATCCGCGCTGGGATCCCGGAATATCTCGTCTCCTGGCAGCTGGACAGGCAGAAAACGTTCACTACTGTTGTTGATGCGAACAGTCGAGCGCCCCACCAATGGTTCGAACAACTGTCCCGAGACACTGGTTTCCAGCCGCCAGCTCTGACTCTCTCTGTCCTTGCCGAAAAATGTGTTGCCCGGGCTGTCGTCGTCGCTGGCCGTGTTGGTCCGCAGATTCTCCGAATAGGAGCCACTGGATCGCAGATCGAAACCCGCGACCTTGAAACTCACGTTGCCGGAAACCTGGCTGTTCCTGGACTGCTGCGTTTCGACGACCACCACCGTTTCCGTCACGGTTTCTCCGTTCACCACTCGATGGATGCTGACGGAGCGGGGCAGTCCCACCTGGGAACGCGACTCGTTCAGACTGAGATTGGTCCGGACATCACCAGGAAGCGTATACCCCACACTGGTACTCAGCCGCTCGCTTTGGTTCCTGTTGCTCTCCAGCGTGTTGTCCGTTTTGCTGAGACTCAGGGAGTTCGTCACCCTCTTGCCGGCCAGGTTAAGCTCCGGCGAGACCCGAACCGTGGCATTGTACTGGATACCGCGCTCCTCAAATGTGCTGTCCAGGTTGGCCCGTGTGGCTCGACTTGCGGAGATCAGCCCAGGTGTCACGTTGATCCGAAGGCTGCGGAAACGTCCTTGCTGCAGTGGGCTGAACTGCAAGCCGGCATTGTAGGAGTGGTTGCGTATTTTCTGTTGGGTCAGCGTAGCACTCCGGACTGACATATTGGCGCCCAGGCGCAGACTGGCCCGTGGCCCCAGAATGGGGTAATCGATGGAGGTATTGAGACTGGCATTGTCCTGCCAGTTGCGACTGTCTCCCCGCTCATCGAAAGTGGAACTCATGTTCGCCGAGGTATTTATGCGAAGCATCGACCTGCCGGTCCCGGCCGAGGACAGTCGCACCGGCGTGGTATAGGTCCACTGCGGCAACCGGTGGTTCCAGCTCATGCGTGAGCTGGTCTTGCTGAAATTGAGCGTGTATTGCTGCGCGTCTACCGCACTGGTAGCAACGATAAGCAACAATGCGGCGCCTGCTGTCCAGGCAGGCCAGCCTGATGGAACTGCGGGCCATGGATTCATGGAGCACTGCTCTGAGCTTGGCCTTGGACGAACGCAACGAATTCATCGGCGAGACGGGCAAACTGCTCGACACCAAGCTGTTCTGGTCTCTGTGTCAGCGTGATGCCAGCACGTCTGGCGATCTCCGGCAAACATTCTCTCTGATCGGAGGGCAACATCCCGGTCAGTGAATTACGCAGCATCTTGCGTCGCTGTCCGAAGGCCGTGCGAACCACCCGCCGGAACGTCTTCTCGTCCTGTATGGGATATCGTGGCTGTTTCTCGAACATGCATTCGACCACGGCCGAACGGACTTTGGGAACGGGACGGAACGCGCTTGCACCGACCTCCATGAGGATACGGATCCGGGCGTATGCTCCCAGCAGTACGGTAATCTGCCCGTATCGGCGGTTACCCGGCGGAGCCACCAGGCGCTCTGCCACTTCATATTGCACCATGACCACAGCGCGGTGAATGATCTGTCTGTGGTCGAGCAGGCGAAACAGCAACGGTGCCGTGATGTTGTACGGCAGGTTCCCCACAACGACAAGACCGGCCGACCGTTCGTGGAGTTCCAGCTGTTTCAGATCAACCTGCAGAATGTCTGCGTTTATCAGGCACAGCTGGGCTGGTTCGAACCGTTGCCGTAGCCTGCAGACGAGATCGCGGTCAATCTCGACAGCAACCAGCCGCCCATGCCTGGCGATCAATGGTGCCGTAAGCGCACCCGTCCCGGGTCCCACCTCCAGGATGACCTGACCCGGATCCGCCTCCACCATACCGGCCATTCGCTCCGCAATGGAGCTGTCGACCAGGTAGTGCTGGCCGTACCTTTTGCGTGCCCGGATCCGCGGCATCAGGCCACGGATCCAGCCGGACGGGCATCAGATAGCGGTTGGCCCCGGTACCGGCTGCCGGCGCCCCCCCGCCTGTCGCTGGCGCGCAGGCACTGCCACAGGTCAGCAAGAACGAGACCGGGGTTGATGTTTCGAGCCAGATAGTCCACCGCCCGGTCCACCTCCGTGGTCGCCGCTTCAACCTGAGACAGAGACAGAACCGGCCGCAGCTGCTGCAGGAAATGGTCCTTGTCCGGAAAGCTGGTCAATTCCTCGCAGCGGTGTTCCAGCAAAAACAGGTCGCGCAGATACAGGCTGCACAGCTTGAGAAACAACTCCAGTTCCGACCGGTTCTCCCGCGCTCCCAGATCGGCAACCAGCGTGAAGTAGGCGGCATCGTCCTGTTCGGTGGCTGCTTGCATGAAACGCTCGACTCGGGCGCGGGTCTCGTCCAGTGAACCGAGCCCCGCTTGCCGGGCTCGTTCCAGACTGCCCTCTGCCATGCGCACCCCCAGTTGCGCACGCTCAGCGGCAAACCCTTCAGCTGCCAACTGAGCCGCGATGTCCCGCGAACTCAGGCGCCGCAGCACCAGCCGTTGGCAGCGGCTGCGTATGGTGGCAAGGAGTTGCTCCGGAGCAGCCGACACGAGAACGAATACAGCCTGGTCAGGGGGTTCTTCCAGGATCTTGAGCACGGAGTTGGCTCCGGCCGGGTGCATATTCTCCGCACACAGGATGACGGCGACCCGGCGGCTGGACTGCGCGGGAGCGTAAGCCATTCTCCGTCGCAGCTGCCGCAGATGCTCGCGCGATATGTTCCCGGCTGTCGACGCCCCGGTCCGCGATCCGCTGATATATTCCCTTGCTACTGCTCGCATATCCGCCTCTACCGCCTCTTCTTCCTGATTCTGCCGTCCTCCACTGAGTGGAACCAGGCAATGCAGATCAGGATGCGAAAGCGACTTCACTTGGCGACACGCGGCGCACTCGTCGCAGGCATCTGCACCGGGCTCCGTACACAGCAGCGCGCTGGTCAATTCCATGGCCAGTGCGCGCTTGCCGGTGCCTTCCGGTCCACAGATCAGTATGGCATGCGGCACACGCCCGCTTTTCAGCCAGCTCAGAGCCATTCTGGTGGCATGGTCCTGCCCCACCATCCGCACTAGAGACACTGTTTGGTCCTCCGCATGGCAGTGGCGATTGTTGCTCAGATCGCGAGCAGGCTTTCTTCGGTGGCGCTGTCGAAGTAGTGCGCCTTGTCCATCTCTGCAGCCAGCTCCACCTCCTGATCGACCTCAGGCATGTGCTGCGGATCGATGCGAGCCACAAAGGAGGTCTTTCCAGTGGTCAGGTACAGCAGAACCTCGCTTCCCATGGGCTCCACGACCTCCACCCGGGCACCGACCGGGGAAGTCTCCATGTTCGGACCGATCTCGCTCACATCGTGCAGATCCTCGGGACGCAGGCCCAGCGTCACCTCGCGGCCGGCATAGGAACGCAAGCTATCCTGGTGCCCGCTGTATACCGGCATACGGATACATCCCTCGTTGAACACCAACCCATCGCCATCGTCTTCCAGGGTTCCCTTCAGGAAATTCATGGATGGGCTGCCGATAAAACCCGCGACAAACTGATTTACCGGGTTGTTGTACAGGGTGAGCGGTGTATCGATCTGGTGTATGCGGCCATCACGCATGACCACGATCCGGTCGCCCATGGTCATGGCCTCCACCTGGTCATGCGTCACGTAGATCATGGTAGCTTCCAGACGCGTGTGCAGCTTGCTTATCTCCGTCCTCATCTGCAGGCGCAACTTGGCGTCCAGGTTGGACAGGGGCTCGTCAAACAGAAAGACCTTGGGTTTGCGCACGATGGCCCGTCCTACCGCTACCCGCTGGCGCTGACCACCAGACAGAGCCTTGGGCTTACGCTCGAGCAGATTCTGTATGCCAAGGATCTCCGCAGCTTCCTGAACGCGTGCCTCGATCTCTTCCTTGGGGTATTTCCGCAGTTTCAACCCGAAGGCCATATTCTGATATACACTCATATGCGGATACAAGGCGTAGTTCTGGAATACCATGGCGATGTCGCGATCCTTGGGGGCGACATCGTTGACCAGTTCGCCGTCGATGTAGATTTCACCGCTGGTTATTTCTTCCAGTCCGGCAACCATTCTCAGGGTGGTGGATTTACCAC
>SLHA01000009.1 GCA_007136405.1 Candidatus Latescibacterota bacterium
CGCCCGTCGCAACGCCCGTCGCAACGCCCGCCGCAACGCCGGCCGTCAGTTGTGCCTGACGCTCTACCGAGCGGTCGGCCCAGCGCAGCGTCCGGTCCACCGACGCGCTGGCATACTCCAGCGTGCATGGGTTGGCGATGCACTCGTCCAGCGGCATGATGATGTCGGCGCCGAGGGCATGTTCGATATCGATGACTCGCTCGGGGGTGAACAGGTGATGCGAACCATCCAGGTGGGACTGGAAATGGACGCCTTCTTCGCAGATCCGGTTTCTGGCGCTCAGGCTGAACACCTGATACCCGCCGCTGTCGGTCAGAATGGGGCGGGACCAGCTCATGAAGCCGTGCAGACCGCCGCAGCGCTGGATGAGTTCGTGTCCCGGGCGCAGGTAGAGGTGATAGGCATTGCTCAGCAGCATCCGGGCGTCCAGGTCAAGCAGTTCCTGCTGGGTCATGGTCTTGACCGTGGCCTGGGTGGCGACGGGCATGAACACCGGCGTAGCTACGGTCCCGTGGGCGGTATGCAGAAGCCCGGCCCTGGCGCCGGTGTCCGGATCTACAGTCTGCAGTTCGAACACGGGTGGTGCAGGCTCCGTGGAGAGACGATCATGGGGGGTCAGCGTACCAACTCCGAGACCGGGACCAGGCGGAACCCGCGCGTGCGCAGGCGGGGCAGGATGGCTTGCAAGGCCAGCAGGGTATTGGCGCGGTCGTGACCGATGCCGATGGCCGCGCCCATGCGCGATGCCATATCGGCCAGCTCCCACAGTTGAGTTTCCACGGCAGCCCGGTCATCGACCAGGTCCAGGAACAGGTTGCGCCGGGCGGCCGGGACGCCGTTGTCGCGTGCCAGTGCGTAACCCACGGATTCCGGCGTGGTGACGCTGTCCAGGAAAAACAGATCGTGTTCGTGCAGGACCTGGAGCACTGCATTCATGACGCGCGGATCGGCGGTGGCCCGGGAGCCCATGTGGTTGTTCACTCCGACAGCGAGGGGCACGCGCTTCAGGGCCCGTTCGACCCGTTGGCGGATCTCCTCGTCATCCAGGTTCAGCGCTATGGCGTCCGGACCGGGATTGACCGAGGCGTCCGTGGCTTCCATGGGCAGGTGCAGCAGCACCTGCCGGCCGCCCGCGCCAGCGGCTTCGAGCAGGGTGTCCATGCGACGCGCATAGGGCAACACGGCAAAGGTGATCTGAGGCGGAAGAGCGCAGAAACCGGCCAGCTGGTGCTTGTCGGGTCGCTGATAGCCGAAGTCATCGATCACCACGGCTATGCGGCCGGTTCGACGTTGTATTTCCGGCGTGCGATGCAGTACGAACAGTGTGGTGGCCACAGAGTCGAAACCGGCGCCTATCTCCACCACGCCGCGCCCGGGCGCTTTTTCCTCGGCTCTTAGCACGCGCCCGCCGGAGGTTTCCGTAAGCCGGGTAAGGTAGTGGTTCACCACCAGCAGGGGAAGATCGCCGGGCACGCGCACGACGATCAGGTCCGGCCGGTCCGGGGAGCGGTGCCGGCTGATCAGCTCCGGGCTCACGCCCAACTCGGCCAGGCACGGTTCAACATGGGTAAACAGCGATTCCCTGAGCGCTGCAGCCGTACAAGCCGGCCCTGTGGGAAGGCCGGGTGGCGCTGCGGCCTCGGCCGCACGGGTAAAGCGATCCCGGCCTCCGTGTTCATGCCACTGGCTGGCCAGCATGACCGGAATGGCAACAGCCACCAGCAGGCCGCTGAGCACCAGGTGCCACAGCGGTCGCGGCGTACGCTTGATCATGCGAGGTGGTCGAGAAAGGTATTGCCGTGCCATGAGAAGCAGGTCAGTAGACGGCCTGCTTGAGCGCGGACCAGCTGCGCAGGCCGGTGAGGGGCCTCTCCGCCGGAGCGTCTCCAACCAGCGGATCGTTGACCCAGCGAATCAGGGTCCAGACGCCCTCGTCAGTCAGACGCATCTTGTACGTCATGCGCTGGTCGACGCGATAGCCGTCGCCGTGCTCGTCCAGCAGCAGCATCTCGACGTTGCCGTAGAACACCTCCCAGTCTTCATCCGGATGTCCGTCAGGATCCCCTGGATAAGCCTCCGGATAGTCTTCCCCCAGTTCGACATAGCGCCTGATCTGGAAGAACTCGAATTCGAAAGTACGGAACGTGTCGAAGATGCCGGGCCGTGAGCCGTCACGGCTGCCCCCCAGAATCTCGAGTTCCTCTTCGCGCCCGTTGGCAAAGACCAGGTCACCCCGGGTATCGGTTTCCGTAAACCAGAAGTCCTGGTCCAGGAGCGTTTCGTACAGGTCTATATCCCGGTCTCGCATGGCCCGGCGCAGGTTGTCCATGAGCTGTTCCGGCGTGGTTGCCGGGGGCGCGGGGTTCCGGTCGCCGGGTTGTCCGGGTTCCTTGTCCGGGGCAAAGGGGTTGGAGCAGGCCAAAAGCAACAGCGTGCCGGCAACAAGGAGAGGTCCTCTGTGGGTCATGGCTCTCGCTTCCTTTTCCGGTGGTGGGTATACCTGTCTAACGCATGAACTCGGCCCGGAGTTCTCCCCAGGTGCGGGCTGCCGAGGCCGGGTCCCGAATATCGCGCCATTGCTGGACCGACCATACCGGGTTCTCCAGGGTGGGGGTCACCAGATCGATCTCCATGTATCCCCTGAATTCCACTATGGTTCCATCCTCGTCCTGACCGGCGAGTCGAGTGAATGAACCCTCATACGGGAAGATAAAGGTCTCCGTGAACTGGTCTTCCGAAGAAAAGCTCTCGTCCCTGGCGGACTCGTACCAGCGATTGAGCGTGATGGTGCCTACCTGGCTGGCGTCAAGGAAGGCTTGCGCGAAGCGACGTTCCTGGTCGCGGTTCCAGAGGGTGTCTCTGTTGGCGTCATACACATGCGGATTCATCAGGACGTCATAGGGATCCGGCACGAAGTGAAAATCCGGACTGAGCTGGTCCATGTATTGATCGAGGCTGCGAGCTTCAGGCTGGGCCCGGAAAATGGTGCGCAGGTTGAATACGACCAGCATGGGGCGCGTGGGCGGGTTGAGCATCAACCGCGGTCCCACGGGGCAGTCCGGAACGCCCGTGGCAAAGGGGTTGGGATTGCTATTGCCGCCGTAGCGGATCTCATCACCCGAGACGACCACCGATTCCCGTTTCGGGTTCAGGGTGTCGCCTTCTGCGGTGACCCATAATTCCATTCCGTGGTCTTCGATCACCTGGAAGTCCGGACAGGCCGGGAACAGGTTCAGATTGGTCTGGGGCGTGCACCGGCATTCCATCCGGTCACTGTCCGCCAGGCCGCAACCGAGTACGGCAAAGACCACCACCATGGGCCAGGACCACGACCGAAACCGCGCCGTGGGCTGGTTGGTTGATGACCTTCGTCTGCAGCCTGGGAGCGAGGTGGGCGATGGCATGACGTTTCTCGACCGGAACCGGGGCTTGCCCTTATCAGGGGATGCTGTACGAAAAAGGGACCGGGGTGAAGCAGAGTATGAAAACGAGCAGACTTAGATATCCGATCACTCGCCGGGAACGATTCAGTGGAATGTGACCGAAATAGGGTGGCGGATGATCCCTCCCCAGGATGGTCAACAGGAGGGCCAGTACCAGCCATCCAGGCCATCCTTGAGGCCATTCCGGCGGCAAATTCCATACCATGGATAAGATACCGTAGATCCCCATGAACAGCAAGATGGCGTAGAATGTCCGGGCTATGTACCGGTGGGCGTGGCCAAACAGTGCGTACACCACATGGCCTCCGTCCAGCTGCCCCACGGGAAAGAGGTTGAAGGCGGTGATGAACAGACCGACCCAGCCGGCAAAGGCCACAGGACTCAGAAGCACGATCTGGTCCGGTCCGGCGACCGGCGCTACCAGTCTGGCAAAGGCCGCGAACAACAGCGGCGTACCCAGTCGGATGGGTGGATGGGGATCGAAATACGCGGGGTCAACCGCCTGGGATTGAGCCAGGCCCACGAGGCAGGCGCCACTGGCCAGGACGAATCCGGCCAGGGGTCCGGCGGTGCCGATGTCCAGCAGGGCGCGTTTGTGCGGAATAGCGGATCGGATTTTGATGACGGCCCCCAGCGTACCCAGAAAGGAGACGAAGGGGAGCGGAATGAAGTAAGGGAGGGTAGCGCTGACATGCCAGCGCCGGGCAGCGTAGTAGTGCCCGAATTCGTGCACGGCCAGAATGGTCAGTAGCGTAGCCGCGAAGGGCAGTCCTTCGATCAGGTGGACGAGAGCGGCGGGTCCGGCCAGCGGATTCACCCCGCGCTGCATGGCGCCTGCCGCGGTCATGGAGAGCAGGGTGACCATGAAGAGCACGAAATGGTACCAGGGGGGGTGGGTGCGCGGCGGGGGAGGCCGGGAAACGGGCGGCGGCTCCGGATGTGAGTACACCTTTGCCGCCTCCGGGATTGAAGGCCAGGATTCAGCGGGGCGTTCCGGCGGCGATGTGCGCCAGAGTTGCATCAGCGATGCCTTTGCAGGCTCAGCCGGTGCGCCTGCCCCAGGCCGGAGCGGAAAGGGATATAGGCGTAGTCCAGAGTCCAGGCGCCGATGTCGATGCCGATTCCACCGCTGAGGTCCCGGCTGTCAGCATTTTGATATCCGGCGCGTATGGCCAGACCGGGTGCCCAGGTCACTTCCACGCCAGCATGCAGGGTGGTCTGGAGGCCGCGTGCCCTCTGGGCCTCCAGGCTGATCAACAGATGGGGATGCCCGTCGTAGGCCACACCGCCGCGCAGGACGGCGGGCAGTTGAGTGGCGCTCCGGTCCAGCTTGCCCATGCGTCCCAGGTGCTGGGCGGCGAATCCCAGCCGGTAACCGGGAGCGAGCCGGTACAGGAGGCCCAGGTCGACGGCGGCGCCGTTGGCCGTGTGGATGTCCAGCGCCTGACGGATGGCCTGCACCGTGGCGCCCAGTTGCAGGTTGTTGTGCAGGGAATGGGCCAGAGTCAGGCGAATGGCGCCTTCATAGACCCCGAAGGAGCCCACTGGATGAAGGGAGGGTCCGGTGCGTCGTTCGAGCTCTTCAGCCTGGAACAGCTGACTGCCGACAGCCCACACGGTACGGCCGGCCCTGAGATTGTACGCGAGACTGTTGATCCGCAGATCCTGAATCCAGGCGGTGTGGCCCAGCGCCAGGGTCCGGTTGTCCCGCGTGGCGAGCGCAGCGGGATTGGCCGAGGGCGCTTCCACATCCCGTACGGCTGTCATGGCGTTGGCCAGCGCGGCACCGCGGGGACCCGTGTTCAGACGTAGCGCCGGCATTCCGGCCGCGTTGAGCGCGCGCGGTGACGAGGCTACGAGCAGCATCGAAATTGCTAGGCCGACAAACCGGTACGCTTTGATCATCATCAGAATGTCAACGATAGACCCAGCACCGAGCGATCTCCCGCCTGCAGCTGGTCGGTCAGAAATGTGTAGTGGAACAGCAGGGTGTCGGTCCGCATGGGGCGCAGGGTGAAGCCGGCGCAAAGCGCCTCGGGAGTGGTATCCTCACCTGGCAGACGGCGGGCTCCGGCCCGTACGGTCAACATGGGATTGACGGTGAATTCGGCGCCGATGCTGGCATGAATGTCCGCGTCCCGGGCGACCTCGGCCAGCAGCAACAGCGGGGTGCGCGGCCGGAACGACGCAGCCACCAGAACAGTCCGCTGCAGGTCGTCCGTGGTGCGGCTGGCCTGACTGGCACTGCGTCTCACCGTCCAATCCAGAGAAGCGCCCAGATTACGCGCCGCCGCCGCCAGACGCACCTGCTCGGTCAGTTGGAACTGCAGACCGACGTCGAAACCGTGGCCGGTGGCATGGGCCTTGTTCCAACCTGGAACATCCAGATTGTGCCGTAGTATCTTCAAGGTGGCCCCCAGACTCAACCGCTGACCGGCGGCGTGCGCCACGGATACGAGAAAGGCGTTCTCGCCGCTGTTTATGGAGCCGGTGGGCTGTCCGCTTCCCGTGCGGCCCTGGATATCGCCTGCGCCGGCGTGTATCCAGGCGAAGCCGAAGGCCGTGTCTCCACGCATGTTGAGCGCCGCGCTGATGCTGCTGTGGAACCGGTCCAGCGACATGGGCAACAACGACGATCCGAGCTGAATCCCCGGGTTCCACACCAGGCCGGCGGGATTCCAGAAGGTGGCGTCCGCGCCGTCAACCGCGGCAGCATAGGCGCTGCCCACGCCGGGGCCGCGTGCACCCAGTCCCATATCCAGATACGCGGCGGCGCTGCCGCCAGCGTGAGCGCCCGAACCGGTAAAGAGCAGGCCGGCGAGCATGAACCCGGTAATCAACCCGACCATCAATCCAGCACCACTACCTTGCCGAAGGCCTGCCGGCCGCTGTCCAGTTCGATACGGTAGAAATACACTCCGTTGGCTACCGGGTTGCCGTTCTGGTCGCGGCCGTCCCAGTTTTCGCCATGGTTGCGCTGTCCGCTACGGTTTTCGCCTTGGATCACAGTACGCACCAGCCGGCTGGCAAAGTCGTAGATGGCGATGGTGACGCTGGCGTCCATCGCCAGACTGTACTGAATGCGTGCCTGCTCGCCCCGCGACGGCCGGAACGGGTTGGGGGCGGCATAGGTGCGCACGCTGTCCACCATCCCGCCTTCGCCGATGATCTCTCCACTGTCCACGGACAGCGGTTTGACGGGTGACTGGATGATACGCCAGGTGTCGCCGCCGTCCACGCTGCGACCGAGGCCGTTACTGGCGCCGGTCCAGAGGATGTCCCCGACGATTTCCGCATCTACGAAGGTACCCCGCAACTCGTCACCGATGATGGGGTCCACCACGCGGACACGGTCCCAGGTAGCGCCGTAATCCCGGCTGACGAGTAACCCGTCATCCGTAGCTGCCCAGACTGCCTCCTCCGAGAAGGCAAAGCCCCAGGCTGCCGTGGGTCCGGTGACGCTCCAGGTGAGTCCCAGGTCAACCGTAAAGCCCATGGAGTTGAGCTGTCCCGGCGCAGTGGCGCGGGTGCCGGTCCAGATGACCGAGGTTCCGTCAGGATGAAGGTGGCGATTCAGGGACACGGCCCAGTCCGCCTGCAGATGACCGGGCAGTGTCATCCCCGCATCATCCCGTCTGACCTTGAAATTCCGCCATGTCTGGCCGCCGTCCAGGCTGCGCGTCACACCGGCGGCCGTACCCACCCAGACCGTGTCATCGTACGCCATGACCGAGAACGTGCGGTGCAGCAGCTCCTGGCTGCGCAAGCTGTCCGCCTGAGCGAGCAGCAGGGTTACGCGCTCCGCATCACCCCCGGCGGCTGCAAGGCTGTCCGCCACGGCTGTCAGGCTGTCCGCGGCGGTGTCCCGGGCGAAATAGACGATGTGTTCCGCTCCATCAGGCAGCACCCGTTCCCAGGTGCGGCCTGCGTCACGGCTGCGCACCGTGGACCCGGCGAAAAATGCCACCCAGATGTGGTCTCCGTCTATGGACAGTCCATAGGCTTCATTCTGGGCCGCGGTAAAGGGGCCGTCGGCGAATTCCGGATTGGCCGGGTTGAAGATCGTTTCATTGGGTATGTGATGCCAGGTTTCTCCGGCGTTCAGCGAATACGTCAGTCCGTCGCTGACGCGCACCGGCCCCTGGTCCGGGACGAACACGGAGTCGAAAAAAGTGGCCGCCCAGACCGTGTCGCCGACTGCGTCCAGCGCGCTTACGGCGCCGCGTCCCAGTCCGTCGGCGCGGGTGAACGTCACCCAGTGCGATTCCGACAGGCCGGTATGGCGCATGGGATCCAACCGTCCGAGACCGCTCTCCGTGGCCACCCAGAGATAGCGTCCGCTCCACACGATGTCGTTGATCTCCGAGCCGATGAGGCCCGTCAGCGGGGCCCTGGCGTGGTCCTGCAGAACTCGACCGGGAGCAGCCGCCTGGACGGCGGTGGCGCAGAGGAGCACACCCAGCAGGAACAGGGCCAGCACGCGTCCGGGGCAACCCGGACGCGGACCGGCGGGATACAGTGCCGGTCCGCATGCGGAGGGCCTGGACGAAAGGCTCTCCAGCGGAGTGGAACGGAGAGGGTTGCGGTGCGGATCGATCAGGACTTCTCCAGTTTCACGGCCTGCTGCTTTTTGTGGTGAACCGCGGCCCGGTTGTGCAGGGCAGCCACGGCCTCATAGCCGATGCCGCACTCGCCGATGCGAATGCCATCCGCCTCTCCATGGCTGTCCGAGCCGCCTGTCATGAGTAGATGGTACCGGTTGGCCATCTGATGGTAAAAGTCGAGTTGGGGGGGCTGGTGCGCCGGGTGGTAGACCTCGATACCGTCCAAACCGAGGTCGACCAGCTGGGCCAACATGGGTTCCGGGAAATTCACGCCGGGATGAGCCAGCACCGCCACGCCGCCGGCACGGTGAATGAGCCCGATGATGGTCTCCGGAGGCATGTACGGTTTGGGCGAATACGCCGGACCGCGGTCCCCGATGAACCGGTTGAAGGCCTCATCCTTGGTGGCGACCACGCCCCGTTCCATCAGCGCGGCGGCGATGTGAGGTCTCCCCAACGGGCTGCCTTTGGCCTGCCGCAGGGCATCCTCCAAGGCGAGATGAACCCCCAGGCTGTTGAGGCGCTGGATGATGGCTTTGCCTCGATCGAGGCGGCGCTGGTGAATGCTGCGCAGCGTGTCTCCGAGACGCCCGTCCTGCCAGGACACGCAGTAACCGAGCAGGTGGATCTCGCGTTCCCGTACATGGGCGCTCAGTTCCGTGCCCGGGACGACTTCCACACCCAGGTCATGTCCCCAGACCGTGGCTTCCCGGATCCCCTCGACCGTATCATGGTCCGTGATGCTCAGCGCCTGGAGTCCGGCGTCCGCGGCTAGCCGAACGGCTTGAGCCGGGGTGATCAGCCCATCGGAACAGAGCGTGTGAACATGGAGGTCGGCCAGGTTATAGCGCACGTAGCGATTTTCGGTGAAATACAGGGTCTGGATACGATGCAGTGCCAGATGCCGCCGGCCTGGAACTGCCTGAAGTAATGGGACGGATCAAAGCTCGCTTACTTCCAGTAAAATAGTATAGTAGTGTCGATAAAAGCATACAAAATATATCGAATTCCAGGGAAGGCGCTACCACCTGGCTGGTTTGAGAACAGAAGAACGAGGGTTGCTCAGTCTTGTGCAAGCTCCTGCAGCCGGTCGCCCCAACGGCAGCGGATGCGCGCGAGAGCACGGTCGCGCAGCTGTCGGACCCGTTCCCGTGTCAGACCCTGCAATACACCGATCTGCTCCAGAGTCAGTGGCTTCTGGCCGCGCAGGCCGAAATACGCGCATACTATGCGGCGCTCACGAGGTTCAAGCTCGTTCAGACAGGCTTCCATGGTCTGGTTCAGCGCCGCTTGCTCGAGTTCGGTTTCCGGTTGCCGGGGGTCTACCGCAAAGCTGGCCAGTAGAGTGTCGTCCTCTCCTGCGTGAACCGGTGAGTCAAAAGACAGGTCTCGTTGTCCCGCTTCGAGGGCGTTGCGAATGCGATCCACGCTGATGCCGGCGGCGTTGACCAATTCATCCAGACTTGGATTACGGCCCAGGGTCTGCAGGAGGCGGCCCGCCCGTTTTTCCAGTTTATGAAGGTCGTTTACCTGACTCATGGGAGGGCGCGCGGCCTTACCCTGCTGGGCGATGGCCTTCAGTATGGCCTGACGTATCCACCAGACTGCATAGGTGATGAATTTGAAGCCGCGTTTCTCGTCAAACCGCCGAACGGCTTCCAGCAGGCCCACATTGCCTTCGGAGATCAGCTCGTTGAAGGAGAGCCCCCGTCCGGTATATTCCTTGGCCACGGAGACCACGAAGCGGAGGTTGGCGTTCACCATGGCGTGCATGGCCTGCTGGTCTCCTGCACGCGCCCGTCTGATCATCTCGACCTCGCGCGTCCGGCTCAAAGGACGAAAATCCTGTATGTCCCGCCAGTAGGCGTCAATCGAATCCTGGGCGTGGAGACTTGAATGGCGGTTGCCGTCTGGTTTGTTGTCGAGCATGGCGGCTGCCCTTCCGTGGCCAGAAGAAGCGGCGCTCCCGGGATTGGTACGCCACGCTGCCAATCCCGTACCGGTACTTTTGTTCTTACAATCGCCGGCGCCCTGACGTGCATCTGGGGTGCGTGAGGGGTTTGGCCCGATGATCGGCACTGCTGTCCGGACGCCGCAGAGGCCGGGCGGATGCCCTATGGACCGCGGAATATGAACCGGAGTTCCACAACGACAGCGAGCCCCGCCGGGAGCAGGGGCGGGGCTCGCTGGAATGCCGGGACCGTCTGCCAAGACGACCTACGGCGCCTGTTTCGATGGCCTGTGATCACCGCGGCAGTCGCATGAAGTGCTCGAAGGCGGTATCCCACGCATCACTGGGTACAGGATTGAAGGTTTTGGGCTGGAAAGAGTTACGCACGACTGTGCGGGCTTCCTCCATCGATCCGACGTCCCCCAGTCCCAGGGACTGGACCATCAGGTTGCCGATGGCCGTTGCCTCTAGCGGGCCGGTGATCACCGGACGGTTGGTGGCGTCTGCGGTGAACTGGCATAACAGCTCGTTCTGAATGCCGCCTCCGACGATGTGGATGCACTGCATGCGCCGGTCTAGGATCTTCTCCAGGCTCTCCAGCACTTCCCTGTAGCGCAATGCCAGGCTTTCCAGTACTATCCTGATCAGCGTTCCGGTATCAGACGGCACCGGTTGGCCATGGTCCGCACAGAACGAGCGTATACGCGCCGGCATATCACCCGGTGGAAGGAAAAGATCCGCGTCCGGATAGATGACGGCGGTGAATGCAGGAGCCTGCTCGGCCAGCGCGGTCAACTCCGTGTACGAATACGCCTGCCCTTCCTTCTCCCAGGTGCGCCGGCTTTCCTGGACCAACCACAAACCCATGATATTCTTGAGGAAACGGAACGTGTGGTCAACCCCTCCCTCGTTGGTGAAGTTGTGCTCGAGAACGTCCTGGTCCACCCGCGGTTCATTCAGCTCCGCTCCCATCAGCGACCAGGTGCCCGAGCTGATGTACGCGTAGTCCGATGTGCTGGTGGGAATGGACGCGACGGCCGAACCCGTGTCATGGGTGGCCGGCGCAATGATCCGGACCGGATCCAGGCCGGCTTCGTCCCGAATGGCTGGCAGCAGATCACCCACGACCGTGCCCGGTTCGATCAGGTCACCCAGTATGTGTGTGGGCAGTCCCAGTTTCTCCAACAGCCCAGTGGCCCAGCCGCCATGCACTGGATCGTAGAACTGGGTGGTGGTGGCGTCCGTGAATTCGCACACCTTGCGCCCGGTGAGATAGAAGTTCAGCAGGTCCGGCATCATGAGCAGGCTCTGCGCGGCCTCCAGGATGGGCGAGTGGCACTGCTGCAGGGCCATGAGTTGGTACAACGTGTTCAACTTCATGAACTGGGCTCCCGTATGCGCGAAAATTTCTTGCCGGGGAACCCGGGCAAAGGCCGCTTCCATCATGCCGTCGGTGCGCGGATCACGGTAGTGATGCGGGTTTTCCAGCAGGATGTCATTCCGGCCTAGCAGGGCGAAGTCCACTCCCCACGTATCGACGCCGATGGAATCCAGCCGGGCTCCATGCTGCTGGCGGTACAACCGCAGCCCCTCCAGCATTTCACTGAAGAGCCTGAGGACATCCCAGTACAGGTGGTCGAAAACCGGCACCGGTCCATTGGCGAACCGGTGCACTTCCTCCAGCTTCAGCCTGGTGCCGTCGAAACGGCCCAGAATGGCCCGACCGCTTTCCGCGCCCAGATCGAAAGCCAGCATGCTGCGGCTTGCCGTAGCCATGGTATCACCTCCGTTACAGGTAGGTCAGTCCGAGTTCGGCAACGAGCTGACGGGTGGGTTGATCCAGCAGGGAGCAGATCAACGCGATCCCGAGCTCGTGCTCCAGATTGGCCACGTACTCTTGATGCTCCTCCCGGTAGTTCAGCCGCTGGAATCCCCGCACCGCGGTCATGAAGTCCGCGGGCCGTTCATACAGCACCAGTTGCGCCAGCTCGGGTTGGCGGAGCGCATCCTCCAGGTAATCGGTGCCGAAGATTTCCTCCAGCGCATGGCGCAGTTGGGCGTGCAGCATCAGAATGGATAGACCTCGTCGAGCCGGCGCGTCAAATGGGAAGATGGTGCTGCAGCCGCGGAACGCTGTACCACGATCTCTATGACCGGGCGCTGACGCCACAAAGCCAGCACAAGTTCCGGGTCCAGAGGCAGCTGACGGAGTTCCAGCCGGAACACCAGTAGTGCGCCGATGATCCTTTTGAGCATGATCGATGTCGATCCCGGCAACAGTGACCAGCAGTCGGTTCAGAAATAAGGCGCAATGCGCCGGCGGATGCGTTCGGTTACGGGTTCATCGCTGATTTCCGCCCGGAACTCCTCTCCCGTCACTCTCTGATAGAGATCGATATAGCGTTCAGCCACCCGTACCCGGATGTCGTCGTCCAACTCAGGGATGTTATCGTCCGAGATGCCGCGTTCGCGCAACCAGAGGCGGAGGAATTCCTTGTCCAGACTCTCCGGTTCTTCTCCCCTGGCATGCCTTTCCCGATAGGTGGATGCGATCCAGTAGCGTGACGAATCAGGGGTGTGAACTTCGTCGGCCAGGATGATCTGGCCATCAGGGCTCAGTCCCATTTCGTACTTGGTGTCCACCAGGATCAGACCCTGCCGGGCCGCCAGCTCGGTTCCGCGTGCGAACAACTCCAGGGCGATCTCCTCGACGCGACGCCAGATGTCCGGGGCAACCAGGCCGCGGTCCAGGATCTGTTGGCGCGAGATGGGTTCGTCATGCTCTTCGGATTTGGTGGTGGGCGTGATGATGGGGGATTCCAGCGGTTGGTTTTTGACCATGCCATCCGGCAAGCGTATACCGCAATACTCACGCTCGCCGCGATTGTAATAGGTCCAGATGGCCGTATCCGAACTCCCGGTAAGATAAGCCCTGACCACCACTTCCACGGGTAGAATGGATACCTCCCGGGCGACGGTGACATGAGCATCGGGGGTTTCGAGCACGTGGTTGGGGGCGATGTCCGCAGTCTGTTCGAACCAGAAGTGCGCCATCTGGTTGAGTACCTGGCCCTTGAGCGGTATGGTGCCTAGCACGTGGTCGAAAGCGCTCTGGCGGTCCGTGGCGATGATGATCCGTTTATCCGCAAGCAGGTACATATCACGCACTTTTCCCCTGCGGTAATGCTGTTCCCATTCCGGGAAACGGGCTTCGGAAAGGCAGTTGCCAAGCTGTGCTGCAATCTTGCCGCGCGAGATCATGGATCACTCCTGCGTTGGGTTGTGTCTGACCTGGCAGCATGGTGAAAGTCGGCCGGATGGTGCCGGATAATATAGGCGGTGCGCGGCTCATGGCCAGATCGCGGGCTGGGGCCACCCACCCGGGGGGCCTGCATTCGGCTCGCATGCGGCCAGGATGGTGCCGATTCAGCTTGATTTTCGGGTTCGGACGGTGTATCTTGAGCGTACACGAATCGGTTTGCCGCAGGGCCGGGTGCGCAATCATCCGGTTTCACTTTTGCGAGCCAGGCTGCGCCCGGTGACTAATCGCAGTGAACCTATCCGGCAGTTCCTTTCTGAAGGAGGTTCGCATGCAACGGTGCGTGACGCTGTGTGTACTGACGCTGCTCGTGTGGGGTTGCAATACAGGCCAGGCCAACAGGGCTGAGCTCCAGTCCTACGTGGAAGAAATGGCCGGGTTGGAGGCGCAGAACCGCGAGATCGCGCAGTTCATCATACGCCTGGACCAGCCCAGCTATGAGATAACCGAAGCAGACCTGGAGCAGGCGAGGGTCCTGGTCAACCAGTATGTGGACCAGATTCAGGCCAGGCAGAGTACGGATATGCGTTATCGCGAAATGCGCGTAACCCACAGCCTGTATCAACGCAAGCTCGCGGAAGTGCGTGATCTGGTGGCGGACACGGGGCGCGAGCTCCGGCGCGAACGCATGAACGTAGCCATCGGCATGCGTCAGCTCGAGCGCTTGACTCAGCAGCACTACACGGCTCTGGATGTGCTGTGGTTGCGGACCTCCCAAGCCGAACCGTTTCCCCTGGCCTGGCCGCAATAGGTCAAGCCCTGCGGCTGCAGCAATTCTTGTACTTCTTGCCGCTCCCACAAGGACACGGGGCATTACGTCCAACCTTGGGCCCCACGCGTACCGGTTGTCTGGATACAGGGGCGCCGTCTGCTCCTCCGGAACCACCCCCGGAGGTCACCAGGTTGCGGTCCGCGCTGGGCGGAGCTCCCAGGGGCAGGCCATCGCCGGAACGCGGTCGTCCTCCGCGTGCCAGGCTTGCCGGGTCGGGCTCCGCATCGGAAAAGCCCAGGTTGGTGGATTCACGGTGCACGGTGTGCAGCCGCCCGCCTCGGGTCCGGAGCTTCCCGGAGGGCGGCGCTTCCCGGTCCACGCGGAGCTGGAACAGGTTGCGCAAACTATCCTGGTCTATGCGGGCGAGGAGCTGCTCGAACATGTCGAACGCCCCCTTCTTGTATTCGATCAGCGGATTCTTGCCGCCAACACCCGCAAAGCCCACGCTGTCCTTCAGTTCGTCCATCTCGTACAGGTGTTCCTGCCAGCACGTGTCAACCGTGTGCAGCAGGACGGCTTTTTCCACCTGATGGAAGATCTCGGCGCCGACCAGCTCCAGACGTCGGTCGTACGAATCACGCACGATCTGTATGAGCCGTTCGCGCAGCGAGTCGGGCTCTATGGTGGTGCGCTGGGCGTCGGGAACGTCGATGCCGGCAAAAAAGGTGTTGCCGAACTCCTCCTGGAGTGATTCCCAGTCCCATTCCTCCGCGAACTGCGGTGGTTGAGCATGCGCCTCGATCAGGTGGTCGATGGTTTCCGTTGCCATCTCGAGGACCTGATCGTGCGCCGTGTCGCGGTTCAGCAGCTCACGCCTGCGGCTGTAGATCACCTGGCGTTGCTGGTTCATGACGTCGTCATATTCGAGCAGATGCTTGCGCATCTCGAAGTTACGGGTCTCCACCTTGCGCTGGGCCCGTTCGATGGACTTGGTGACCATGGAATGCTCGATCACCTCGCCGGGTTCAGCCCCGAGTTTGTCCATCACCGAGGCGATGCGCTCGGAACCGAAAAGCCGCATCAGGTTGTCTTCCAGCGACAGGAAGAAACGCGATGAACCGGGATCTCCCTGCCGTCCCGAGCGGCCGCGCAACTGCCGGTCGATGCGCCGCGCTTCATGCCGCTCCGTGCCGATGACCTGTAATCCGGAGGGATTGTTGATGAGGTGTGCGCAGAGCAGCTCCCCGGAGGGCAGGCGGTCGTTCAGCGTCAGATCCGATTTCACGATCTGCCTGTCCATATGAACCACTTCGGGGGCGAGTTTGATGTCCGTGCCGCGTCCCGCCATGTTGGTGGCAATGGTAACCGCCCCCGGCTGTCCAGCCTGTGAGACGATCTGAGCCTCCTTCTCGTGATAGCGGGCGTTCAGAAGCTGATGCTTGATGCCCCGGCGTTGCAGCATGCGGCTGAGCAGCTCGGATACCTCCACGGTTACGGTGCCCACCAGGACGGGTAGGCCGCGCTCGTGCAACCGTTGGATCTCGTCGATGATGGCGTGGAATTTCTCCTCCTTGGTGCGGTATATCTGGTCCTCCAGATCAAGGCGCCGCACCGGCCGGTTGGTGGGAATGACGACCACGTCCAGCTTGTAGATCTCCCATAACTCGCCGGCTTCCGTCTCGGCCGTGCCGGTCATGCCGGCCAGCTTGTGATACATGCGGAACAGGTTCTGCAGGGTGATCGTGGCAATGGTCTGCGTCTCCTGCTCGATCTTCACTCCTTCCTTGGCTTCCAGGGCCTGATGCATGCCCTCGGCAAAGCGCCTGCCGGGCTGCGGCCGCCCGGTGGATTCGTCGACGATGACCACCTTCTTGTCGTCCGTGACCATGTACTGGACGTCTTTTTCGTACAGCGTGTACGCCTTCAGCAACTGGTTGATGTTGTGGACGGCTTCACTGCGCTGAGCATAGTCCCGGTGCAACTCCTCTTCACGCTGAGTTTTCTCCTCAGGGCTGAGAGCGTCGTCGTCCCGGATGCCGGCTATCTGCTCGCTGATGTCCGGAAGCACGAACATGGCCTGCTCGTCCGGAGAGAGTAGATCCCGTCCATTGTCCGTCAGATCGATGGTATGCGCCCGTTCATCCACGGCGAAATAGAGGCTCTCGTCGAGTTCGTGCAGCCGCTTGTCGCGCATGTAGTCGGCTTCAACCCGGCCGATCAGGCGCTTGATACCTTCCTGACGCAGAACCTTCTGAAGCCGTCTGTTTCTGGGCATGCCGCGGCTGGCCTTGAGCAGTTCGGTGGCAATGTCGTAGTCGTCGTAACCCGGTTGACCAAGCTGTTCCTCTGCATCGGCCACGATGCGCGTGACCAGCGAGGTCTGCGCCTGAATGAGTTTCTGCACCAGGGGCTTGAGTTCGCCGTAGCGATTGGTCGACTCCGGGACCGGACCCGAGATGATCAGCGGTGTGCGGGCATCATCGATCAGGTTGCTGTCCGCTTCATCGATGATCGCGTAGTTGAATTCCCGCTGCATCAGGTCTTCCGGGCGGGTGGCCATGTTGTCGTATAAATAATCGAAGCCGACCTGATCCTTGGTGCCGTACATCACGTCCGTGGCGTACGCTTCGCGACGTGTGGCCTGGCGCCACTCGAATTTTTCCGGTACACCGTCCACGCGGTCAAGCACGTAGGCCTCGGCGCCGCCGGTCTGACGAGCATCCTGGACGATGCCAACGGAGAGTCCCAGAAAGTTGAACACCGGTCCCATCCACATGGCATCGCGTTTGGCCAGGTAATTGTTGTGTGTGATCAGATGCACGCCGCGGCCGCACAGGGCATTCAGGTACAGCGGCATGGTGGCCACCAGGGTCTTGCCTTCGCCGGTGGCCATCTCGGCGACCTTGCCCTGATGCAGCACGATGGCGCCGAACAGCTGCACGTCGTACGGAACCATATCCCAGGTCTCCGTAACACCCGTAACCTCCCAGGTCCACCCGCACAAACGTCGGCATGTTTCCTTGATCAGACCGAAGGCCTCGGTCATGATCTCGTCCAGGTAGGCGTCCTCGGTATCCCGAATACTCGTATCCAACTCGTCATAGGCATCGGCGATCCGGGAGCGCTCCTCGGGATTCAGGTCACCGCGCAGTTGCTGTTCCAGATCATCCAACTGCGCTTTCATGTCCCGGGTGGCGGTGTGCAGGCGGTCGCGGAATTCGGCCGTTCTGGCCACCAGCGCGGCCGTATCCACGGCCTTGAAGGCTTCGGCATGCTGGTTGATGACCTCTACCTGAGGACCAGTGCGCTTGAACTCGCGCTCGGATTGAGACCCAAAGACCTTGTGCAGCAGGTTCATGAGCATATCGACTTCCTCCACCTCAGTACCGCATCCTGCGGGTACACACCTTCATTACAATGGTCCGCACGATGCATGAGCAGGGCATTAACGCCCGTATTCGAGTCTGACCGCCAGAACGTCGGGGAGGCCGGCGGCGCGTATGCGGCGCTGTGCCGATCCCACATCATAGGGGACCCGGACAAATTCCAGGGTAATGCCATTCTCCGCACCGCCATCCTCGCACCAGATAAAGCAGGCGCGAGGATCGCCGTCACGCGGCTGGCCCACGCTGCCGGCATTGACCAGGTGTCGCTGCCCGCTGGACAGACACACGCAGTCGCGGTCCGCGGTTTGCCGCGGACGCGCCCGGTCCGCTGGCACAGCCGGCCGGTCCGGTATGGACCACAGCGCCGGCCGGTGCGTGTGCCCGGTCCAGCAGCAGAAAGATCCGGTGCAGGACAGCGTCGCTGCAGCCGACGCAGCGTTGTCGATGTAGTTCCAACCTGACGGGTTGCGGGGATCGGCGTGGACGCACAGTCCCGAGTACGCCTCGGTTGCCAGCGGCAGGTGCTCGAGGTACGCGAACTCGTCTGGGCCCAGTTGAGATACCGTCCACTCCAGAGCACGGCGGGCATGAGGGTTGAAGGCGCGCATGCTGGTGCCCCCGGCTGCGGCGGCATCGTGGTTTCCCTGGACGGTATGCCCGGCCAGGGCGCGTACCCGGTCCACGCACTCCCGGGGGTTCGCACCATACCCGACGATGTCTCCCAGGCAAATCCACTGGTACAGGCCGCGCTCCGCGCCTGCTGCGAGGACCGCCTCCAGTGCCGCCAGATTGCCGTGTATGTCTGCAATGACCCCATAAAGCATGGCTAACATGGCCGTGGGTGGACGAAGGGAACGTCAGGCCTCGATACCGTGCTGGCGCACGATGGCATCCAGCACCCCGTTGACAAAAGCATAGGAGTTGGCCGTACTGTACAACCGCGCGAGTTCCACCGCTTCGTAGATGGAAACCCGCACGGGCACACCGGTGATGTGCAGAATCTCGGCCAGCGCCAGTCGCAAAATGAGCGCATCCAGGCGCGCCATGCGATCGAGCGTCCAGCGAGCTCCCGCGGCGGCGATCATCTGGTCCAGCTCGGTCCGGTGTTCGCAGACGGCCCGGACCAGGCTGGCCGCGAATGCGGTGTTTTCCTCCGAGTGCCGGAAACGCCGGCTCAATTCGCGCACGGCCTGCTGGGGAGCCTCGGTGGTACTGGTGGCCCAATACAGCGCCTGCAGCGCGGTCTGCCGCGCGCCGCGCCGGGAATCGGCCGGCGTCTCGTCCGTTTCCTCGTTGGGATCGGCCGGCGTCTGATCGTCTGAAGTCAGGCTCATTTCAGCCGAGTTGCTCCATCAGGCTGGCCATTTCCAGGGCATTCAACGCCGCGTCCCAGCCGCGATTCCCGGCCTTGATACCGGCCCGCTGGATGGCCTGATCCACGGTGTCGGCGGTGATGACGCCAAAGGTCACCGGGACGCCGCTGTGCAGGGCTACCTGGGCTATGCCTTTGGCGGCCTCACCCGCCACGTAGTCGAAGTGCGGAGTGTCGCTGCGCACGACCGCGCCCAGGCAGATGATGACCTGGAACCGCTGACTTTCAGCCAGTTTCTTGGCGGCCACCGGCAGTTCGAAAGCTCCCGGAACCCAGGCAATCTCGATGGCTTCTTCCGAGGCGCCGTGGCGGCGCAGGCAATCCAGGGCGCCGTCCAGCAAACGGGTGGTGACCAGGTCGTTGAAGCGGCTGACCACGATACCGAAACGGTGGTCTGCGGCGGTAAGCCGTCCTTCCAGCACCTTACTGGGCATGGTTGCACTTTCCTCCGTCGTGCTCGCAGCTGTCCAGATGGAGGGTATGACCCATCCGGTCGCGCTTGGTCCGCAGATAGCGGATGTTGTGAATGTTGGGTGGCGCCACGATGGGCACCTGTTCCACCACGGTTATGCCGTAGGCCTCCAGCCCCACGCGCTTGGTGGGGTTGTTGGTCAGAAAAAGCACGCGTCGCAGCCCCAGATCGTACAATACCTGCGCCCCGATGCCGTAATCCCTGGAGTCGGACGGCAGGCCGAGTGCCAGGTTGGCGTCCACGGTGTCATATCCCTGCCGCTGCAGCTCGTATGCCCGGAGTTTGTGGATGATGCCTATGCCGCGTCCTTCGTGGTGCTGTATGTACACAATGACGCCGCGTCCGGCGGCGGCGATGACCTGGAACGATTGCTCGAGCTGCTGGCCGCAGTCACACAGCAGTGACCCGAGCACATCGCCGGTGAGACAGGCCGAATGCATGCGTACCAGCGTGTCGGATCCGTCGTCGACCGTGCCCAGGGCCAGGGCGATGTACGGATTGTCGTCCACCAGGCTGCGATAGGCGTATACCTTGAATTCGCCGAACCGGGTGGGCATCACGGTGCTGGCCTCCAGGGCGATCAGCTTTTCCGTGCGGTGCCGGTGGGCGATGAGATCACGGATGGTGGCGATTTTGAGCCGGTGACGCTGGGCAAATTCGAGCAGATAGGGCGTGGCGGCCAGGTCTCCCTGCTCGTCGAAAATGGTGGCCATGGCGGTCACGGGCTGGAGAGCGGCAAGCCGGGCCAGATCCACCGCGGCCTCGGTGTGTCCGGCGCGGCGCAATACGCCGCCAGGCTGGGCGCGAAGCGGAGTGACGAAGCCCGGCTGGGCGAAATCCTGCGGTCCGCTGGCGGGATCTGCCAGGCGCCGGATGGTCGTGGCCCGGTCCTGCGCCGACACCCCCGTACCGCAAACCTGCCGGGCATTCACCGCAACCATGATGGCCGCACCGCGAGGACCTGCCGTCTCCGGGACCATCAGGTGCAGCTCCAGATCCTCCAGGCGGGTAGCCGCCGCAGCGACCATGGGAGGACTGCCCGCCTGACGCACCATGAAATTCACCGATTCCGCAGTGACGTGTTCGGCCACCATGATGAGCTCGCCCTCGCCCACGGCTTCCTGGCCGCCCTCATCCGTGGTGCGTTCGTCGACGAGCACGACCATGCGACCCTGCTGCAAGTCGGTCAGGACCTCTGATATGGTGTTGAAATCCGTCACAGTCTGTTCATTCCATCACGTTCCATGCGTCACGTTCCGTCTATTGGTCTGGTGCCCTGCAGGAGCGGCGCCACGATGTGCGCAGGTAGCCCGCACTTCAACACCCTTGTGCTCAACACCCTTGTTCAACACCCTTGCCGGCGAAGCTCGTCCCAGGTCAGGCCACCGGATGGCGGTTCACGGTTCAGCAGCCTTGATCAGTACCCTTGCCGGCGAAGCTCGTCCCAGGTCAGGCCACCGGATGGCGGTTCACGGTTCAGCAGCCGTTCCAGGTAGCGGGCGATCACGTCCACCTCCAGGTTGACCGGATCTCCACGCCTGCGGTCCGACAGCGTGGTATTACGAAAAGTATGCGGCACCACCGCCACGGAGAACCGGGAACCGGTGACCGTGACCACGGTAAGGCTGATGCCGTCCACCGTGACCGATCCCTTGGGAGCCAGGTAGCGCATCAGGTCAGGCGGTGTTTCCACATTCAGCTCCCAGCTGTCCTCGTTGTGGACGAGATCCGTGATGTGGCCGACCGCGTCCACGTGGCCCAGGACGAAATGCCCGCCCAGGCGCGAATCCGGCCGCAGGGCGCGTTCCAGGTTCACCGCGGCGCCGGTGCCCAGAGAACCCAGCGTGGTGCGCTGCAGGGTCTCGGCCACGGACTCGACGATGAACTGGCACGGCTCCACTGCGACCACGGTCTGACAGGCGCCCGCGATGCTGACGCTGTCGCCGATGGCAAGGTCCTGCACGACGAGAGGCGCGTTGATGGCGGTGCGCTGCAGCCTGCCCGACCGTTCGATCCGGGCCACCTGGCCGACTTCTTCGACTATTCCCGTGAACACGCGTAAGCCACCATTGCCGTAAACAGCCGGTCTGCCCCCAGGCGGCGCACAGCGATGTCCTGAAGGCGCACGGCATCCGCGATACAGGCGGCTCCCAGATCACCGATGCTGCGGGTGCCGCCGCCCAGCAGCATGGGGGCGATGTATACTTGAAGGCGATCCACCGCCCGGGCGGCCAGTGCGGCGGCGGCCAGGGTCCCGCCCCCCTCCAGCAGTATGCTGGTCATACCGGCCTCCGCAGCGCGCTGCATCACCGTATCCATATCCACCCGGCCGTCTATTCCCGCGAAAGTCCATATCTCCACGCCACGCGCGGCCAGGCGTGTCTGCTGCTCGGTGTCGCTGTCCTCCGTGGTGACCACGATGGCGCCGGGCTGGCCGAAAACCCGGGCTTCCACCGGGGCGCGGAGCCGTCCGTCCACTACGATCGGGCGTGGCTGAGGGCCGCGTACGTGACGCACGTCAAGCCGGGGATCGTCCGCGATCACCGTGTTGGCGCCCACCATGACCGCGTCCACCTGGCTGCGGGTGCGATGCACATGCCGGCGGGCGGGTTTTCCGGTGATCCAGCGGGAGTCGCCGCTGCGGCTGGCTATGCACCCATCCAGAGACTGCGCCAGCTTGAGCGTGAGAAGCGGCCGTCCGTGCCGCCGGTGCTTGATGTATGCAGCGTTCTGACGTTCCGCCTCCGCCTGGAACAGACCCACGGATACTGGAATACCGGCGTTCTGCAGCTGTTCCACGCCCCGGCCGCTGACGCGGGCATCCGGATCCAGCATGGCGCATTCGACCCGGGCGACACCGGCCTCGATGACGGCCAGGGTGCAGGCCGGCGTACGACCCTCGAAACAGCAGGGTTCCAGCGTGACGTACAGAACCGCGCCGCGAGCTGCGGGGCCAGCTGCCTGCAGGGCGTGTATCTCCGCGTGTTCTTCTCCCACCCGGAGATGGGCGCCTTCGCCGACGATGCTCTCTCCGTGCGCCACCACCGCTCCGACGAGCGGATTGGGACTGACCCGTCCAAGTCCCTTCCTGGCGAGACGGAGTGCCCGCCGCATGTGAGCCTGGTATACGCTCATTTCAAACGGACCACGATCTGTGCGGTTCCCACATTGTCCAGCTGATCCCAGGCGCGCACCACGATCACGTGTTCTCCGGCGTCCAGGCCGTGAATCTCGAACTCCGCAAATTCCTCGCGGCTGTCAAGCAGTCCCTCGACGGGTTCGATCTGCCAGGCCTGGGCCTGGTAGTTCACGCTGTATTCGGCTCTGACGACAGGCGAGACGCGGTCTACCATCCGGGCCTGGACACGGAGCACGTCCTGACGCTGATCGACTTCCAGGGTGATCACCGGCGGACTGTTGTCTATGGCGAAGGGCTGGCTGATGCGCCGGGTTTCCAGCGTTTCGGCGGGGGGGTTGTCCGGAGCGTCGCTGGCGATCAGCTTGAGCCGCGTCATGCCTTCCGGCATGTTGACCGTGTCCCAGAGAACCGAAGATCCGCTAATCTGCTCTTCAAGCAGTTTCCACGTCGTCTGGCCTTCTCCCTTGAGGTACAGCGAGTAGACCAGATTGTCGCCGTTTGGGTCGCTGGCTTGCCAGTGGATCAGGAACAGGCTCCGGGCATGCGGCGGGCGGCGTCTCTCGACAGCTCTCTGGATGGCGGCCTGTGCGGGATCCTGGGCCGCGTTGTCCCGCTGGCGAGGGCGATACGGTTCCACTCTGAGGTCGGTGATCCGCGGCGGCAGATTGCTCTGCCGACCATAGACGACCACCCGGTGGACAACCGGCCCGTCGTCAGCGTCACTGCCGGTGAGCCGCACCCGGTATTGCAGGAAACGGGCCGGTGGGCTCTGCGTGTTCTGACCGCTCTGGGTCAGCGGCTCAGACCATTCGCTCCAGGTGGCGTCTGGTTCTTCGGTGTTTCCCGAGCGGGTGTAGATCTCGATCCGTGAGCGGCGCGGGACGTGCGCCGTCCAGCTCAGGCGGCCCCAGCGGGCATGCGTGCCGAAATCCCTGACGGTGGAGATATATTCGCCCTCGGTGGCGGCTCCGGGACCGGCACGATATATCCGGCCGGACTGCGCGTCACCGATCACCAGGCCGCCGTTGGCGGTGGCATGCAGGGCAGCGGCCACCCTCCCATTGAGGTCAAGGATGATCTGCTCCTCCCCGTCTGCGTCCAGCCGGCTGACGCGGGACGGATCGTCCGTGGCCACCACGGGTTGCCCGTCTGCGTCCAGCGTCAAAGCCAGCGTACTTGCCGCCGGGGCCAGCCACACCGGATACACGCCGCCCTCCGTGGTCAGGCGGTACAACCCGGCCGAAGGCCCCTGGCCGCCCCCAGGCACGTCAGGCAGCAGGCTGGCCAGCACATCACCATCCGGCAGCACGACCATGCGGTGAACCTCTTCCTGCTCGGCGTCATACAGCAACTGCGGGTCAACGCCGTCGCCTCGTTCTGGCAGGGCGTAGATGCGCGCGCCGCCAGCCGTGCCGGCGAGCAGGGTGCGGCCCCGCCAGACAAGGCACATCACATGTCGCTCCGGGGCGTCGAACAGCGCATGCACACCGCCGTCCGGTTGCACCACGAGGACGCGTCCCGGTTCGCCGGTAGCGGCCAGCATCCGGCCCCGGGCATCCAGCTGCAGATCCCAGACGTAATGGGATCCGGTGCGGCTGAAAGTCCGTGCCTCACCGGAGGAGGCATCGATGCGGTAGATCAGCCCTCCGGGAGCCGTGCCGGCGTACAGGTGGCCGTCCTCACCCAACAGCAGGGCATGCACACTGATCTCCGGTGAGTCGAAGGTCCAGATCACCTCTCCGGAGGAGTCCACGCGAATGACCTTGCCATCGTCGCCGGTACCGACGAACAGGGTGCCATCAGGACCGTCCAGCAACGTCCATATGCGCTGGACGCCGAGGTCGGCCAGTTTTTCGGCAACCGGCCCTCGCATGAGATTGCCCTCGGAGTCTATGGAAATGCCCTGCAGGGTGCCGTCAGCGAAATCCGCGAACGTGGCCTGTTGCCACCGCTGGGTCCTCGATGCGTGAGCTTCCGGCAGCAGGCCCAGCAGAGCACAGAAAACGAGCACCGTACGACGGTGGCTGTACGCGTGGTTCAGCAGGAACCTGGTCATGGTTGGACACCGGTTGATTGGAGGTTGCCGGGCCGACGCTCGACTTTGAGTTCGACGGAGAGCTGACCCTCGAGAACATACTCCGTTGGCAGACTGATCTGGTCCAGCACCTGGCCGTACGACGGACCCAGGTGTCCGGATGACGCCGACGCCCGCAGCGTGGCTGACGCCGAAGGCGGCAGTGAGGGCAGTTCGCGACCGTCCAGGGTCAGGCCCGGCGTCTCCCTGAACAGTTCCGCTACCAGCACGTCGTTCCGGTACACCTGGTTGAGAAGTTGAACCAGGTGCGACGCATCCCGGGGGCGGAATGCGTCAGGCCGGCGCGCCATGTCCCAACCCCGGATCACATTGCCGGCACCGACCCGCAACTGCACCGGACCGGGGGCCAGATCCCTGGGAACAGTCAGCTGGATTCGCCTTTTCTGGACGACATCCCGGTGAGGTTGCAGCTCTATGGTGACCTCCAGACGTTCTCCCGGGTGTACCGTCTCCGACCCGGCCCGTATCGACCGGATGACCGCTGTGGCCAGGTGATCGTGCAGGTGCATGTCGAACGCCAGGCTGTCCAGCTGCAGCCCGGGCAGGGGGCTGGACATCAGTTCGTGGATGGGCCGGACCGCCTCTACTGCGGCATGCACCAGCGCCGCGGGACCGCTGTAGCGTTGGTTGAGGCGGATAGGCGCGGCATCGGTCAGTCCGATATCTGCTTTGAGTTCTACGGTGGCGTCTCCGAACAGCTTGGCCCGGCTTTCCAGCGACCCCAGCAGCGTAGCCCGGACCAGACTGGCAGTGAGATCCTCATGGCGGGCTACGCGGAAACGGAACGGTCTATGGTCTCCGTCCGTGGTTATGCCAACCGACACGGGCAGCATGCTCGGTACGGGGCCAAGGCGGCCGGCAATACCCGGCGAACGATCCTGACGCATGGCGCCCACCGGGCTGGTGGCGGCTCCGAGTTTGAACGACAGATGCCGGCTGGGTAGAACCTCGTATATATGCGCTGCCGTGAGCGGCAGGCTGGCGGCGCCCAGCATCATCATCGGGTGACCGAAAGCCAGCACCTGGTCCTCATCCACGAGGGTAACCGTACCGATTCCGGTTGCGCTCATGTCTCCCTCAATGAGTTGCACACCGAGCGCGGCGCCGGGTTCGATCACCGCCGCCGGCGCCGACGAGGTGCCCGCCGGTCCGCTCAGTACATGCATGCCCAGGGGTTCCAGGACTTCGCGCAGGACCGCTGCGGCACCGTGAGGCATGCCGGCCACCCATACCGGGGTACCCAGCGGTTCCATGGCCGGACGTTCGCGGCTGTCGAGGGACGATCGCGGCGGGAACGCTCCGTCGATGTCCTTCAGGTGATGGATGGCGATGCGGGACGGACGGCGACTTGCAGCTTCCTCTGCCGCTGTGTCCATCGGGCGCATCATGACCTCCACCATCTGCTCGATGGGCGTGATGCCGCAGATGGGTGATTTGGCAAAGCTCCAACCGTACGCGACCGCACCGATCAGCCGGTCCTCCACGAACACGGGACTACCGCTCATGCCGCGTACAACGCCGGTTTCTTCCAGAGGGCCGCCATACAACCGGGCCAGGATGAGATCCCGACCCACGCCCAGACCGTTATGTACCACACCCAGGATATCCACTCCGAAGGTGTCGACCTGCGTGCCGCTGAAGACGGTCAGGCCTATACCCTGCATGCCGGCCTGTACCTCCGTTACGGGCATGAACGGCGCAGGGGGGGAGGCGTGAGCGACTCCGGCCAGGTGAATGGACACGAGCACGATGAGTAAATACACGGTGCTTCTCCTTGTATTGATGACGTAATCTAGACCTGACGGATCGCGGAGTCAACCCGAAGACGGCGTTGATTGTCCGTGTAAGAAGCTGTATGAGAATGGGTTCTGCTGCGTGAAAAAGCTGTTTGGCAGGCATCTTGACAAAACCGCTGAGGGCGCGTTACTTACGCCGGCGCCGGTGATATTGGACAGGTCGCCGGTTTTTGACGAAAGGCGCCACGGGTCCGGCGAAGCGAAGACGACGCGGGCGCGCGGACAGTTCCTGGAAAACTCCTGCGAACTCAACCTGGAAGACGCGCCCATGCTGTGTATCGCTCCCGTGCCATGTATCGCTGCTTCAGCTCTCGACGCACGCGCCAATGGCGGCAAGGCAGGTTCCTGTGCTCGGTAGATTCCTGGATCGCATCAAAGACGGCCTGGCCAGGACCCGGTCGGTGGTGGCCGGGCAGATTGCCGCGGTGGTGCCGTCCTCCGGGCAGCTGGACGAGGAGATTCTGGAGGAGATCGAGGAAATTCTCATCCAGGCCGATGTCGGGCTGGAAACCTCCGTGGACATGCTGGACACACTGCGCGAGCGGATCAGGGACGGGGAGCGCCTGACGGGGCCGGACGCGGTCATGCAGGTGCTCAAGGAGCAGGTTGCCGCGGCCGTGGCACTGGACGACAACGGGCTGCCGATAGAAGACGAGTTGCCGGCCAGGCCGTACGTGATTCTTGTGGTCGGGGTCAACGGCGTCGGCAAGACGACCACCATCGGCAAGCTGGCCAAACGGTACGCGGATGCGGGCCGGCAGGTGCTTCTGGCCGCTTGCGACACCTTCCGGGCCGCGGCCATACCGCAGCTGGAGATCTGGTCGCAACGGGCCGGCGTGGACATCATCAAGCCACAGGCCGGAGCGGATCCGGCCTCCGTGGCGTATGATGCTCTGGCTGCGGCGCGGGCGCGCCATGTCGATGTTCTCCTGGTGGATACAGCCGGACGGCTCCACAACAAGGCCAATCTGATGGAGGAGCTGGGTAAAATCCGGCGTTCGCTGGCCAAACAGCAACCGGATGCGCCACATGAGGTATTGCTGGTGCTGGATGCGACTACCGGTCAGAACACCCTGTCCCAGGCCCGGCACTTCAATCAGGTTGCCCCGCTGACCGGTCTGGTACTCACCAAACTGGACGGTACGGCCAAGGGGGGGATCGCCATCGCCTTGCGGCAGGAACTGGGCATACCCGTCAAGCTCATCGGCGTGGGTGAAGGTGTCGACGACCTGCAGCCTTTCGATGCTCAGGTCTTTGCCGAAGCCATGTTCTCCCGGTGACTACTGCGGCGCGCTGAGCCTTCCACCGGTTGGGCGCGCAGATCGCCATACGGCGCGGCCTGCCATACTGCGTTTGCTGGTTCGTCGCCCACCGTGCTGCTGTGCCGCCCGTGCCGCCTCGCCTCGCTTACCGCTGTGCCGCGCTTGCCGTTGCGCCGCGGCACTGACCGCTTGACCGTTCACTCCGTGGGCGGTGGCCCGACCGGCCGTCCTTGCACGGCGGCCAGCGCCTGCTGGATCTCAGCCACGGTTACGGGATCCGCTTCGTGGCACCTGGCCTGGGACAGCGCCTTGCGCGCTTCGACGCCTCCCAGCCGGCCCAGCGCCCAGGCCGCATGGCTGCGTACCAGGGGCTCGGGATCCTGCTCCAATGCCCGGACCAGGACCGGCAGCGCCCGGCGATCGCCGGAATTGCCCAGGGCGACGGCCGCATTACGCAGCAGGCCGCTGCGCCGGGCCCTTTTGACGGGCGAGCCGCGAAAACACTGACTGAAACCATCCGGATCCAGAGCCAGTACCTGGCGCAGGTCCCGCGTGTCCTGGCTGACCGGCTCCCCGGGAACGCCTCGCGCCCCGCGGGCACGGTGGTTCCACGGACAGACCTGCTGGCAGGCGTCACATCCGAAGACCCAGTTGTCCATCAACGGGCGCAGGTCACGCGGGATGGCGTCCCTGGATTCAATGGTCAGATAAGCGATGCAGCGTCTGGCATCCAGCACATGGGGAGCCACCAGAGCCCCGGTGGGGCATGCATCCAGACAGCGGGTGCAGGAGCCGCAGCGGTTGGATGCCGGGGGGTCGTATTCCAACTCCAGGTCTGTGATGATTTCTCCAAGGAAGACATAAGAGCCTGTCGTCCGGGAGATCAGGCAGGTGTTTTTACCGCACCAACCGAGACCCGCTCGCTGGGCCAACTCGCGTTCGAGCACCGGGCCGGTGTCGACGTAATACCGGCCGGTAGGCGGTACTGGAGCGATCTGGCCGATATAGGCCCACAGTTCCCGCAGTTTCGCCTTGACGGAAACATGGTAGTCGCTACCGCGCGCGAAGGCCGACAGGCGGCCGTGCAGGCCGCTGTCCGGCGCCTCTACGGGTGGCGGATAGGCCATGCCGAGGCAGATGACCGAGCGGGCTCCCGGTACCAGCAGAGCCGGATTGGCCCGCTTGTCCCGGTTGCGCTGCATGTACGTCATGTCGCCAGCATATCCGCGTTCGACCCAACGGAAGTACGCATCCGCGTGAGCCAGCGGTGCCGCCGGCGTGATGCCGACCAGCTGGAAACCCAGCTGCCGGGCCCGGTGCCGGACACATTGCGACAGCCAGTTGGAAGAATCTACTGGAAAAACTCCATGATGCGGTGGAACACCATCTGGTTGAGGTCGTTGAACGTCACCAGCAACATGATGAACAACAGGATGGCCAGCCCGATCTGCTGGAAGACCTCACGCTGGCGCAACGACAGAGGCCGCCGGCGGATGCCCTCCACGACCAGGAACACCAGGTGTCCCCCATCCAGCACGGGTATGGGCAGGAGGTTGATAATGGCCAGGTTGACGCTGAGCATGGCCAGGAAACCGACAAACTGGTTGAGCCCCTGGTCCGCCGTTTCGCCGGCCAGCTGGGCGATGCGCAACGGGCCGCCCAGTTCCTCGGTGGAGCGGTCTCCCCGGAATAGCTGAGCCAGAAAATCCAGTATCAGCCAGGAGGAGCTGTACACGCCGTCGGCCCCCAGGGCGATGGCCCGGAACAGCCCCACGTCATGACGAACGATGTGCGGGCCAATGCCGATCTGGCCCACCGTTTCACCGGCTTCTGTGGTGGCCGCAGGGGTGATCCTGGCCTCCATGCGGCGGCCATCCCGCTCCCAGACTAGACGAACCGGCTGGTCCGGATGCTTGCGGATTTCGGTGCTCATAGTGGACCAGCGGTCCACCGGAACATCGCCGACGGCGATGATGCGGTCTCCCTCCTGCAACCCCAGTTCCTCGGCCGGCATGCCGGGAACAGTCCGGCCCACCGTGGTGGGCTGTACGAGTTGGAAGCCGTAGCCCTCTTCCGGCCGGGGCGGCAACTGGAGCGTCAGTTGGCGGCTGTTCCTCTCTGCCACAATGCTGATCTCGCGTCCGGCCAGTCTATCCAGAGCAGTTATCAGTTCGTAAGCATTGTCAACCGGCCGTCCTTCCAGGCTGATGATGCGGTCATCGGACTGCAGGCCCGCCACTGCCGCAATGGAGCTTTCCTCCACGTCGATTCTGGTGCTTGGAAAGGTGTCGATGCCATACGCCTGGAACAGGAACGCCAGGGCGACAAAGGCAAACAGGAAGTTCATCGCCGGTCCGGCGGCGATCACCGCCATGCGGACCCATACGGGCTTGCTGGGGAACTCATCCGGGGCGCCGGTGGCGGTTTCCGTCCCGACATCAGCCATCCCCGCGACTTTGACATAGCCACCGAACGGTATCCACGATATGCAGTATTCCGTTTCACCCCAGCGGAACCCGAACGCCTTGGGCGGGAAACCCAGGGAGAACCGTTCTACGCGGATGCCGGCTTGCTTGGCAACGATGAAATGACCGAATTCATGGACGAAGACCAGGATTCCTAAAGCGATCAGAAAGAAGAAAAGTGTGCTCATCATGAGCCAGGCCAGGTTGGGGGATCAGTATATGCGTAATAGTGTTATGTAAATATAGGACAAAGGCAAGGCAAACAGATAAGAGTCGAACCGGTCCAGCACACCGCCGTGGCCCGGAATCAGGGGCGGCGCGTCCTTGACTCCCAGGTCCCGTTTGATGGCGGACTCGACCAGGTCTCCGGTCTGCCCGCCCACACTGGCCAGCAGGAGCAGCCCCGAGAGCCGGAGGACACAGAAGGAAGGCAGAAACCCAACCAGCCCCACGGGCAACAGACCGCCTGCCAGGCCCGCCAGTGCGCCCACGATCGTTTTGGCTGGACTGATTCGCGGGGCCAGCTTGCGCCTGCCGAACTGTCGGCCCGCCAGATAGGCCACCGCGTCGGTCAGCCAGATGCAGAGGAACAGGACAGCCACCAGGCGTCCGGCTTCCTGGCGCAACTCCGGTCCGGCGGATGCGGTAATCAGCAACGGTGCACTTCCCATCAGCCCCAGGTAGATCACACCGCCGAGGGTAAGCAGCACGTTTACACTAAAATCCGTGGTGCCGCGGAACAGTGTAGCGGTAAAGATGATCAGTGCGATGGCCAGTAGTGCCGGGATCAAATGCTCTGTGCCGGCCAGATGGATGTGCAGGCAGAGCGCAGCGGCTAGCAGCAATCCTAAATGAGTCAACGGGCGTCTGCCTGACTGTCGAGCCATGGCAAAGAATTCCCAACTGCCGCGCACGACGATGAACAGCACCAGCAAAAACAGGGCCCAGCCCCCGACCAGGATCAGCAGCAGTACGACCGGCACGAAAAGCATGGCCGAGACCGTGCGTACGGTCAGGTTGCTGGGAGAGGACAGGCCTGGCGCCATGACGTCAATCAGGCGCCGCCGAAACGCCGTTGCCGGCGCTGGTATTCGGCGATGGCAGCGTACAGGTGCTGGCGGCGAAAGTCCGGCCAGTAGACATCCGTGGCAAAATATATCTCCGTATAGACCATCTGCCAGGGCAGGAAGTTGCTCAACCGCATTTCCCCGCTGGGACGGATCAACAGATCCGGATCCGGCAGGCCGGCGGTGTACAGCGCCGCGGATATCGCTGCTTCATCGATCTCAGAGGCCTTGTATCGACCCTGACTCACCTGTTCTGCCAGAATCCGGAACGCGTCGACCAGTTCGGCTCGTCCGCCGTAGTTGAGCGCCAGATTGAGGACCAGTCCGGTATTGTGGCGTGTGCGCTCCATGGCATGCTCCAGAGCGGTGCGAACCGGGCGCGAGAGCTCGTGCCAGCGGCCGATGGCGGTCAGCCGGACGCCGTTCCTGTGGAGCTCGGGCACTTCATCCCGGAGGGCTTGGCGCAGCCAGCGCATCAGCGACTGTATCTCGTACCGCGGCCGTGCCCAGTTCTCCGTGGAGAAGGTGTACAGCGTCAATACTTCGATTTGCAGTTGACCGCACGCGCGGACCACGTCACGGACGGATTCCCGGCCGAAACGGTGCCCTTCAGTGCGGGGCAGCTCCCGTGCCTCAGCCCACCGCCGGTCGCCGTCCATGATGATGGCGATGTGCCGGGGCAAATTCCCGCGTGCCCGCAACTCCTGCTGGCGGCGCTCGTCTTCGGCCGGGTCCAGAGCGATTCGGGACGCGTATTCTTCCGGGGTGCCCGGGTGCTCGTGTGATTCCATCCAGGTGGTCCGGTCAGCAGCTGCGCCAGGGTGCCGGCGTCCGCAGAGGATCGCCGGCTGCGGGAACTGGTTATACATATGGCCAAACTTTTGAACATAGGCGGAATACCGAAAGCGTCAAGACAGCACGTAAGGACGCGTTGCCGAAGGCCCTTGACCCGGCGTTCTCGCGGATTATTATCGCTACGATGAATACCTCCCCTACGCCATCGGCAAAGCGCCGTTTGCGTCGGCAACTGCGCCGTCGCCGGGAAGCATTGTCCGGCGCCGTCACTGCTGCCGCCAGCAGAGCGGTCACGCAGCGCGTTCAGGCACTGCCGGAGTACGCCGCCGCCCGCGTGGTGCACTCCTACGTCTCCAGCCTTGGCAACGAGTTGGATACCCGCGCTTTGATACGTTGCTGTCTGGAACAGGGGCGGCGGGTGATCGTGCCGGTAGTCCGTCCGGGTTCCAAGACATTGGGTCACGCCGAAATCGAGTCTCTGGATGAGCTGCAGCCGGATCGCTGGTATCTGCTGACTCCGCCGCCTGGCGCGGAGCGCTGGCTGTACCGGCTGGCGGAGATCGATCTGATACTCGTTCCGGGCGTGGCCTTCGACCCGCAGGGCAACAGGCTGGGCCTGGGCGGCGGGTACTACGACCGCTTTCTGGCCCAAATCCGGGCGCCGCGTGCCGGCCTGACGTACGACCAGCTGCTGCTGCCGGAGCTTACGCCCGAGCCGCACGACATTCGCATGGATCTGGTCATCACGCCCTCCCGTACCATACGCTGCTGCCATGCATAAGAACGGGCTCAAGGGGCTTTGCATCGGGCCGGTCCGGGTGCGCCCCGGAATCCTGCTGGCGCCCATGGAAGGCCTTACCGACGCGCCTTTTCGCACAGTCTGCAAGCGGCTGGGTGCCGGCATCGTGTATACCGAGTTCGTTAACGCGGAGGGGCTGGTGCGCGAAGCCCCGGACGGACCCAGGCGTACGCAGGGCAAGATGCGCTTTCTGCCGGAGGAGCGGCCCGTCGGCATCCAGCTGTATGGCTCCAGGCCGGATTCCATGCAGCGTGCTGCCGAGATGGCCGGCGACGCAGCGCCGGATCTGATCGATATCAACTGCGGCTGCTGGGTCCGCGGTGTCACCGAACAGGGGGCCGGTGCCGGTCTGCTGCGTGATCTGCCGGCCATGCGGTCCGTGGTGAGCAGTGTGGTTCGTGCCACGTCCCTGCCTGTGACCGTCAAAACCCGCCTCGGGTGGGACCGCGCCAGCATACGCATCGTCGAGGTGGCGTGCATGCTGCAGGACTTGGGCGTGCAGGCGTTGACCATACACTGCCGGACCCGTGCCCAGGGACACAAAGGTCCTGTGGACTATAGCTGGATCCCGCAGGTGAAGAAGGCCGTATCCATTCCGGTGATCCTGAATGGGGGATTGACCCGGGCTGAAGATGTCAGCCAGGCCTTGGCGACGACGGGTTGTGATGGGGTGATGCTGGCCCGGGGCGCCGTGCGGCATCCCTGGTTGTTCCGGGAAGCCAGGCATCTGCTGGACGGTGTGCGACTTCCGGGGCCCACACTGGCACAACGGGTGGATCTTTGTCTCATGCACCTGCAGCTGGCCATCGCCTATGGCGGACCGGAGTACGCCGTCACCAGCCTGCGTCGCCACTATGCCGGTTACTTCCGTGATTTCGCGGGTGCCGCTGCGTTGCGCCATCGCCTGGCCGGCCACCGCGAACTGGAGCCGCTGATGGAGCAGCTTCAACGGATCCGGGACGCAAACGTCCCGCCGCATACTGGAACGATGTATTCTGGTTTCGTCGAGTAACACCATCAATAGGAAAAAACAATAGTAAGCATAATATAAATTCATTTGAATTATAGCAATGATCGCCTATATTGCTTGAGCCTAAGATCGGAGGATCGCACCATCACAGTTTCAACCGTGTAGAAAGGCAATCGATGAACAAACCGAGCGAAATCGCCCCGGCAACCGGCAAACTAGGCGTGTTGATCCCTGGGATGGGCGCCGTGGCCACCACCTTCATTGCCGGTGTCGAAGCCATCAAAGCGGGTCTGGGTCAGCCATACGGATCGCTCACCCAGATGGCTGCCATACGCCTGGGCAAGCGCACGGAGAACCGGTCGCCGCGAATCAAGGATTTCGTGCCGCTGGCGGGTCTGGAGGATCTGGTCTTTGGAGGCTGGGATGTGTTTCCGGATGACGCCTATGCGGCAGCGGTCCATGCCGGCGTGCTCGACAACTCTACGCTGGATGCGTTGAAGGAGCCGCTCGAGGCCATCAAACCATGGAAGGCTGCTTTCGACCGCGATTACGTCCGGCGTCTGGACGGCCCCCATGTGAAGGAAGCGAAAAGCAAACGGGAGCTGGTGCAGCAGATCCGCGCCGATATCCAGCGTTTTCGCGCCGACACCGGTGTGGACCGCATGGTGATGATATGGTGCGGCAGCACGGAGATTTTCCTGCAGCCGACGGCAGTACATGCTTCCATCGAGGCCTTCGAGCGTGGTCTGGATGCCAACGATCCGGGCATAGCGCCCAGCATGCTGTACGCGTGGGCGGCGCTGCAGGAAGGTATCCCCTTCATGAACGGCGCGCCCAATCTTACCGTGGACGTGCCTGCCATGGTGGAACTGGCAACCGAGCGCAATGTGCCAGTAGGGGGCAAGGATTTCAAAACTGGCCAGACCTTGATGAAGACTATCCTGGCACCGGGTTTCAAGGCCCGCATGCTCGGGGTGAAGGGATGGTTTTCGACCAATATCCTGGGTAACCGTGATGGGGAGGTGCTCGACGATCCCTATTCCTTCAAAACCAAGGAAGAGAGCAAGCTGAGCGTGCTGGAGTGCATTCTGCAGCCGCATCTGTACCCGGAGTTGTACGAGAAGCTGTACCACAAGGTGCGGATCAACTACTACCCGCCGCGCCGGGATGAGAAGGAAGGCTGGGACAATATCGATATCTTCGGCTGGCTGGGGTACCCCATGCAGATCAAGGTGGACTTCCTCTGCCGCGATAGCATTCTGGCCGCGCCGCTCGTTCTAGACCTGGTCCTGTTTACGGATCTGGCGCAGCGCTCCGGCAGACGCGGTATCCAGGAATGGCTCTCCTTCTACTTCAAGAGTCCGATGGCCGCTCCAGAGTTGTACCCGGAGCACGATCTTTTCATCCAGCTGATGAAGCTGAAGAACACGCTGCGCTTCATGCAGGGCGAGGATCTGATCACCCACCTGGGCCACGAATATTACGACTGAGCGACTGGCATCCCCCGGCGGCCGGGGTCGCCGGGGAGCATGCCGTGAGGTGCATTCTAGCGGCCAAGCCGCTCCTGCAGTTCCTCCGCCGGATACGTCAGGATTTCGCTCAGGGTAGGGTGGTAGTGCGGTATGCGGCACAGATCGTGAACCGTGCCGTGGAAATGCATGACGGTGATCATCTCGTGGATCAATTCACCCGCTTCGGCCCCGACGATGTGGGCACCCAGCAGGTCACCGGTCCGCGGTTGGCAGAGCAGCTTGACATGTCCGTGGGGCACACCCAGGCACAGCGCCTTGCCGTGATCGGCGAACGGGTACGACGCGGTCAGGTACGGGATGTCCAGATCCTGGCACTGCATCTCGCAGAGTCCCACGCCGGCCACCTGGGGATCCGTGAACACGACCTCGGCAGTGAGCCGCTCGTCCAGGCGGTGCGCGGGTCCGCCGGGGTGTAGAGCATTGTGGGCCGCCACCTCGCCCTGCTGAATGGCGAGGTGGACGGTCTCGTGTACCCCGTTGACATCGCCGACGGCATAGATGTGCGGTTGCGAGGTGCGCATCTCGGAATTGACTCTAATTCGCCCCTCCTCCACCTCGACTCCGGCGGCTTCCAGGGCCAGTCCATCGATGCATGACCGCCGCCCCATGGCCTGTAGAATCTGGTGCCCTGTCACCTGCCGGTACGTCCCCTCGTGGTGGAAGCCGGCCACCTTGAGTCCGTCCGCCACGGAAAACTCCCGCAACTGAGTTCCGGTATATACCTGCATGCCTTCCTCGCGCAGGCGTTGCTCCAGCGGTCTGGCGATGTCTTCGTCGCCTTGCGACAAGACGTGATGGCTGCGCTGGATCAGCGTTACCTGCGACCCCAGCCGCTGGTAGAACTGGGCCAGCTCCAGAGCCACCGGACCGCCGCCCAGGACGATGAGCGTGGCGGGCAGCCGGCGCAGTTCCAGCGCCTCGTCACTGGTGATATAGCCGGCCGCGTCCAGACCGGGAACGGGCACATGACCGGGCACCGAACCGGTGGCGATGATGAAACTGTCCGCGGTGAGGATCTGCTCCGCTGCCTGGATCTGCCGGGGCGAGACGAAGCGCGCCCTGGCCTCGTACAGCACAAACCGGCCGTCGCGCAACTGCTCTCTTCGATACGCGGCGAACTCGTGCACGAGCCGGTCCTTGCGATCCAGGATGGCTCCCAGATCCACCTGCAGCGCACCGGGCTGCAGACCGAATTCGGGCGCCTGCCGAATCAGCGCCGCGATTTCGGCGGAACGCAGTATCGCTTTGGTCGGCATGCATCCCCTGAGTATACACAACCCGCCCAACGGTCCGGGATCGACCACGGCGACCTCGGCGCCGCCGGCATGCAACCGGTTCGCAGCGGCGTACCCTGCCGAGCCGCCTCCGATTACCACCACATCATGTCTCATCCAACCAGTCCTTGTCTAATGGAGAGCAACGCGCAGATTAACCTATCATGAGGCGTACTACCGTCAACCAAGCCAACCATGATCCTGACTTCACCGGGGCCCATGACATCGTGGCGGTCACGGACGCATCGCCGCGCATACGGTGGCCCCGTGCCATGGCCGCCCTGCTGGTGTTCTGTCTGGCCTGCCGGGCGTTTGCTTCCGGCATGGTTCAACCTGACGAATACACGCTGCGCACCTTCAACCCACAGATCCAGGATGGAATCGATCTGGTGTACGATCTGCGTCTGGATGAAGCAGAGGAATTTTTCCAGGAGGAGATCATCGCGGTGCATCCTGACCAGCCCATCGGCTATTTTTTCCTGGCCATGGTTTCCTGGTGGCGCATCCTGATCGACATGGACGATACCACCCATGACGCGGAGTTCCACCGTCGCATCGAGGCGTGCATCCGGGTGTGCGATCGACGGCTGGATGCGGATCCTGACAACTTCGATGCCATCCTTTTCAAGGGCGGAGCTATCGGTTTCAGAGGCCGGCTGCGCGGTGGACGGGGACAGTATCTCCGGGCCGCCGCAGACGGCCTGAGATCGCTGCCGTTGCTGGAGAAGAGCCGAGCCCTGGAACCAGAAAACAGCGACATTCTCTTTGGCCAGGGCATCTACAACTACTTTGCCGAGGTGATTCCGCGCGAGATTCGCGTGGTGCGCCCGATCATGATGCTGCTGCCAGCCGGAAACCGGGAACTGGGTCTCGAGCAGTTGCGGGAGGTGGCTCGCCGCGGGCAGTACGCGCGGGCCGAAGCGGATTACTTCCTGGCACAGATCCACACGCTCTACGAAGAAGATCTGCTTGCCGCCCGGACGCATCTGCAGCGATTGCACCGGCGCTATGCGGAAAACTCGCTGTTCCATCTGCGGCTGGCCCGGACCACCGCCGAGTTGGGACACTGGCAGCATGCGGTCCGGTTGTATCGCGAGTGGGTCGACCGCAGCCTGGAGCACCGCACAGGCTACCATGTTCACGGCCGGTTGGAGGCTCTGTATTACCTGGGCCGGTATGCGTTGTATGAAAATCGGCTGGAAGAGGCGGCGGCCAGCTTTGCCATGGTGGACAGTCTGGGCCAGGCAACGCAACGGCCGCGGGATCTGCAGTATGCCGCCCTGGCGAACCTGATGCTTGGCATGACCAGGGACCTACAGGGACAGCGCGAGCAGGCGCTGAAACATTACGACACGGTGCGACGCCTGCCCCGGCTGGGCAACAGTCACGACCTTGCCCGGGAGTATTCCCGCCAGCCGTATACCCGTCAGCGTTGAGTGGTGACCGGCACGGGCGGGCGCTGCGGCGGAGTCTCGCTCACGACGGGTGGCGTCCCGAAGCCACGCCCCACTGGCGCAGAGCCTCGAATACGACGACGGCCGCTGCGGCGGCCACATTGAGCGAATTCTTGTAGCCGAACATCGGGATCTCGATCAGCGCATCGCACCGGGCCAGCACTTTCGGGTCCACGCCCAGGGCTTCATTGCCCAGGACCAGTGCCACGGGTTGCGGAAACCGTGTGGCGGTGTACAAGCGGCTGGCCGATGTGGTCTCGACGCCCCAGACCGGTATTCCCCGGCCCTGCAGGTCGGCGATTGCCGCTGTCGTCGTGTCGAAGTGCCGCGAATGCACGTAGTCCAGCGTCCCCAGGGCCGTCTTCTCCAGCTTGACGTGGGGTGGGTGGGCGGTGTACCCGCAGGTGATCACGCTCCGCAATCTGGCGGTATCGGCGACGCGGAAGATGGCACCGACGTTGAAGGCGCTGCGCAGGTTGTCCAAAACGAGGTACAGCGGATGCTTGGGTAGCTCACGGTAAGACTTCGCATCGATGGGAGCATCGCGGTTGCGGACCCTGAAGCTGGTCTCGGCACCGTAGTCTCCGGGCCGTAGTTCGATCACGGGTAAGTTCGCCTTCCTGTCAGGACCGCTGCTTCGCATGGGGCGATGCGCGCTCGCAGGCGTTTTTGAGGAGTGTCGTTGGGCTGCTATATTAGCATAAACCGGTATGGCGGCCGGACAAGAGGCTGACTCCGGCTCAAAGCGGATCGGCGCGGGCATGAACCGAACGACAAGGAGACCATGATGCGGGTACGGATAAGCTGGTCCGGGGGTGAAATCACGGCCCGGCTGAACCAAACGCCGACGACGGCCAAGGTGCTCGAAGCGCTGCCCTGTGAGTCGACGGCGAACACCTGGGGCGAGGAAGTGTATTTCGAGCTACCAGTGGATGCTTTCGTGGAACCGGACGCGCGCCAGGTCGTCGATCCCGGCACCGTCTGCTTCTGGGTCCAGGGAGGGGCTCTGGCGCTGCCTTACGGCCCCACGCCGATATCCCGGGAGAACGAGTGTCGACTGGTGACCGAGGTCAACGTTCTGGGCCAGCTGGAGGGAGATCCTCGGATACTTCGTTCGATCCAGGATGGGGATCGTGTATATGTAGAGCACGTGGTCCAGGCGGACTGAGGCGTTGTGTGCGGGTTCGGCCGCAGCGGGCAAGGCTCCCGGCGGCCCGGCGCACGCGCTGCACGCCGGGCCGTGGCCGTGCCGGCGAACACCGGGAACGGTCCCGGTGCAGGCGCATCCATAATGCAGAAAGATTCCGGTGGGAAGCTGTCACTTCGTACCCGAACAAGGTCTGAAGCGTGTGCCGGTACACGGAATGCCCACCGTCAGGGGCGGAAGCCGATGATCACTCGATTGCAACGCCAGCCGTGGCTCGTACCCGCCGGACTCGCGGATTCGGTGGGCGCCATTGTCGGGCGCTGTCGGCTGTGAAGTCCCTGCGAGTGCGTCGTGCTGTCCGAGGGATCGGTATACTGCTGCTGCTGGGGCTTGCCGGTTGCGCCGCCGCTTACAGCACGAATATGGGCAGCGCGCTGCAACGGATGAGCCGGGGAGATTACGAGGCGGCACTGGACCGGCTGGACAAACCGGACAGCAAGACCGATCTGTTGCTCTATCGTCTGGAGCGCGGCTTGATGCTTCACTACCATGGGCAGTATGAGCGCTCGAATGAGGAGTTTGCCCAGGCCGAAGACCTGATCGACCGGCTGTTCACCCGCTCCGTTTCCCGGGAGATGGCCTCTCTGCTGTCCAGCGATGCCATCAGGGCCTACCGGGGAGAGGAATTCGAGCGCGTGATCATCCATTATTACCGCGCCATGAACTTTCAACACCTGGGGCAGCCGCAAGCAGCGCTGGTCGAGTGTCGCAAAGCCAACCTGAAGCTGGCGGAGTTCGCCCTGTCAACCGACTACGAGCTGAACTACCGGAACGACGCCTTCATGCAGTACCTTACCGGTATGATGTACGAAGCCGAAGGTGAATGGAATGACGCCTATGTCGCATACCGGGCTGCGGAACGGGGGTACCAGGCTTACAGCGAGCTGTTCGGATTGCGGGCGCCGCGGGAGCTCGGGGTCGATCTGGCCGGGGTGTCGGCGCGTCTGGGATATGAGCGGGAAACCCAGGAGACCATGCGCCGGTACGGGTTGACGCAGGAGGACCTGGCCGCGGCGCGCCAGAGCCGCATCATCGCGTTCATCGAGACGGGTTTCATCGGGCGCAAACACCAGTACGAAGTCCGTCTGCCCATCATGGAGAGTGACGACGTCAACAACATCTGGCTGGTATCCAATCAAATGGCCTACCGGTATCGTCACCCCCATCTCTATCGCCGTGGTTCGGTACGCTATTGGCTGCGTATCGCTCTGCCGGAATACCGGCCGGTTCCCTCCGTGGTACGATCGGTGCGCCTCCATGCAGACGACGTGTCGGCCACGGGCGTCGTGTTACAGGACCTGAACGCTATTGCCATGGAGACTTTCACGGACAAGCATGATACCATAGTGGCCCGGACCGCCGCCCGGGCCCTGGCCAAGTACATGGCGTCCAGAGGAGTGGAAAAAGCGTTCGAACGGGCCGAGAATCGTGATGATGACCGGGTATGGATGGAAGGTCTGGGCCGGTTCATGGGAGCTCTGGTCAACCTTTTCGGCGTCGCCACGGAAGCCGCGGATACGCGCAGCTGGATGTCGCTGCCGGCGCGGGTTCACATGGTGCGTTTGCAGGTGCCTCCAGGAACCGTGGATCTCCAGGTGCAGTTCCTGAACGCCTCCGGCGATACGGTGGAAACGCAGCGGATTCCCGCGGTGCGTGTTCCAAACCAGGCGCCGGTATTCGTCAACTTCCGGGGATACCGCTGAACAGCACGAAGGGAGCACAAAGATGAACAGGGTGCTGAGAATCGCGGTGCTGGCGGCCGCCGCAGGATTACTGGCCGCTGTCGCTGTCACTGCCCAGCGCAGTTCGCCCGCCGGCACGTCCGCCGGGGGAACGGATCCCCTGCGGGAAGGGCGTATCGTCAACATCGTGGAGTGGGACGGCGGTGAACTGCCGCGCCGGTATGAACGCTCGGACCAGATGCCCGTATCGCTGGACGATGTGCTCAAACTGAGCCAGAGCGGATTCAGCGACGCCGCCATCGTCAAGCTCATCGAGGAACGTCGATGTGCCGGTGATGTCTCGGTCGATGCGCTGATCCAGCTCAAGGAAGCCGGTGTATCGGAGGCTGTCCTGAGTGCGGTGTCGCTGCACGCCTTGCCTCCAAACCGTGGCGTGTCCCTGGTGATAACCATGGATTTCGAGGGGCTTGGCGGCGCGCCGCAGGTTTCAACCCAGGCGCGGCGCGCGTACCTGTATCTGATCATCCCGGACGGCGATCGTGAACGCGTTTTCTTCGCCAACCTGCAGAGTGTCATGGCGGGGCAATGGGCTAATGACACGATGGTGGATCGAACGGATCTGGTACTGCCCAGGCAGGTCCGGCGGGTGGTTTTCGCCGCGGATGTGCCGTTGCGGGAACACGGACCCAAGACGGCCAAGGTCTTCATGTCCACTCGTCCCAACATCTATACATCGGCGGACATACCGCAAGCAGACCGGGACAATATCCAGCGATACGATTTTCACTACCCGGCCAGTTCGCCGCAGCGCATCTGTGATCTGCAGGTTCTGTACCGCCAGGATCAGATGCTGCCGGACCGGTGGCATCCGGTGCGTACCAACTTTCACTGCGAATGGGACTGAAAAACCGTGCCGAACACCGCCGCGTGGCGAGCCGGGCTGAACGGACCGCGGCATCCGGATGGAACGCATTCCAATGGCGCGCCGGCATCGCCGCGGCGGGCCTGAAATTCAGCAAGGTATGAACGCCTGGTGCGGGGCCGGCCGGCCCCGCTGGAAAGGAGCATTGACGTGATGAAACAGTTGAGCCTGGCCATAGTGCTGCTGGCCTGGGGAATGACCGCGTGCGCACCGCCGCGTGCCTTCACACGAGGCGAGTATGGGGATCCGCAGGAGATCTCCATGCTGGACGACAGATGGAATCACAACGATATGCAGCTCGTAGCCAAGACCATGATCAACTCGCTGGAGCGCTGGGAGAGCGGCAGAGACCTGAATGACCGGCCGATGGTCATCCTGGAGATGCCTCGCAACAGGACCAGCGAACACATCGACATGGAGGCGCTGTACGACCATATCAAGACAGCTCTGATCCAGAGCGGCGAGTTCGTCTTTCTGGACAGGAGAGCCCGGGAGGAGATCGCCAGGGAATACGAGTACCAGGGATCGGGATATGTGCGCGGTGACGAAGCTCTGGGACCCGGACAGCAGCGGGCGGCCCGTTACCTTCTGGGCGGTGTCATCACCTCCACGATCCAGCAGGTCGGCCGGCACAAGATGGTGTACTACAAGGCCACATTCGAACTGACCAACATCGCGACCACCGAGATCGTCTGGACGGATCACAAGGAGATCACCAAACACTTCAGGCAGCGCAGTATCGGTCTCTAAGGTCCTGGTCCTATTCGTCCCGCCGGGACGGCAGGCGCAATCCGCTGCAGGGTCGGGTCAGCGGACGCATGATGGCACCGGGCCGGTGCAGGGCCCGGATCACAGAAAAGGGGGATTGCGGATGTCTCGCTGGCTTTCCGTTGGATTGAGTGTACTGATGGTGGCGAACGCGGCTGTTGCGGCCGCTCCGGGGCGCACGGACGGACCGGAAGGCAGTGAATACGGCGCCGGAGGATACTGGCGCTACCGTACCGGCGGCCAGGTTTTCGTCGAAGGTTACTTCGGCGCGGCCTCAGTGTCCAGCAAGGCCGATGACGATGCCGGAGAGGACTTCGACCAGACGGACCTGCTGTCAGGTTTCTACCTGGGCTACATGGTGGAAGACTGGTTGTCTTTCCAGGTGGGTTACGGGCACATCCATGACCAGAACAGCGGCCTGCTGTCGGCGGGGATGCGGTCGATGTACAGAATGGATCCGTTCAACTATTTTGTGTCGCTCAGCGCCATACTGTTCTCAGACGACAACGACACCCGCTTCGGCCTGTCGCCGGGTGCGGGTGCCGAGATGATGCTCAGTGACCGTCTCACCGTGGGGCTGTCCTACAAATATGACATCGTATTGGCCGATCAACGCACCAACATCAACCGTTTCAGTGCGCACATTCGGCTGGGTCTGGGAAGACACTAGCCACGACGCTTGAAGGCGGACCCGCTATCGGCAAGCAAGGTCCGGCTCAGGTAGCATGTAGCTGCCCCGGACCGGCCGGGCCGGTCCGGGGCAGGCCCGGTTGCACGCTGCTTGGAGCCGGTGCGGTCAGCGATGGCATGCCTCCAGAAACAGCTGGTGGACGGTTGGGTCGCGGGTCAGTTCGGGATGGAATGACGCCACCATGACCGTGCCCTGACGCGCCAGAACACAGTCTCCGCGACAGGTGGCCAGCCGTTCCACCTCCGGTCCCAGACGCAGTATCCGTGGGGCCCGAATGAAGACCATCTCCAGCGGTTTGCTCCGCCCGTCATGCCGGTATTCACCCACCGCTTCGAAGCTCTCCGCCTGCCGGCCGTAGCTGTTGCGCTCCACGGTGATATCGATCATTCCCAGAGATTTCTGCGGCGGTTTGTGCACCTCCCGCGCCAACAGAATCATGCCCGCACAGGTTCCCAGGATGGGTCGTGCCTGGTGCTCCAATGCGGCCAGATGAGGCCAGAAGCCCCCAGAGTCTATCAGCTTGAGCAGCGTGGTGCTCTCACCTCCGGGAACGATCAGACCATCAAGGCCCTGGAGCTGGTCCGGCTTTTTGACGATCTGCCAGTCAGCATCCAGCTTTTGCAGCATCAGCCCGTGGGCGACGTAGTCACCCTGCAGTCCAAGTACGCCGATCACGCGTCTCCTACCATCCCCGGGTCTGCATCAGCTCCTTTTCATCCAGGTCGCTGATGTTGATGCCGACCATGGCTTCACCCAGATTCTCCGATACGCGTATCAGGACATCCGGATCCTGGTAGTGCGTGGTAGCCTCGACGATGGCCTTGGCCCGGATCTCCGGATCTCCGGACTTGAATATACCCGATCCGACGAAAACAGCCTCAGCCCCGAGCTGCATCATCAAGGACGCGTCCGCCGGTGTGGCTACGCCGCCGGCGGCAAAGTTGGGCACGGGCAGCTTGCCGTTGGCGGCGACCCAGCGCACCAGTTCATACGGCGCACCGAGTTCCTTGGCGGTATGCATCAGCTGTTCAGGCTGCATCACGGTGAGTCCGCGAATGGTATCCATGACGCAGCGCATATGGCGTACGGCCTCCACCACGTTGCCGGATCCGGCTTCTCCCTTGGTACGCATCATGGCAGCGCCTTCGCCGATGCGGCGCAGCGCTTCACCCAGATTCCTGCAGCCGCAGACAAACGGCACTTGAAAGGCGAATTTGTCCACGTGGTGTTCTTCGTCTGCCGGCGTCAGGACTTCGCTTTCATCGACGTAATCCACGCCCAAGGCCTGCAGCATCTGGGCTTCTGCAAAATGACCGATTCTGCACTTGGCCATCACGGGAATGGAGGTTACCTCCATGATTTTCCGGATCTTCTCAATGCTGGCCATGCGCGCCACGCCCCCCTGGGCGCGGATGTCGGCAGGAACCCGTTCCAGCGCCATGACCGCTACGGCGCCCGCATCTTCCGCTATTTTGGCTTGATCCGCGGTAACTACGTCCATGATGACCCCGCCCTTGAGCATCTCGGCCAGGCCGGTCTTGAGGCGAAGGGTGCCCGTATCGACGTTCGACTGCTCGTTCATGGTGCGCTCCTGGGTGCTGGTGCACCCTCTAAGTTGTTGCAGGTAAGCTCTAAACAACCATAACATAGTCCCCCGCCTGCTCTCAGGCAATGGGAGGGGCCGGGGCAGCCCGGGAATGCAACGCAGGTATCAACGAAGCGGGGCGCGGCCCACGAGGCTGTGGATGTATTCGGTCATCAGGGACCACGCGAACAAACGGATTGCCATCGTCCCGGCAATCCCCGCCACCACCGCTCCCTGAACCAGAACCGCGGCCGCCGTACCGGGAAGCCACGGCCGTGCGGCGCCACAGCTCACGAGTACGGCAGCGACTACTGCAGCCGGTCGCGCCAGCGCGCGCAGATACGCCGACAGGGGCAGACTGATGAGCCGGTTGACCAGGGCCTGGGAGAGAACCAGAAAGAGCAGCGAGGTGCCGGCCACGACGGCGGCCACGGCCTCGATGCCCGGACTCAGGCGTCTACCCAGGACGGCCGCAAGGGCGTGCCGCACCGGAATGAGTATACCGCCAAACAAAGCATCCATGGTAGCGACGCCTTGCGGCGTGCTGACATAGAGCGCCGGAATCAACACCGCAAGATTGAACAGCGACCAGCGCAGCAGCCAGTCGGCCCGTCCCTTGGCCATGAAGGCGGAGCCGGCCATGGTGCCCATGGCCTTGAACAGCGTGGCCAGGGCCAGCAGGCGCAGCACGCTCAGGGCGGGAAGGCGTTCCAGCAGCTCGAGTACCTGGGCGCCGAAGACGATCAGGAAAACCAGCACGGGACCCAAAAAGAGCACCAGGCTCTGGACGCCCCGCAGGTACCCGCGGCCAAGGCGGGCATCATCGTCCTGGATGCTGGAAAACGTCGGCAGTGACACGTGGCTGATGGTGGTGGACAGGCGGATCAACGGTCCCAGGGTCAGGCGTTCGGCCAGCCGGTAATATCCCTGCGCCGTGCTGCCCAGCAGCGGGAAGATGTACAGACTGGCTATGTGGCTGTTGAGGTATGCGGTAAGGCGGGAACCGGTGAAGTTCACGGCAAACGGCAGCAATGACCGGACAGCGGCGAGCGACAGATGGGCGCGCGGGTACCAGCGCGACTCCCACCATAACCCGGCCAGCAGGCCCAGCTCGCGCAGGACGGATCCGGTAAGCGGGATCATGACTCCGAGGCTTGGCTGCCATAGAACGAGCGGCACAACATAGAGTCCGAACAGCCCTACCGAAACCAGCTCGGCCCGGGCGACCGCAGCGAAATCCAGGACCCGCTGCAGCCGGGCCCGGAAAATGCCGGAGACCGCCGCACAAGGCAGGATGAGCGCCAGCACCCGGAGTGCTTGCTGAAAAGCCAGGGGTGAGCTGCCACCTAACAGACGCCCCAGCGGCGGAGCCACGGCGTAGACCCCCACCGCCAGGATCAGACCGGCACCCAGGCTGATCCAGAAGGCGGACGAAAAATGGATCTCGTCGACTTCCCGGCGCTGTACCAGGGCCGCGTTCAGGCCCAGGCTGCCCGCCAGTGCGAGAAACATGATCAGGATCAGGGCGTACTCGAACCGGCCCATATCGGCGATGGGCAGAGTCGTGTACAACACCAGAATGGCGACGAGCTGGAGGGCTGAGGCACCCCCGGTCCAGAGGATTCCGCGGGCGGCGCGCGTGCCCAGAGACTGGCTCAGCGACAAGATTCAAAGATCCAGGTGCGCGCGTACGAAGGCGCGGTTACGCCAGCTATTGGTCTCCTGTGGAGTCAATCCGGGCTCGGCCGTGGCTCCGTCCGGCAGCTCGCGCAAGTGGGACTCGATGACCAGGTACCCCGCATACCCGTCTTCTTCGAGGGCACGGAACTGAGCCGGCCAGTCCACGATTCCGGTCTCCATCAGCGCCCAACCGCCGGTGTCCGGGGCGTAGTTCTTCAGATGAACATGTTGTACGCAGTCCTTGAGCCGAGTGTACTCGTCCGGAAACGGACAGGCGGAGCCTGCTTTGGCGGAGTTCCCCGGATCCCACAGGAGAGCGAAGTTGGGCGCGTTCACCCGCCGCACGATGGCGGCGGCTTCGAGTCCGGTATCACCCCAGCAGACCGCCTCGTTCTCCAGCAGCAACCGGCACCGGAAGCGCGCGGCGATCTCGGCCATCCGCGCGAGCCGGGCGATGACGGCCTCGGGCACGGGTCCGGCGGGGCTGCGTTCGAAGGCGAAACATGACACCCGGTCCGTGCCCCAACGTCCGGCCCACTCGCAGGCCCGGGGGAGCCCGTAGGATAAAAGCTGTTCAAATTCCGGATCGTCTACCGGTCCCTTGGAAAAACCGGGCGAGACTCCGGATATGCTCAGCCCCGCGTCTGCCACCCGTTGCCCGAATTCCTCCAGTTCGGCGTCTCCCGGCAGCGGAAAACGTCCTCCCGGAAGCCCGCGGACTTCCACGGCGGGTATTTTCCAGCTTGTCGCCAGTTCGATGGCCCGGGCCGGATCCGGGCTGATCTCATCGGTGAAGATCGACAATTTCATACGGTCACCAGACCTTTCGGTGAATGTGCCGCGTTGCGGGTGGTTGCGCCGGGGCTCAGGTGTTTACCGCGGCCCCGGCAGTCGCACCTGTCTGCTGCGTTCGGAGAAGATCCGAGATGGCGGGGCGAGCGCTGTGCCGGAGGCGGTC
>SLHA01000124.1 GCA_007136405.1 Candidatus Latescibacterota bacterium
ATGCTGCGGGCCTGGTGCTCCCAGTCGTTGATCATCTGGGCCACCTCGGCGCGTCCGGCCTGGGTGGTCACCATCTGGCGCGGGGTCTTGCCGCCCAGTGCCGGCACCCTGGTATTGGCCCAGCGCAGATAGGTCGCCGACAGGGCGTCCTCGAGCTGCCGGCGTTCGTCCGGGGACAACTGATTCAGGTCGATAGGGCCGCCCGGTTGGGGGCCGGCGGCACCCATCGAGCGGGCCCCACCGCCGGCAGCGCTCACGGCGCCGCCTTCCACACCCGCAGCGGCACCCGGGGGGACGGCAGCGTCGCGGCTCCAGGGAAGATCTCCGGACACACCGGATGCCATAGGATCGTTACCGGTACCGGCCGCAGCACGAGACATTCCCTCCGGATCCAGTGGTTGGTAGTCGGTATCGACGTATTCCAGCAGGTCGCTCAGATTCCTGAGGAGGCGGTTGCGCAGCATCCGATCCCGCCTGCGGCTGTTGCACCCGGTGATCAATCGATCTTCGCACACGCTCAGGCGGCCCCGGTGCGCGTTGGGTACCGGCCCGTCGGTCCGCGGGTTGATCCAGATGAACTCCGTCTCCTGAGGCGCCGCCTCCATGGATACAGGTTGTACCGGTTCCAGATTGCGCATGGATTCCAGCCGGCCGAGGAGACGGCCGCTTTCTCCGGCAGCTATGGTGTATGTGGACCGGCACCACTCCAGCTTGTCGCCGTCCGTGTTGCGTAAATCCGGCTGGGGTGGATGCAGAAGCTCGTCAATACACTGATGGTAAATACTGATCAGTTCGATGTCGCGCTCCAGCATGAAAGAGACGTAATCCTGCCCTCCCTGCTGCAGTTGCTCGCGCCATGAGGATAGCAGGTTCTCCAACCGCTGCCGGAAGGCGGCCGGCGGCAGCATGTAGGGACCCATACTGACGAAAACACAGATGCCGGGCATCTCGACCACCTGGCCGAACAGGATGCTCCAGCATTCGGCACTGCGAGAAGCCGATACTTCCTCGACAAATTGCTCCTGCTCGGTGAGCAGGTTACGTAGAAGCAGGCCGCGTTCCGGTTCCACGGCCAAGATCTGATGGAATGCCAGCGGCGAGTGGGTTGCTGCCTGGATGAAACGCCGGGCGGATTCGCTTACGATTCGGGCTGCCCGGCTCCTCAGGAAACGAGCCGCCAAGGTCTTGTCGCTGGGGAAGCGGGCCTCCGGCTCACCGTATGCATCCGGCACTCGGACATAGACAGCCCAGGACACTGCCAAGGGCAGGAGAGGGTCTCTGTCAGACACGCTGGGCGGTGGCTGCGTTGCTGATCTCCAGAAATCCTCGATGACTTCCTCGAGCCACCGGTCGCCGTACTCCTGTCGCGAAAAGGTCAGCAGTGCTTTGATAGCCTCATCGCCACCGCGCTGTATCGAGAGTCGTTGCCTCTCGACGGAGGTATCAGTCTTGAGCATGCAGCACTTCTTGTATTTGTTCCCGCTGCCGCAGGGACAGGGAGCGTTACGCTCGGATGTCATGGTGTACTCCTGAATTCCAATATGGTCGGATCTGAACCGGTCCGTTTCGTTCGGGTCTATTTCGTCCGGGGCCGGTGGGACGATGCCGCGCCTGCGTGGCGCACTACCGCGGAACCGAACCGGTCCCGCAGTCGATCCATCACTTCCAGAATCTGTGCATCCCTGTCCACTCCCGGGGTCTCGAACAGATTGCCCTGGCGCACGTCCGCGGCAGTCGCCCAATCGCTCACCCCCACGCCCAGGAGACGGATGCCCGCACCGGACCAGAGCGCCTGGAACAAGGTCCTGGCGTGCTGGTAGATCACCCGGTCATCCGCCGTGGCCTCACCAGGATGCAGGCTGACCTGCCGGGTGTATGTGCTGAAATCACCCAGACGCAGCTTGAGATGGATGGTACGGCCGCGCAGTCCCTGACGTCGTAGCCGCCGCCCTACCTTCTCGCTGAGTTCAAAGAGGATCTGGTGGCACTGGTCGCGGTTGTGTAGATCCTCACCGAAGGTAGTCTCGTGGCTGACCGATTTGACGCCACGTTCCGGTACCACCGGCCGCGGGTCATCGCCGTTGCACAACCGCTGGAAGTGAGCGGCGCGGTCTCCCAGGATTTTGGCCAGATCTTCCAGCGGTAGCTGTTGCACATCTCCCAGAGTGCGCACACCGGCACTCAGCAGCCGTTGCTGGGTGACCGGTCCGGCGCCCCACAGCCGGGACACGGACAGCGGTGCCAGGAATGCCTGGATCTGGTCTGCGCCCACATCCACCAGGCCGTCCGGTTTCTCCAGATCCGAGGCTACTTTGGCCACGAATTTACACGGAGCCACGCCCACCGAGACGGTCAGACCGGTATCCCGCAGCACGGCCTCTTTCAACTGCCTGGCGATCTGCGGACCGGAACCGAACAGTCGCTGCGAGCCGGTCACATCCAGAAACGCCTCGTCCAGCGACAGGGGTTCCACCAGCGGCGTGAAATGCGCGAAGATCGAGTGTATCTGGCGGGCCACCGCGCTGTACACCTCCATGCGTGGCGCTACGAAGATGCCGTGGGGACAGCGGCGTCTGGCTTCCGTCCCGGGCATGGCCGAGTGAACCCCGAATCTTCGCGCCTCATACGAGCAGGTCGCCACCACGCCACGGCGCTGGCCGCCGCCGACGATCACCGGCCGGCCGCGCAGCTCCGGATGATCGCGCTGTTCCACGGCGGCATAGAAGGCATCCATGTCCGCGTGCAGGATGACGCGGTCAGCGGGTATGGGTTCGGTGGAAGGGCTCGCGCTGCGGAAGATGCCGGGCTTGGTAACCAGTGGCGCGCGGTCTGTGGGCGCGCGGTCGGCGGTCGCGGACTCAGCGGGCGCGGACTCGGCAGGCGTGGGCTCGGTGGGTGCGGGTTCGGTGGAAGGGCGCGCGCTGCGGCAGATACCGGGCTTGGTAACCAGTGGCGCGCGGTCAGCGGGCGCGGACTCGGCGGGCGCGACGGCGCTGTCTGTGGGCACGGGCTCCACGGACGCATCGACGGTTACGGCAGCCGGTTGAGCGCGGGTCGATTTTCGCGCGTGGCCGGACCACGGAGCAAGTGGATAGTCGGACGACACAGGGCGGCTCCGCAAGTGAATATTGGCCGAACTAAGGGGAGTATAGGCATTGTCCTGGGCTCAGTCCACCGATACCGATGCCGCTTGCCCGCCTCCGGGACCGGACGAGAGCTGTAGCAGATCCTGTATTCGGCGTCAGCCGGCCACCGGCGCTGCGTCCCGCTGGTCGGATGATTCCGCTTGACCCCTTTGGATTCCGCTTGACCCTTTGACACGAAGGAGGCGCTCCATGACAACGCCAACTGGGCCCACAGATCAGCCTCGCCGGATGGGGCAGCTCACCTCGGGCCCACTGCGGGCCGTGCATGGGTACTACGACCTGCCCCCCTGGTCTCCCGTGGACGGACGCATCGCATACACCGCCACGGAGTCGACCGCGGCGCGCACCGGGAGCATCTGTGTGATGGACGACGACGGCGCTTCGCCACGCCAGCTGGCCATGTCGCGGGCCATCTCGCCTAACGGCGGGGCCATGGCCCAATGGTCGGTGGACGGCCGGCGGATGATGTTCGTGTTCACCAACGAGATTGCCTACGACCGGAAGTACGGCGAGCTGCCGCGGGTCAAGGACAGCTACGTGGTCATCGCCGACGGCACGGCGCATCTGTGGGTGGTGGGCGTATAATAAGTAGTAACGGCTGAATGTTGGACGGTTGTGTTTTGTGCGGTTGAGTGATGGATGGTTGAGTGATGGACGGTTGAGCCCGACGCGTCGAGCGTCAGCGCATCGTTATCGGATCGACGCGCCGGGTTGACCACGCCCTGACTACAGACCCTACAGCGTGAGACGCCGGGTGACCGGTGTGCCAGTGCCTCCGGCTGGCTTGCAGGTGCTCTTCGCCAGTGACGCCGACGGCGTACCCCCGGAGCACCGGGTCGGCGCCTTGTCGCTGCGTGGCGCCACGCCTATCTTGGGGCGCCGGACGAATCCGGCAGAACAATATCGGATAGACGAGAGGGGAAACGAACATGCCCATGCGATTTGGTCTGGTAGGATTGGGACAACATGGACGCAACGCGGTGGCTCCGGCGTTTTACCATCCGGAGGCCGGAGATACAAAGTTGACGGCCGTCTGCGACGTGAACTCCGCGGCGCTGGCGGCGTTCGAGCGCCCGGTTGCGGCCCGGTTCCCGGACCATCGGACGATGCTGGCCGAGGCAGAGATCGATGCGCTGTACGTGGCGGCGGGCATGGACCGGCACTTCCGCATCGTCACGGATGCGATCGCGGCGGGCAAACACGTAGTCGTGGAGAAACCGATGGCGGCAACGCTGGACGAGTGCCGGCATATGACCGAAGCGGCCAAAGCAGCCGGGCTCGTGCTGGCGGTCAACTTCGAGTCGCGCTACTCCGAAGAAAACGAGGTGCTGCGCCGCTGGATCGACGCGGGGCATTTCGGGCGCATCGAAGCGTTGCACTTTGCCAACCTGTGGGACGGGCACAAGAGCTTCGGCCCCATCAGGGAACGACGCGCTCGCCTGATGGAACTGGCCGGGGCGCTCGACTGCGGCATCCACAAACTGGACCAGGCGCGGTTCCTGGTAGGCGGCACGTGGAGCAAGGTGGACGCCGTGGGTGCCTGGATGGGCGAAGACTTCACTCCGCCGACGCACATCGGTATTATCGGCATGCTGGACGTGGGGGTGATGGTGACGCTGAACGCCAGCCTCTCCTGGGCGGCGCACATCGAGCCGCGGCCCATGGTCAACACGCTCGAAATCGGCGGCACCGAGGGCGTCGCCCTGTGCCGCTCGAGTCTGGACTTCCGGACGATGGCCATGGACCTCTACAGCCGCACTCTGTGCGAGCACGTGGACCTGGATTCGCACGGGCACACCAGCCACATCGTGCTCCTGCTGCGGGACTTCGTGGCGGCCGTCAACGGCCAGCCGGATGCGGCGCAGCGCCTGCCCACGGGAGAAGACGGATACTGGGCGCAGCTCGCCACAGAGAAGGCCAACCAGGCGGCCCGGGCGAGCCGGCCGGGGTAGCGGCCGGCGCCGGTCATGTCATCATGTCCATCGCGCTGGCCAAGCGTGCCAGCGCCGACATGGACCAGCCGTTTGGGGCCTTCGTGGGCGCGTCGACCGGCATGCGCGCGGGAATCGGCCAACCCTTCGGAGAGATGGAACCATGAGCCGTCTCGGCTTCGGACTGATCGGATGCGGCACGATGGGCGCGAGCCTCGCTGAGAGCCTGGTGAAAATCGACGGGGTGAAACTCGCCGGAGTCATGGTTGGAGGCCTATTGCCAGGACCAAGCCTGGCGGCTGGGCTACCACCACGCCCGCAGCGGCGGCGTCACCTATGTGCAGCGCTTCGGGTCGGCGCTCCACCTCAACCCGCATCTCCACCTCCTCATGCTGGACGGCG
>SLHA01000036.1 GCA_007136405.1 Candidatus Latescibacterota bacterium
CGCCGCCTCCACCAATATATGATCCGCAAAGACCTTAACAGCCTGCAAGTCACTGGCTTGCAGGCTGTTTCTGTACATTCTGATTCCAACAGGTAGCCGGGATCCTCCCGCGGTCGATACGGATCTGCCGATGACCGCGCACGGTCTGACGGATTACTGGAGCCTCATCGGGGCACAGGCGTTGGTGCGGACGAGTCACGATCCGGTAACCCCCCGAGCTCGATCGGGATACTTCCGGCCATTTTTTACAACATCAGTGCCGTTCCGTATTATCGGATTATGAGATCAGCGATCTTCCGAAGGCTTCCGATATGGGACCCCGACGGCGCGTTCCGGCGGCGATGGGATGTGTTTGTCCTGTTCTTGGCTGTCGCCGCGGCCACCATCGCACCGGTTGCCGTCGCGTTTCAAATACGCGCGACCGGTCTATATCTCGTTCTCGATATCGTGATCACGCTCGTATTCAGCGCCGACATCTTCGTCGCGTTGAGAACCGCTTACACCGAGGATTCGCGTTGGGTCAAGGATCCGCGCCGGATTGCGCGCCGGTATGTGAGGGGATGGTTCTGGCCGGATGCGGTCACGGCGTTTCCGTTCTTTTTGCTTCCGGCCGGGCGCGTCGCAACGTTGGCCCGTCTCGTTCGCGTCGCCCGGCTCGCGCGGATCGCAAAGACCGCCACCGGCATGCGGAGCATACATCGAGTCCGCAACCGTTCGACCAATCCGTACGTCATTCGGTTCGTGTTGCTGGTGTTCTGGCTGCTTCTGACCGCGCACTTCATCGCGTGCGGCTTTATCGTCGTCGGCGGAGTTCCATACGATCTCTCCCCGTCTATGAGGTACCTCCAGGCGTTCTACTGGACCGTGACTACGCTCGCAACGGTCGGGTACGGAGACATCACACCAGACACGGGGAATCCGATACAGCTCGCTTTCACCGTCATCGCACAATTTGCCGGTGTCGCCATGTACGGTTTTGTCATCGGAAACATATCAAACTTGATCGCCCATATCGACCTGGCGAAAACCCAACACCGCGACAAGATGGAGCGGATCAACGCATTTTTGAAACATCGCCGGATCTCGGACTCCCTTACCAGGCGCATCAACGAGTATTACGCCTATCTGTGGGAAACGCGCCGGGGGTATGACGAATCGACCGTGATCGCCGATCTTCCGCACGGCTTGCGCGAACACGTGGTGCTGGAGCTCAACCGCGATGTGATCAGAAAAGTCCCGATCTTCCACGGCGCCGAATCCGCGTTTATCCGCGAAGTGAGCATGAATCTCGTGCCGGCCGTGTACACTCCGGGCGATTATGTGGTCCGCGCCGGCGAAATCGGAGAAGAGATGTTTTTTATCAGTCGTGGTTCGGTCGATGTCGTTTCCCAGGATGAATCGACTGTGTACGCGACTCTTACCGACGGGCAGTTCTTCGGCGAAATCGCTTTGTTATCGAGCACCCCACGTACGGCGACCATCAAGGCGCGCGAGTACTGCGACCTGTATTCCCTCCACAGGACGGCGTTCGAAAGGGTTCTCTCCAGGTACCCGACGTTTGCTGACCAAGTGAAGGAACTCGCCGAACAACGCCGACGGGAGACAGAAGCGGCATCGCGCCGATGACGTGATACGGTCAGAGAGCACCGCTACCATGCTCGGCCAACTCTCGCTGTGTTCGCCGGTGGAAGCGTCGGGTTGGCGGCTGCATAGGGTGATAATGGTGCGGGCGCTGGCGCCGGTAACCCTTCAACAGGAGTTGTCCAGTTGATCACACCCCGTCAACGATTTCTGCACTGTGTGCGTCAGGTCCCGGGCTCCAGGGCGGTGGTTTCTCCCTTCCTGCCGCACCGGCCGCTGGTGGAGTGGACTTACCCCCGTACGGTGGATACCTGAGTTCTTGGGTGAAAGGAGGTATCCTCATGCCGAAGTCTCATTCCCCCTATCCGCCGGAGTTTCGCCAGCAGCTGGTCAAGCTGGTTCGTTCTGGCCGGACTACGGAGGAGCTATCCAAAGAGTCCGAGCCCTCGGCCCAGGCGATCCGTAACTCGGTGCAACAGACCGAGCGCGATGCCGGGCGACGGCACGACGGTCCGACCAGCACCGAGCAAGAGGAGCTGCGCCGGCTCCGCCGGGAGGACAAGCAGCGCGTTAGCCCATTGCTAGACTGTGGAAATCGAGGCTGGCGTTGCACTGTCGGGATCCTCCGGCCAGGCAGCCGGCGGCCACAGACAAGCAGCAACCCATACAAGCCACGGCCAGACGACAGGTCGTCATCACGTGACATCCGCTCCTGCATACAAGCATGGGCCTATCTCCTTTGTGATAGGCCAATAGGACAGGCCAACGCGGCAGGACTCTGCCGGTCGCGGCTAGCCTGCGCGAGGGAACCCGATCGGAGTATGGTCTTCTCAAAAACCTCTGTCAAAGATTCTTTCGGGTGGGCACTCTGTTCGTTTGGCGGGTTGCGGCGGCGAAAAGTGGGCGTCTTGACGGGTGGCGATCCCGGTACAGCCTTTGGGAAGGCAGCTCGTACAGCCCGGAATTCGCGCGACCTGCTTGCCAGACAGCGGGGATCAATCCTGTTTACTACCATATTCCTCTTCGATTTCCCGTAGCCGCTGTTCGGGCGTATCGTCGAGCATCAGACCGATCCACCGTGTATTTTCACTGGTTTCCAATGCTGTCTTGAGCATCATGGTAAGCGGCATCGCAACGATAAGCCCTACAGGGCCAAGGACCCACCCCCAGAACAACAAAGCCACGAGAACCAGCACGGTGGGCATGCCCAACCCCCTGCCCATGACCTTCGGTTCCAGGAGATACCCTACAAACGTGTTGACCACCGAGAATCCCACCGCCGCCAGCACGGCATGGAACCAGCCAAGCTGGATAAAGGCGATCAGGACAGCCGGGATGGCGGCGGCAAAGGATCCGACTTTTGGAACGTAGTTCAGCAGAAAGGCCAGAAGCCCCCAAAGAGGCGCATAACGGACTCCCAGCATCCAGAGCCAGACGCCTATCAGAATGCCCGTCAGCAGCGACGTGAAGGTTTTGATGGTCAGGTACCGTTTGACGCTCCAGACAAACCGGTCAAACCCCCGAAGGGACTCTTCCGATTTCGCCACCGAGACCACCACCTTGCGGCGCAAACCCTGGACTTCCAGCAAAATGAAAAAGACGATGATGAGTATAAGAAAAAGATTGGTGAGGGCCGCCCCCAACCTTCCGAGCACCATGGTGAACATATCCAGTGCGGCTGACACATTCAGATATTCTTCGAACGCTTCCTCTGAAATATCAATCCCGTACCGGTGCAAATACTCGATGACTACATCGATCTCTTCGGATATTCGCTCCTCGTATTCACCTATGGACCCGGTAAAATCATACACGTATGCACCGATGATAACCACAAGCAGGTATCCGGCCCCGATCAGAACCAGCATAATCAGCAACATCGCCACAACTGTCGGCACCTTTTTCTCATGCATCCAGACAAGCGGGGGTGTGCAGACGATGGCGATCATCACGGAGATGAGAACCGGAAGAATAATCCCGGCTGCCGCCCGCATCCCAGCGACAATGACGACGATGCCGGCAAGGGTCAGTATGATCCGCAATTCCCGGGAAAGCCCCTGAGGTTCCATTGTGCTACCCTATAACCGCGATAATATCAGTCTCTGTTAACAATGTATTCTCCAACTCCCCTTTTGCCAGTCCTTGCAACCAAACTATCTTTTTTTCGGCGCCAAAGGGTCCCGCTCACCATCCCAATGTGTCTTTGAGGTGTATCATCCCCGGAACTATCTTGGCCAGTGAACCGCCCCGGACTCTCAGGAGGCTCGGCGGTTGGAGTCAGGTCGCCTCTGTGGGGGCTTGGTCATTTCTAGCCGAACTCCTTATTGTTGGATTGTTGGATGTTCGGCAACGGTGCAGGCACGCGCGTCCGGCGCACCGGTTCAAGGGGCTCTCCTGCGCTTGGTATGGCTGATGCGTACCATCTGCCAGCTTCCGCGCAGTAGGCGCAGGCGTCACGTGGTGGACTTGCTGCGCCACGAGCGCGCGTCCGGCGCCGCAGTCGGACGTACCGATTTCGACTGCAAGCAATGTCCATATCATGACGGATCTGCTACGACTGGACCCGATCAACCGAGGCAACGGGAGCGACCGCCATGACCGACACGGTTGCCTACTACAACCGGAATGCGGCGCGCTATGTCGAGCAGACCGCTGAGGTCGACCTTTCGGCGCTGCGCCAGCGCTTCCTGACCCAGATCCCCGCCGGCGGGTTCATCCTGGATGCCGGTTGCGGGTCGGGGCGTGACAGCCTTGCCTTCCTCGAAGGCGGCTACCGGGTGCGCGCTTTCGATGCCTCCCCCGAACTGGCCCGACTTGCGGCGCAGCGCATGGGCCAACCGGTTCAGGTGCAGCGCTTCGAGGAACTGGACGAACGCGCCGCCTACGACGGCATCTGGGCCTGCGCCAGCCTGCTGCACCTTCCCGCCGGCGAGATTTCCACGGCAATCCAGCGGCTCTGGGCCGCGCTGAAACCTGCCGGCGTGCTGTACCTGAGCTTCAAGCATGGCGAGCACGAACGCGTCGACAACGAAGGCCGTCACTTCACAGACGCCACCGTAGCGCGCCTGCGCGTTTGGCTGGACGCGCTACCTATGGTCGCTGCCGTTGACTGCTGGCTCACCCCGGATGCACGGCCGGACCGCCACGAGACCTGGCTGAACGCGCTCGTGCAGCGCAAAGCAGCGCTGGCTTCCAGACTCGTCACCGGTGAGCAGACCAACCCTTTTCTTCCGCACCTATGCGCCGCCATCAACCGCGCTGACGAGATCGACTTCGCGGTCAGCTTCGTGAAGATTACCGGCTTGCGCCTGTTACTACCGGAGCTATGTACAGCCCTGGTGCGGACCGACGAACCGACCCGCCCTCCAGCCCGGATCCGCATCGTCACCAGCGACTACCTCGACGTGACCGACCCCGCGGCCCTGCGCCTGTTGATGCTGCTGCAGGAACAGGGCGCCCGCATCCGCGTGTTCCGAGCCACCGGAACCAGCTTCCACCTGAAGACTTACGTGTTCGCTCGCTTCGGGACCAACGACCAGGTTCGCGGCACAGCCTTCATAGGCTCCAGCAACATCAGCCGTCAGGCGCTCACAGACGGGCTGGAGTGGAACTACCGCGTCGAGTACCCCGGCGACGACGGCTTCCCCGAAATACGCGCTCGCTTCGAGGATATCTTCTGTGATCCGCGCACGATCCCGCTCAGCAATGACTGGATTGACGCCTACGAACAGCGCCGTGTCCCGCCGCCACGTGCCATCGCTCCCGGCAGCCAGGAAACCGAACCACCACCCGTCCCCACGCCGATCCAATCCGAAGCGCTCGCCGCACTGGAAGCCACCCGGCGCAAAGGGTATCGGCGCGGCCTCGTCGTGCTCACCACCGGTCTCGGTAAGACCTGGCTGGCGGCTTTCGATGCAGCACAGATGAGCGCCCGGCGTGTGCTGTTCGTCGCTCACCGCGAAGAGATTCTGAACCAGGCCGCGGGCACTTTCGCCCGCATCCGTACGCAGGCCCACGGCGGACCCCGGATCGGCTTCTACCTGGGCCAGACGCGTGACACCCAGGTCGACGTTCTTTGCGCTTCGGTGCAGACGCTGGGCAAGAGCATCCACTTGGAGCGCTTCGCGCCGGACCATTTCGACTATATCGTGATCGATGAATTCCACCACGCCGCCGCGCCAACCTACCGGCGCCTGCTCGGTCACTTCGAACCGCGCTTCATGATCGGCCTCACCGCCACTCCGGAACGCACCGACCAGTCCGACATCCTGTCCCTGTGCGACGACAACCTCGTGTTCACCCGGGACCTGTTCGCCGGGATCGAGACCGGGCTGCTCGCGCCGTTTCACTACTACGGCATCTGGGACGAATCGGTTGATTACCGCGAGATCCCCTGGCGTAACGGTCGGTTCGACCCCGAACAGCTCTCGAACAAAGTGGTTACTCTCGCCCGCGCCCGGCACGCGCTCAAACAGTGGCGCGAGCACTCTCAGCAGCGTACCCTGGCCTTCTGTGTGTCCATCCGCCACGCCGAGTTCATGGCCGCACAGTTCCAGCGCGGTGGCATCGCGGCTGCCGCCGTCTACGGGGGCTCGGATTTGAGTCGGGGCGACGCCTTGCAGCGGCTTGCCGATGGCCGCCTGCAGGTGATCTTCTCCGTCGACCTGTTCAACGAGGGGGTCGACCTGCCCTCCATCGACACCATCATGATGCTACGCCCCACCGAGTCCAAGGTTCTGTTCCTGCAGCAACTCGGGCGCGGGCTGCGCCAGGCTGAGGGGAAAGATAAACTCGTCGTCATCGACTTCATCGGCAACCACCACGCCTTTCTGCACAAGACCCAGGCACTCGGTAAGGCTGGCACGACCTACCGAGAGCTGGCCACTTTCGCACACCAACTGGAGACCGGCCGCCTGGTACTACCTGACGGCTGCTTCATCAATTACGACCTGGCGCTGATCGACTTTCTCAAAGCCCTCGATTCCGACGGTGCCGACACGGACTACCAGGCCCTGAAAGACGGCCTCGGGCGGCGCCCAACGCTGGCCGAGTTCTACCGCGCGGGCGCGAACGTGCAGCGCATGCGCCGGGAGTGCGGCAGCTGGTTCGAACTGGTGGCAGCGAACGACGACCTGGACGAACTCGAGGTGCGGGCAGCGACAACCCACCGCGAATTTTTGCGCGAACTCGAAACGACCGCGATGACCAGGAGTTTCAAGATGGTGTTGCTCGAAGCCTTCCAGGAACTCGACGGATGGGCCGCTCCACCCACCCTGGAAAGGCTGGCTCAACGATCTCGCGCCGTCCTCGAACGGCGGCGAACGTTGCTGAGCGACCTGCCGGAAAACAGACGCGCTGACGCCGCAGGTGCCAGCCCCGCATGGCAGCGCTACTGGTGCGGCAACCCGGTAAACGCCTGGACCGGCGGCAACCAGCCCGCCACCGCGCGCCGGTTCTTCCGCGTCGCGGACCAGCGCTTCGAGCCAACATTCGACGTGCCGACCGAATACCGCGAGTCCTTCGCCGGCCTCGTGCAGGAACTGATCGACTATCGACTCGCCGCCTACGAAGCGCGCACCGCCGTCACGGAGCTACCAGACAACGTCGTCTCCTTCCAGCCAGCACGCGCCGACTGCACCGATCTGCTCTACTTCCCGAACCTGCGCCTAGCCTGCGGCCATTTTCGGACCGGCCGGGCGGACGCCGAGGAACACCGGAGTCTTGGCACGGGCCACGGCAACCTCGACCCGGCACGCCACTTCATCGCCCGCGCGACCGGAAATTCGATGGATGGCGGGAAGAATCCGATCCGCGATGGTGACTACCTGCTGCTGGAACTCGTGAACCCGCAAAGCGCTGGGTCGATCACCGGCACCGTGATGGCAGTCGAACGCCAGGACGAAGCCGGCGACGATCAGTACCTGCTGCGCCGGGTCACGAAGACTCCGGCAGGCGGTTATATTCTCAAGGCCAACAACCCGGCATACGAGGACATGGAGGCCACCGGCGCCATGCACCCCATCGCACGCCTGCGCTACGTGCTCGATCCATTGGAGTTGGCGGTTGGCGCGTCTTTCATGCGCGAGGATATACCGGCCCTGTTCGGCGAGCGATTCAACCCGGGCAACTGGAATAGCGGACACGTCGTTGTGGCGGATCAGAAGGCACACGTGCTGCTGGTCACATTGAACAAACAGGGCAAGGCGGCGGACCATCGCTATCTGGATCACTGGATCGACGCGCAGACTTTTCACTGGCAGACCCAGAATTCCACCACACCAGAGAGCAAACGCGGGCGGGAGATTGTCGAACACGAGCGTCTCGGCATGGCGCTTCACTTGTTCGTGCGTGACACCAAGCTCAGTGGCGGCAAAGCGGCGCCGTTCGTCTACCACGGCAAAATACGCTACCAGAGCCACACCGGCAGCGGTCCGATGAGTGTGATCTTCCAGGTCGACGGCTGATGGCAATGATGATCCGCGCGCTGGCGCCGGTAACCCTTCAACAGGAGTTGTCCAGTTGATCACACCCCGTCAACGATTTCTGAACTGTGTGCGTCAGGTACCGGGCTCCAGGGCGGTGGTCTCTCCCTTCCTGCCGCACCGGCCGCTGGTGGAGAACACCTTGCGCTGTGTGGGACTACCGGTCTCCGGTGACCCGATCGTAGACGAAATTCGCCTGGCGGCTGCACTGGACTACGAGCCGATGTTCATGACCGGCTGCTCCGACCTGATCTTCCCCTGGCAGGAAGACCCCGGCAGTTCGGATGGCGAGTGGATCGTATCGACGCTGGCTACGCCGGCCGGCGAGTGGACGCGGCGTGTATCGCGCCGAGCCGGGCTTTTCGGCGACGATTCCGGCTTTCCGGTCAGAAGCCGTGAGGATCACGCCAAACTCGTCGCCGTTTGTGCCCAGATCGAACGCCGCGAACCGGCTATCCGCGCCTATTTTCGCGCCTTCCGCCGGCGGGTGGGCGAGGCCGGAGTAATCGTCGTGGGCCATCCGCACGTCACCTGGCTGGGCTGCCAGATCAGCCAGCCCAACATGATCTACCATGCCGCCGACTACCCTGAGACCTTCGCCCGCAGCATGGAAGCCATCTATCAGGCCGCCCTGGTGGTCTTCCGCATCGCCATGGAAGAGGCCATCGACTTCATGAGCGAGTCCTCCTACGGTCTGGAAATGATCTCACCGGAGCAATTCGTCGCCCAGGATCTCCATTACACCCGCCGGCTGGCCGACTGGACCCATGCCCGGGGCGGATTGTTCTGGTACCACAACTGCGGCCGCACCTGGCCGCTGATCCGCTCCGGGCACTTCGATCGCCTGGGCGCGGACCTGATCGAAACCATCGCTCCGTCGCCGGAGGGCGACAACGACCTGGCGGAGTCGCGCCTCCGGCTGGACCGGCGCATCTGCTCCAAGGGCAACCTGAGTCTCATACTGCTGCGCGACCGCTCAGTGGAGGAGGTGGTGCAGGCGACCCGCCAGATGGTGCAGGCCACGCAGGGCTACGCACACATCCACTCGACTGCCGATGCCGTCTTTGCCGAAACCCCGCCCGAAAACTTCGTCGCCTTCGTGCGCGCCGCCCGGGAAACCGCCGCCCTGGGGTGACTTTCCGACCCCGCGTAACCCCGCTCCATTTCATGGTGTGCATCATTACCAGATATTTTTATGTCACCATGGCCGCCAGCCGGCGCCGATAATGCAGATAGTTCGACCAGGAAACGTCCGGAGGGACCTGATGGTCCGCCATGGGAATGTATCCACCCTGTTCGACCATGCCCGGCAGGCGGGCCTGCAACTCGGCGTCAATCTGCTCCGGAGCGGCTGCCAGCGCCTTCTTGTCGATCCCTCCCAGAATCTGGAGACGCGGGTGCGCCTGGCGAATGGCGCTCACGTCCATACCGGCCTGCACCTCGAACGGGTACATGCCGGTAACCCCGCCCTCCTGGAACAGCGAAATGAGCTGACGACAGTCGCCGTCCGTGTCCACCAGGACCACGTCCACCCCGTGACCACGGGCCACTGCGGTGATCTTCCTGTACGCGGGCACCAGGAAACGCGAGAACAGCTCCGGACTGATGAGCGGGCCGTTCTTGAACGACATATCCTCCCAGACATGGATGCAATCCACCTTCACCGCCGACAACACCCGATCATACAGCCGGGCCCACAGCTCGGCCAGGTGGTCGATCAGGCGGCCGACCAGTTCCGGCTGCTCCAGGAAGCCGACCAGCAGCTCCATCTCGCCCAGCAGGTACCGCGGCAGGCCGAAGAAGCCGCACGGGTGCCCGCCCAACGCCACGACCCCGTCGTACGCATTCAGCCGGGAGACGATCGAATCCCAGTCCGGCGGAAAGCGGCCGGGAGTATCGGCTGACAGCCGCTCCGCCGCCAGCTGCTCGAAGTCCTCCATGGTGCGCATAGGCCAGGAGAGGAAATGCGGGATACTGTCGCGGGCTTTGGAGGTACGCTTGACGATGCCCATCGCATCCCGTATGACGATCTGGTCGCCGTGCTCTTCCAGCACCTCTTCCGGAAACGCCGGAGAGAGGGCCAGCTCCACCGGCACGCGCAACGTGGGCGCGTCCAGACCCGCCTGCTCCCGCACATCGTGGCACACCCGGTCACCCGCAGCGATGGGTGTGGCGGGCCCTCGCACGGTATCCCCGTACTCCGGATCCCCGGAGACGCCGTGACGCCGCTCCAGCCCCTCGCCATACCAGCGCTCCACCGCGCCGCCCCAGAATCCCTGCTCCCAGAACGGCGGGCGGTCGCCGGGTTCGAAATGCATGGTGGCGTGAAAGCGCTCCTTGTCGTTCATGCTCTCTCCTATGATAGACGCGTCCGTCCAAACTCCATTCTATCGGCCTGGCGCACCATATACTGGACCCTTATAGCCCAATTATGCAACAGGATATGGTCGTCCGGAAACGGCATGACGTTTGGCGTTAAAATCATGCTAGTCTGGTAGCCGCGCGATGGGCTCCCGGTGAAGCCCGACCCGCCGGCCGGCCTCACCCCGCGAACTCGGCAGCGATCCGCTGGAGGCGCTGCGACAGCCGCCGGGGCGGACGCGGCACCGGGCAGATGCGGATGCAGTCGCCGCGGATGGGCGAATCCGGCCGGTCCTCCCGTCGCCGGCGGCAAAGCGTCGGATCGGTGCGGGCTGGCGTATCGATGAAGATGACGTCCTTGTCCACCGCGCCGACCGAACGGTAATCGTCCACGGCCGGATCGTCGCGCAGCGTGATGCACTCCATGATGCACGCCTTGAGGCACAGAAGGCAGCGGTCGCGGAGGCAGATGGGTGCATCGATCAACGGATCCGGCTGTAGCGGCGCGTCCGTGATGATCGAGTTGAACCGCTGCCGCGGCCCGTATTCCCGCGTCAGCACGACATTGTTGTACCCGAACTCGCCCAGCCCGGCCCGTGTGGCGGCGTGCCGGTGCGAGAACGGGCCGTACGTATACCGGAACGGCGCGTGCTGGGGCGTCTTGTCGGTGGGAGGCCCTTCCCAGATGCGGTCCTCGCTGAGACCATCCAGGCGGGGATGGAGCCCGGTGGTGGGGAAGATCATGGCCTCGTAGCCCCGGTGCAGCAGGTGCTGGCCGATGATCTGCCCGGCGAACTCCAGCATGTAGTCGTGGACCACATGCCCGACCCGGTTGTACAGGACCTCCAGATACGGGTACTTGATGTGTTCCGGAATCATCTCCAGTTCCTGGTCCGCCAGGGCCGCGGGCGCCTCCAGCACCGGATTCAGGATGGGTTGGGCGATGGAGATCACCGCGCGGGCCTCGGGTAGAAAATCGCGCGGGTGGTGGCCTCGCGGTGCCTCATCCTTTTGTGGCGGCTGGGGCTCGAAGCGCTCCACGCCAGCCACTCCCACCAGGGCCGCGCCGTGGCGCCGGGCCAGATCCTTGACCTCGGCCGTCAGATCGTCGCGTGTCGAGGCATTCGTCGAGTCGCGTGTCGAATCATACATAAACCATCTCCTTCATACCTGCGATGGGGATCACGCCCCGCCGGACAACCGGAGGCGCGACGCCGCCGTTCACCGGGGTCACATCACTCACCAGGGCCACGTCGCTCGCCGGGACCAGGCCCCGCCAGTCCACGAACCAGCCAGCCGCATTCTAATTCCTCCGGCATCAACCGCTCTATCCTTCGTCGAGGACCTTCCACATAAGGTGAATTTCCAATTCCGGAGGCATGAGCGGGTCTACTCCGTTCACCACGGATGAGTTTCCGGAGATGCGATGCAGACTACCGAAGCCGGTTCGCTCATGACATTGCCTCGATGCCGGGCTAGTGCATTCCGCCAGTGCGTAACGGAAACCACGAGCCTTGGCCTCGGCAAGAGCCGTCTGCAGAAGACGCGTCGCAATACCAGCGCCTTCGTACTCCGGGGCAACCCCTACGGCAGCCACGTGCAGGCAGATGCCTTCCCCCAATGCAAGCGTCTCCATCACGGGACCGCGGATCTGCTCCAGCAAGGCCCCTACAGCCGAGACCTTCTTTAACTCATAGTCAGCCAGATCGTCCGGTAGCTGTTGAGCGCCGCCAGCGGCCGGGTCGTCGCACACGATAAAACCGACATCCTTGTTTTCCTCCGCTCGGTCTCGCGCGATCCAACTGAGCCCCTGTGCCAGCACATGGGTATCTGACCTTGCATACATGGTCTGCGCCACGGTGATCATTCGTTCGCGGCTGAAGCCGATGCTCTTCGTCAACGGTTCACGATCGTAGAAAAGATCGACATATAAACTCATCAAAGCGTCGGTTTCGAGGGCGTTGACTCGGTCTATCGAGATTGAACGCGTATCTCTGGCCATATCCTGTTCTGCCTTTCGAATGACAATATGTTGTATATACTATGTGTTATTGTAGTATTGTTGCTTGTCTTTGTCCAATACAGCCGTCTCGCGCTGTTCACATACCGGCCGCTGTCACGACTCGCGCTGCGTTGGCTCAGACTCAGCGGCGTCGATTGACGACTCGCGCTGCGTTGGCGGACGTGTTGTCGCGTTGGCTCACCCGTAGCTGCGTTGGCCGCCGGCGCCCGCCATGTTGGCTGAGGCTGCCGCGGATAGGCAGTATCAGCGTTCTACGGCGGCAGAGCGCATACGTTTAATTAACTGTGGCACTTTCCTGAACGGTACCGCTGGAGCCGTCAACTGGTCTACCGTGCCGGTGATGTACAGATCGACATCAGGAGCATAGAACAGCCAGGAGCCGGACGCTCCACTGTGACCGATGAGAGTCGGCACATCGAGGAACCACCTCAGGAAGCGCGGGGTCTGGAACCGCATCATGGCCAACCCGTACTCGATGGGCCAGCCGGGGGCGGTGGGGATCAGCGAGAAGCCGAGGGGATTCCAGTGTTGCCACATGAGTCCTACCGTCGCAGGATCGTCGAACAGTTTGCCGGATATCAGGGCCCGCAGGAAACAGAGCGTCTCTTCAGCCGTGCTGAAGAGATCCCGGAAAGAGCGTAAGGCGAGCGGCCTGTCGAACGGCTCATCACCCGCCCATGGCACGGCGATCGGCGGCATACCGGCCTCCGCGGGTGTACCGGGGTGCCATGTCCGCGTCAGACCCAGTGGTTCGTAGATGATCGCGGTAAAGGTCTCGTAAACCGGTTGCTCCATGACCGCTTCGATCACGGCGATGAGTAGTTGAAAGTTGGTGTCCGAGTACCGTATGGTGTGTCGACATCCGTCGAACGGCCGCGGCTCGAAATGGGCCTCTCTAACAACCCGAACCCTATCCATCGTCTCGTGCGTGTCCCATGCCCGGTCTCCCTCGTCGACGACCTCGTCCAGTAACGCTTTCCTGCCCTTTGGTGCCTCGGAGAGATACTCGGGAAGACCGGAGGCATGGGCCAGCAGGTGGCGCAACGTGATACCGCCCGTCCCGTCCACACCCCGCCGTCGATGAATGCCGGACACCAGTCCGGCAGGCAGGTGAGCTGTCAGCGGGTCGTCGATAGACAGTCGTCCCAGTTCGTGGAGGCGCAGGACTGCTGCGCCGATGTAGAGCTTGGTTACACTGGCGAGACAGTAGGGCGTTTCCGGCGCCATCGGTGTTCCCGTTGGATCGGCTGCGCCCGCGGCCCCTATCCAGCGGTAAGAACGGTCACCCGGCTCGACACCGACAATGGCGTGCCGGACACCTGGCAGCCCTGCCCAGTCCTGGACCGCACGTTCGAGCAGGTCCAGGATACGCGGCGGGATGCACCCTTGATGAATAGATTGGACCATCGATTTCCTGTGCCAGAGCTCGGCCATCTGCGCGAGTCAGTTCAACGGCTGTTCGATCTTCTTCACGTAGACAGTTGGTTCGGCGTTGGTCTGTTCGAGTGTATCCAACGATCGCGAAATCGCCTGAACCGCGAGGAAATCAGGCTGGCGCGCGCGCTCAAGTCTCGCGATCTGTTTCTGTCGGCGCTCGCTGTTCGCAGCCTGCGATCCGTGAACGCTCGATCGATAGTCGGAGGGGCTGAAGCCCTTGACGGTCTCAATCCATACCTTGCCGTCTTCTCGTCTAACTTTAGTTGCCATAGTGTCTTCTCCATACACATCAGCGGTTACGATCACGTTTACGGTAACACCCCCAGATTATGCTCTGTTTGATCTCGTTCTCCCGCCGAACGGTTTGCGCTTCAGCCACCCGCGCAGCGGGTCGGGTGCATGCGTTGGTAAGCGGGTTCTATCATTGCTCTGCAGCAGATGCAAAGAACATACATACCATAAAGCTGACCAGCCGGGCCGTCTCGGTTCGCCTCGACGCTCTTCCCCAGTGTCGCGAATCCGTGCACCTTCCACTGCTGAGCGGCCAGGTATACCCACGCGCGACCCGCGGCGAGCCATCGAGTCTGTTTGCTCTCCGTTTTCTTGATGGACAGCGCATCCAGCACCCTATGGAGCGCCGTGAGGCATGAAGCTCTTTAGTGTGAACATCCTTGTATCACCGTGAACGGACACCGGTTCACCGCACCGAGGTTATACGCTTCGTGCGCACTCAACAGAGCGGATATTCAAAACAGTCACCAGTCTTCTCCGCCCAGTTACGCAGCAGGTCATGCAATTCCCTGCGCTTTCGGCGGAAGGCTGTATGGAAGGCCAGGTTGTTCTGTTCGTACGGATCGTTGTTCAGGTTGAACAGCAACCATTCGCCTTTTCTGACACAGGCGTATTTCCAGCCGTCGCGGGTAACGACGCACCGCCAGGCATAACTCGATTCCCGGTCACCGATCAATTGCAGGTATGCGCTGTCCGGCTCCTGCTGGATACGCTCGAGCGCACCTACACCCGTGCGTCGATGCGAATAATCGAAACCTTCCATCCAGTCCGGTACGTCGATGGCGCAGAGCCCGAGAGTCGTCGGCGCGATATCGACGTGATTGATGAGGCAGGGCGCGCTGCCGCAACGCCATCCTTCGTAGCCCATCGGCTGGCCGCCGCCGATCAGGAAGGGAATTCTGGCGGATTCTTCGTAGGGCACACACTTGCCAAAACGCCCTTGACTGCCCATCTGGTCGCCATGATCGGAGAAAAAAATGATATGCGTCTCGTTTAGCATCCCCTCGGAACGCAGGTGATCGACCAGGCGGCCGACATGGGCATCGATATTGTCGATCTGGGCGTAGTATCCCGAGAGCTGGAAACGCGCCTTTGGCTCTTCTGTCTTTGGAACGTTGGGACGCAGCGTCAACTGCTGGGCCTGGTAGCGGCGGTGTTGCGGCGGGGCCAGCGTGGGCACGTGCGGTGGCTGCACGGAGATCACCATGAAGAACGGACGCGCAGAATTCTTGCGGGCCGAAATCCGTTCGAGCGCCATGTCCGTCAAGCAGTCGGTCTCGAAGCCAGGCAAGCGGGTGTGGGCCACTTCCTGGGCGTTCTCATGACCGTGAACCCAGCAATCCCACTGGCTATTGTTATTGTCGTAACCAAGCCACGTATCGAAGCGCCCTCTGTCTTCCGGAGGTACCGTCCGCATCACCGAACGACCATCCCGCTCCTTGATCCCTGCCAGGTGCCACTTGCCTAGATAGATCGTCTCGTAATCGTTCTGGCCGAGGACGTCGACAACCGTGTTGAAGGACGGATCGAGCCGGTCCTCATGGAATTTCACCGAGTGATTGTGGGCGTACTTCCCGGTCAGCATGCTGCCGCGAAAGGGACAACACAGAGGATAGCCGGACACGGCGTGCGGGAAGTGGGTGCCCGCTATGGCCATGTTGTCCAGGTTGGGTGTGAAAACATTGGGATCACCCTGGACGCCCATGGCCTGACCGCGCATCTGGTCAACGATGAACCAGATCATGTTAGGCCGTTTTTCCATCATTCACCACCTCTCCTGATAGACATCAGGTTTAACAAGATCTTGAATATCGTGTGGCGAAGTAAGGTACGTCCCCGGGTAGAATAGGTTGAGGATTATATTTTGTCCTCCCCTTCCGGGTCGCTCTCCATTGCGGCATCATAGGCCTCGTGTTCGGATTCGGGGGCGATCTCGAGAACACGGCGACCCAAGGTATTGATCGCCCAGGCGCCAGCAGGTGCCGTCAGGAAAATACTCAACACGGCTATCGCGAGGATCAACTCGCCAGTGCCCGTGTCCATTCCAGCCGAACGCATGGCAAACAGCGGCGCTGAGCCAATAGCGGCTTGTACCGTGGCCTTCGGGGAGCAGGCCACCGCCACAAACAACCTCTCCTTTGTGGTCAAGTGGCTGCCTAGAAGACAGAGACCAACCCCTGTGCCGCGAGCCAGAAGGCCCAAACCGATGATCACGGCACCCAGAGCGCCCGCCCGCCATGCGATGCCGATGTCCACCTGGGCGCCGACCATCGAGAACAGGATGATTTCGGCAAAGACCCAGGTCTTTGCCAGTTTGGCCGAGAGTTCATGCGCCATGTGCTCCCGCTTCTCAAGAATAATGAAGCCAATGGCCATAGCTGACACGAGTCCGGCAAATGGTAATATATCGGCCAATACGTACTGCAACCGTACCAGTAGGATCGACAAGGCAACAACGATCAACACCCTCTTGGTCGCCCGCGGATTGAACCGGTCGAAAAACCTGTACAGGACGGTTCCGACAGCGATACCAACGGCAATTCCGAGAATCAAGGAGAGCGGCACTCTGGCGATTTGCGTTGCCACATTGACCTGGCGACCGACGTAGACCCCAAGGATGGCGGTGTGTGCGACGATCACATAGACATCATCAACCGATGCCGCGGCCATGACCATGGAGGGTATGTCTTTGGCGGCGCCGCGACGTTCCTTCATGAACCGGATCATCGCAGGAACCACCACGGCCGGGGAAACGGCCGCCAGAACCGTGCCCAGAACAGCCGATTCCAGCAAGCTCAAACCGAGCAGCCACGGCCCGGCAACCGTGATGGCCGCACCTTCCATGGTGGCAGGAATGAAAGCCAAGAGCATTGCTCTGGCGCCGATCCTATGGAGTGTCGAACGGCTCAACTCAAAGCCGACCCGCAGGAGGATCACGATGAGCGCGATCAAGCGCAGATCCGGCCCGATGGCGAGCAGATGGGGATCCAGAAGCCCAAGCGCATACGGTCCCAGGATAACACCCACGAACAGCATCCCGATGAGCCCCGGTATACGCATGCGCTGGAAACACCAATCGGCGATCAGACACAATATGATGATCTCGGCGACACTTACAGCCATAGAGCGCTTCCCTTCTCGGCCCGAAGTTTACTACTACTCGCTTGTCACAGACCTCGTCCCGACGATCAGATAGTCTCCGTTGATTTCCGGCATTCTGACTGTGGTCTCTCCGTCGCCGCGCACGACGTCGGCTGCGAGCTCGATCCGCCGGCTGAAGTCGATAATCCGGTACTCGAGTTCGGGCGCGTCGGAAGCCACGATCCGCAGCGGGTCAGCGTACGGGAGGTACACGACGACCGTCCCGGTCGAGTCGATCCGTGCTGCGCGGACACCTTCCGGCGCTGCGGGGACGACCGATTGGTCGGCACGAAGGCCGTTGAGACCAAACCGTTCGACGATCCGTGCCGAATAAGCGGTGTCCCAGCCACCGGCGAATTCGAGCGCGACCGACCAGTCGAACGGTTCACGCGAGTTCGCGACACTCGTGAAGTGAGCACCACGACGATGCCAGCTCCAGACGCCGTGCGCGCCGTAGGTGAAGCCGGCCTTTGCCCCGGCCAGGACACTCGTCCACAGCGCTCTGCGCACGTCGAAAGCAGTAAACCTCCCGTAGACGCCACCTGCATGCCCGTGCCCCTCGTAACATGACTCGGCGTTCATGAGCGGCCGTGTCGGGTACTTCTCCAGGAATGCTGTGGCAAGCTGCCAGCCACCGTGCACATGCTCGACACGGTGACCCGATTGGTACGTATAGAAGTCGAGATGCGGGGATTCGACGACGCACGCCGGTAAATCGCTGTTGTTGCCAGTCAGGTGCATGGCGGCAAGCGCGCTGGGGTCTGCGCCTTTGACCGCCTCGATCGCGGCGACGAAGTAGCCGGTGATCGCTTCGGTCTCGAACTTGGTATCACCGGCGATGAAGTAAAGCGGATGATGGGCGCGGAACCGTTCGGCAACGAGTGTCGCGAACGGCTCCACGAGTTCCCGTGGCAACGCGACGTCGGGCCGGGACCGGTGCCCCCAGGTGCCGGGTATGTAGTTGTTCCACAGGAGGACGAGACAGATCCGCAGCCCGCGCGATGCGGCGAGCGCGGTCATAAGCTCGGCGCGCTCGAAGTATGCGGACGACGGCCGGGTAAAATCCCACGGTCCCTGGTCGTACCCGTGGGTCGACGCGAATGGCGTCGGCGCGGTGTACGTGAGGCTCGCGTCGTGGAGCACCGGCAGCACGCTCACCTGAATCGTGTTGAAACCCTGCTCGGCGCGGTAGCGTGTGTAGCGGTCCCACTCCTCTTCGGTCGCCGACGTGAATGCGTTCCACGCGGTGTCGGCGCACACGAAGTGCGGCTCTCCGTCGATCTCGAAGCGGTCGCGCGACGCGGCTATGTCAAGAGGTCGAATCATCGCTTCTCTCCTGTCGTTGACGTTTTTCCGGCAGGTATACCGGAGCCGGCCGGAGCCGGCTGCCGGTTCCACGCACCGCAAGCCGCGATCGATGCCGTGATCCCCGTGATCCCCGTGATC
>SLHA01000037.1 GCA_007136405.1 Candidatus Latescibacterota bacterium
CCGTCGATGATGTACTGATTGTCGCTAGCCCAGTGCCCGGCGATCGCGTCCGTGCCACCGATGGCGCGAACGCCGCCACCCAGATCGAACATCAGGGGGATGAGATCCACATCAGGATCAGCGGAAACCGGTTGAACGCTACCGGACCGGGTCAGCACATCCACATAATGCAGCGAACCGCTGGTTGCCCAGTCCAGGCCTCCGGTTCCACCCAGCTGGTATGACTGGCGGCCCTGCGCCTGTGCGTGTGCCGGATGCAACACCAGCAGGGCCATCAACAGCCAGGCATAAACCATAATCCTCCTCCTTACCCGGGGACGCCGACGGCGGGGTTCACCCTAAGCAGCGAACCCCGCCGTTACAGCGCTGACCGTTATCGTCCATGGACGAACAGTGCAGTCCTGATCAGAAGCTGGACTTGATATGACCCCAGCTGTTGGTCTGCACTGCTGTGGGCGCATCCGGCAGCCCGTCTTCGATGGGAGCCAGCAGATAGTCACCGAACTGGTCCGCGTCCCTCCAGGCGTTGATGCCGCCGAAGCAGGACCAGTAGGCATCGTCGTAGGAATGCGGATCTTCGTCCTTGTCGCCCCGGTTCACCTCTATCCCGACGATATCGCCCTCCCGGAAGGTATGCTGGATGCTCTCTTCGGGGCCGTCAGGATGGACGTCGTTGAAGGGCACGAAGGCAACCTCGATCTCGGCCTCGGCTGGCTCGAAGGTGTCGGCCGCGCCCATCACGAAGCGGGCACCCCACTCGGTCCAGGGCGGTTCGGCGACCCAGCGCTTCCCGGATACCTGCATGTGGCCATAGGTAGGATTCACGCCGGGGATGGCGGTATCGTATTTCTGCGCCCGGGCATTGATCCAGCGGGCTTCGTAATCGTCACCTTCACCGAAGGCCCGGTACTGGGGTGCGCTGTGATCCCAGTCCACCAATACCGAGAAGTGCTCGGTGCCGTGCCACATGTCATCGTATCCCCAGATCGCCATATAAGCCCGATTCTCGCTGAGATTGTACCCCCAGGCGATACGGCAGTTGAAGTCACTCAGGTCAACCGGGGCACCAAACTGGTTGTACATGTTCTCGGCGCGGATCCAGTAATAGTCCGGAACGATGTCCCAATCCGAAAGATCGCCGTCCAGTTCCGGGACCAGGTGATCCGGGAACTGGAACATGAGCATGGTATCGCCCAGATGGCCGTATGACTGCGCGGCACTCAACGAGCAGATCAACAATGCGCTAAGCAAAATGTGGCGTAGCTTCATGATACCTTCTCCTCTGATCCTGTTGTGTTGTACGCGCGAGCAGAACCTATCTTCTGGCTTTGACACCTCCTCTCTGAATTGAGTGGCCGGGTTCACCATCCCCTAACGGATTCCATAGGCAATTGCCCCCTGCACCACTGTGACGATCCTCCCGAACTACTGCCATCGCATAACGACAACTGTAAGAGATGACGCAGGATGACAGCACTTGTAAAAATATGTAATCCAGGAGCGCATTGTCAACGCGCACCGTGCCCCTCAGTTACCCATTCCCGCGTATGCCGTCACAAACATGTGACTGGTGGTGGATGACGGCAGGTGCGAATACGTTTCCTTCTTGATGCGAAAACCGGTCTGCAGAATCAGTTCGTACCCCAGATACGCCGAACGGTTGTGCAACTGCATAGCGAACACACGGGACGTCGAATCCGGAGACAGGCTGTGATGCAGCGGGATTCCATCGTCATCATCACGAAACTGGTCGAAGCGCGAAAACTCGAACCCGGCTTCGATCATGCTCCGGTTCAGCAACGGAAATCTAAGCAGGAAGGAAAGAGTCTGCGTCATCTCCAGTCGAGCCGGATCCTGGTCCCGTACGGGACGCCAGCGCAGGAATTCGCTCTTCCAACGAGGCTCTATTTCGATCTCGCCGATGACATGGATGTAATCCGCCTTGTTGATGATACCCAGAAACGTGGACAGCTCCCGTAGATCCGGCTGGTCCTCTCTCTGTTTGATATAGTCGAATTTACACTTGTTGATGATATTGAGATGTCTGATTTCGCGATAATCCAACTGTATGTAGAACGAGTTTATCCATGTATTCTGCGCCGCGAGAGGATCCGTGATGCGCTGCATGGTCCCCCGCGAGTTGGGGGGCTGGACCCACTGTACCAGATCATTGGGAATATCGTCCTTGGCCAACCGCAGGTACTCGAAAACTCGCAGCCGGCCGACACCGGCGAAATCGTCATCATAAGTAAAAAGGAAATAGTGGGTTTTGTTGCGGTTGTCACTGGCCATCAGGCGCTCGTCCACCCGACCTATGGTCAACCTTGCCTCGGGGGTGATGAAAACGCCACCGTACAGATTGTAGCCGCGATGATCCCGGGGATAAGGATAAGAGGCGTAATCGTCGTTTTCGAAACGATCGATCCACAGGTTGTTGTTCATGTCGATACCGAAGAGGAACTCCGGTCGATCGACATGATAGCGAAGGAAAGGTTCCTCGTAATCCGGGATGAAGTTGGGCCGGTAGGGATTGTCGTTCTGGTTGAAATCCACCAGGAAGTTGTTGTTCGAGTCCCATCCAGGGAAAACCAGCGTTTCGTATTTCTGTCCAAAACGCTGCCAGTCTGGATAACGACTCTGGTTGTCGTTGTTGTCCACGAACTCATAGATATAATGGAGTTCGTTTTCATAGTCGATTTCGTCCTCGCCCCGGGTGCCTACGAGGAATGACCGGGTGGAGTAACTGTCGTCCATGCTGTACGCTTCACCGAACACGAACCAGGGATAGTCCACCCGGGACACGTTCATCATCCAGGCATCAGCCCGTTCGATGGATTTGCTGTGATGCTCCCTGTTTACATTGGGATAGCGCCGATACTGGTGGTTTATATTGTATTCCCCGTAAAAATCAAACCCCATCAGATCCATGGTTTCCAGCGTGAATCCGTAGATGGTATTCGCTGTCGGCAGGCCATAGTCGAACCGAAGAATCGTCTGGTTCGAGTTGTCCTGGATATTACCCGCTGCCCGCTTCACCATCAGGAAAACCGGCTGGCCGTCCGCATTGGTCTGGCGATCGGACGTCATTTCCACCCGATAATCATTGGAAATGACCAGCTCGAAACTCACTTTCTTGATCACCGAAGGGTCCGGGCCCAGGTATCTGGGGGAGGTAAAATCATACGTGAGAAAGATCTGTTCGTCGCCGTCGGCAGCCAGGTACCCGACTCGTTGAAAACCGCCTTCGCGGCGCGCCTCGAACCCGATGTCACTGCCCCGTACCGTATTGCCGTCCAGATCCGTGATGATGATCTCGTCGTCGAACAGCGCGGCGCCGCCGACACCATCTTCCGGCGAATCATCCGAAAGGCGGATGATGATCCGCGAGACCTGCACCGCGTTCTGTCCCGTCGTCAGCGAGCCTCCCGTGAACGGGCTGCCCAGGAAGTCTTCCCGCAGGGTCTGCGTCTGGAACGCCGTGACGAAGGTTCCTCCGAGTTTGACGAAATCACCCACGTTCACCACACCGCGTCCACCCAGCAGATTGGTGACGCTGGTCCTGACATCCGGTATCTCCGCGGCAAAGGCGGGCCTGCTGGGACGGGAAAGCAACAGGGTGCACTCGTATTTGTCCGCGGCGAAATCGAACTGGATGCCGTTGAAGGCAGGCTTGGAGAACGTCATGGGTGTCAGCGTGGTGCGTATCTCATCGCCGATGGTCACCGTGTAATAATACTCACCGCGCGCGTCCGATGCGATCAGTAGATTGCTGAACCATGACCGGTAACGGGTGGTCTTGAACACGCGACTGCCAAACTGCTGAGGGGTATCCTCGGTGAAGTCATAGATCAACCACCCTCGAGTCACGAGATTGCCGTACATATCGTAGAAGTGGGTCCCTTCATGGGCGATATCCACGTAGCGCCGGTAATGGTCCCGGGCGTAGTTGGTATACTCCCAGCTCTTCCATCGATATTCGTTGTACAGCTCCTGCGGCACGAACCACTTGCGCACCGCCGGATCCAGCGCGTCGAACAACACGCCGGGACCCTGGGGTTCGAACGTGACCCGTCCCCCGCGCTGGACAGTGCCGAGACGGGAACCGTAATCCTGTTGAGCACCGGTGCGATACGGCGCAGCCAGCATTATGGCGGCAAAAATCCAGGTCAGAACACTAGCAGATCTTGGGCTCAAGAGCTCCCTCCCTCCGTGATGATCAGTACGCCAGACCCACCAGGATGGTGCGGCGTCCAGTGGTGCGCGACGCTTCGACTTGGAGCTGAACCAGGTATTGCCCCGGAGGAAGCAGATTATCCTGGTCATCGCGTCCGTCCCATGTCACGACATACCTGCCGTTTACCACCGAAGTCTGGCTGAGGACACGTACCAGCCGCCCCGACAGTGCGTAGATGCGCACCTGAGCTGGTGCTGGTTCGAGCAAGTGTAATACCGAGTAGCTGATACTCATCTGCTCGTTGATGCCGTCGCCGTCCGGAGTGATTAAAGCCGGCTCGGCGAGCAACTCGCCGACGATGCGGGAATCCACCGTAACGCGCACCAGCACACCATCTGTTCCGAGTTCATCCGTGGCATTGCCGCCTTCCGTGAGGAGGTACAACTCAGCTTCACGGTGAGTATAGGCATGACCGTCGAACGGGGTTCCATAGCGAAACACCGCCGTATCGAAAACGACCTTGAGCAGGGTTCCGTCTTGGACCAGAACAGGCAGTCCGAGAGCGAAATGATCGTCTTCCACTGCCTCGATGGCGAACTCACCCTGCAGGATGGGCAGGGGTGCCTCGGCCAGATGAGGATCGAAGACCGCCTGCGCGACGAGATGTCCCGATGGGTCGATCACCTGTACCTCATGCACCGCTTCCACTCTGGCCGGAGTCTGGATACGCAGATGCTCGAACCCCGGACGATCACTCGTATTGACGATACGGGCGGCATAGGTGAAGGTCTCCGGTTGTCCGATTTGGACGAAATCCGGTGAAACTTCGGCGATGATCCGGTCCACCGGCGGTGTCGCGTACTCGAATGCGAGCTCACCGATGGCACGCGCAGCATCCAGCCGCTGGCTGGAGAAATCCACGCTGAACTGCACATAACGCCGGGGTGCCGGCAGGTTCAACTGCTGTCCGCTGCGTAAAAGCTGCCACGAACTCCAGGTATCGGCCTCGGGATCCGGGTCCGGGCCGCTGCGCATACGGATGTCCACCCGTGAATGCCTTGCTTCTCCGGCAATGCTCTCCTGCCAGCGGACGGTGCCGAAGATCATCTGGTCACCCAGGTCGATGACATTGGAGAGATAGCGAGCCCGGGGCACGAATCCCGTGCCGTAAATTTCTATCTGATCGATCTCGAAACCCGCCTGGGTCAGCGAGCGCAACTCCAGGTAGCGGGCGAACTGGGGCTCGATGCTCAAATCGACCAATGTCTCACTGTTGCTGTCATCCCGTACCACGGGTGAACCGAACATGGGCTGCCCACTGGCAAACAGATTTTCCGGCAGGCCGTCGTTGAGGTAGATCTCGTAAGCAGGAAGGTATTGGTGATGGAACGGATAATCCGGAGTCATGCGCGGGTAAAAACGTATCCGATTGACCCCGAAGCGCGCTCCCAGGTCTATGATGATGCGGACGCCGTAGTTGCGCATGGTACGCTCTGCGGTGAAAGTCCGATCGAAGGCGATGGTGTGGTCACCGTTGAGCATGCCTACCAGTTCGGCCGGGCGCCGTTGGCCAGGGTCGATGTTAGGGACATCGATACTCCCGCCACGGGCGAGGACGCCGCGCGAAATGTTGAAGTCCGGCAGGAGACGCAGAGGTACAATCCAGCCGTCGATGTCCTCCGGAATCTCGATGAACAGCTGCACCCCATCCACGGTCCTGACCTGGTCCAGGTGGTCGACGATATCCACGACCTCGCCCGGAGTGGTTCCGGTATCCTGCCAGGGCCGCTCTTCCCCCCCCACGATCATGGTCTGTTTGGCGTAACCGATGCCGGTGAACAGGACGACCATGACCAGGATATGGCAACAACGCACACTGCGGATAAGGTCACTGCGTGTAGACAACATGATCCCCCGCACACTGAGATCCGGGCTTTGAGTGTTGCCCGGCCTGTGGAACTGAACCAGCCTGCCGCTGCGCCAGTCAGCGCCGAGGCGTCACATCTGGATCCCGTCCGGGGTCCACCGGCCGATCTCTCGGTGGAACCTGTAGGCCACCGTGGTGGAATCCACGGGCTCGTTGCGGTAATCGAAACGCAGGTGTGCTTCCAGAACATGCAGCGTCATGCCTTCCACGTCCGGATGAAGCGCCGGGAACACGATGAAACCCGACACTTCCTGACCGCTGAAGACATCCTGACTCCGGTACATGGTGCGTGTCAAGGTGTCCACGTACTCCCGGTACTGGTGGTAGGCATTGCCACGGAAACCGATGGCGTAAGGACGGAAGTACATGGTAAGCTGCTGCAGGTTCAGAGACCAGTATTCGCGCCCGTTGTCCGTGCGCAGCACGATACGCTCCGGGTCTATGTGAACCTTGGGGTAGGCGAAATTCCGGATACTCAGGTAAAATACGGTGAAACGCTGCGGTGTCGGCCCCGGTATCTTGCCCACATCGGCATCCGCAAAAGTGTACGGATTGGTGGACTTGGGTCCCGATTGCGACTGCGCGGCAAAGCGCCGGTTGAGTTCCTCGTCCGTCATGGGCCGGACCGATATGTCCAGACGATCCCGGCTGAAGGTCACCGTGCCATCGTCCGCAACCTGCAGGTATTCGGTCTGTTCCGGTTCAGGCAGGATAGGTCCGGCGTAATGGGGATAGGAACAGTGCTGCGCCATGAGCCCCAGCAACACCGCCACGTACACCCCAAGCACCCTGTACTTCATGAGTGTTCTCCTCCGGGAAGTCGCGTGGAGCACGGTAACCGAACCCATACCGGACTCCTTTGATACTTATGAACGCACAATCCGAAAGTTACCTGACTGTTTTCATCCGGTGTATTGTAGCTGCAAACCGTTCGAATACGGTTGGAATGGTTCGACCCGTTCCAGTACAGCCGGGTAGAGTGTTCGGCATGCACCGGCATGATGCCACCCGGGGAGTGCCACACAGTGGGCGGCCAACCACTCAGTCCAACGTTAGAAAATAACTGCGGCCCCGTGCACCGTCAAGGAATCTATCAATTGCATTGGGCCGTTCTCCACGGTCACATCCCGTGATCTTGCTGGCGAGCTCAGGCCTGGCACGGTGAACAGAAACCGCGCCCACGGGGTTGCACCCATCGCCAACCAAGGCAATAAAAACGCAGTCCCGTGATTTGTCAAGTAAAACCGTCAACGACTACCACCGCCCGGCAACCCACCCCCCTCGACGATCGTGAACACCCGATTGGCCTCCACCTCCAGATATCGCTCCATGGCGCCACCAGGCCACCGCACTTCGACCAGTGCGGCAACCTCCGATGGGCCCAGACCGAAGTGGACACGCTGAGCGCTGCAGGACAGGAAGCTGTCACCGCTGCGGACCTCGCGCACCTGCTCGTGGCCGTCCGCCACGACCCGCACCATGGCGCCGATGCCGTCCCGGTTGCCGCGCACTCCCACCGGCTGCACGGCCAGCCAGTTGCCCACCGGTCCCTGGTTACGCAGGAGCGTGGGCGTATCGTCCTGATTGGCCACGTAGATATCCAGACGCCCGTCCCCGTTCAGATCCCCGAAAGCGGCGCCGCGACTGACCTTGCGAACGGCCATGCCGGCTCCCAGCCGGTCAGTGATCTCCACGAAATCTCCGCCGGTGTTGCGGAAGAACTGGTTGCGCTGGGCGTATGTGGTGCCGATGTCATACCGGTCCACCTCCGGATACACATGGCCGTTGGCCACGAACAGATCGAGATAGCCGTCGTGGTCGTAATCGATGAAACCCGTGCCCCACCCCACCTTGGACCAGCTGGCTTCACCGACACCGGCGGGATAGGTGATATCCGTAAAAAACAGCTCGCCGCCGTACCGGCCGGTATCGTTACGGTAGAGCGTGTTGCTGTCGTCGGAAAAATGGGTGAAGAAGATGTCCTGCCAGCCGTCACCGTCGAAATCCGCCACCGCACATCCCATACCCGCCTGGGCCCTGCCGTCCCGGTTGAAGGCCACACCCGCGGGGCCGGCCACCTCGGAGAATCCGTCCTCCCCGTCATACCGGAACAGGAAATTGGGCTTGGAGTCGTTGGCCACCACCAGCTCCGGATACCCGTTTCTGGACAGATCAGCCCATACCGGGGTAAACCCGTAACTTGGTGCGGGTGCCGTGATGCCGTATGCCCCGGTGATGTCCACGAAGGTCCCGTCACCCTGGTTGCGGTACAAACGGTCCGGCGCCGCCGGCAGCCCCATGGGACCCCGCAACACGTAGATCCCCTTCCACATGTACATCTGTTCATCGTGGGGCCGGGTATGCACGTCGAACTGCACGTAGTTGGCCACATACAGGTCCAGAAGGCCGTTCAGGTTGAAATCCGCGAACGCCGAACCGGTACTCCAGCTGCTGTCCGCCAGCCCGATCGGCGCGGCGATCTCCGTGAAGGTGCCGTCCCCGTTGTTGCGATAGAAGGCATTGGGACCGTAGTTGGCTACATGGATATCCTTGTGGCCGTTATTGTTGTAGTCCGCCGCACTGACACCCATGCCCCAGCCTCTATGCGCCACCCCGGCCTGCCGGGCTATTTCCACGAAACGTTCGCCATCGTTGCGGTAGAGGTAGTTATGGCGCGGATTCTCCTCCGGCGTGAGGTCCAGCTGGGATCCGTTGAGCGTGTAGATATCCAGACGGCCGTCCCCGTCGAAGTCCAGCAGAGCTGCCGCCGCCCCGCCCTTGGCTTCTACCAGAAACCGCTTTTCCCGCGTACCGGAACGAATCGTATCCTGCAGGCCCACCTGGGCGGCTATATCCACGAAATACGGGGCAGGCAAGGCGGCCTCAGGATCCTCCCGGACGGCGGGATCGGGATCTGTCCGGCAACCCGTTCCCCATACTGCCAGCAACACCAGTGCCACCGCCGTGACCAGCCAGCACCTCCCGCTCATGGCGTGCCCCCCGCAGCCGGAGAGGCGGTAGACGGCGAGGCAGCCGGTGTTGTCCGAGGCTGCAAGGCGGCCGCCCTGGCGGCAGCCGCCGATGCTTCGCTGGAGCGCCCCTGGGACCGGTACAGCTCCGCCAATGCCGCGTAAGCCCGGGCATAGGCGGAGTCCAGCTTGACCGCCTCCAGCAACTCCGATTCCGCGCCCTCCGCGTCTTCCCGGAACAACATGGCCACCGCCAGATTGTAACGCAGGCGCGGTATATCCGGGGCCACTCGCACGGCGTCGGTGAGGACGTCGATGGCCCGGTCATGGCGGCCGATGCGAAGATAGGTGGCGCCCAGGTTGCCCAGCACATCCGCATCATCCGGCATGCGTCGAGCCGCTGCCTCGAACGCCCGCATGGCCGCCTGGTAGTCGCCGCTACGCAGATAGAGGTTGCCCAGTTCGAAATGGGGTTCACCCATGGACGTATCCAGTTGCGCGGCCAGCCGGAACTGGGCCTCGGCGTCCTGGTACCGGTGCAGGCGGCCATACTCCGACCCCAGCGACAACTGCAGGCGCGCGTCCCCCGGATTGCGCCGGACCGCGGCCCTCAATGCCCCCAAGCCGTCCGCATCGTCACCCAGCTGGTGAAACACCTGCATCTGAGCCTCACCTTCCTGGCGGCGTCCCGTACGAAGGTACAGTTCGGCCAGGGCGTACCTGGCGCTGGCGAACTCAGGGTGTTGCTGCAGGGCTCGCTGGTATTCGGCTTCGGCTTCGTCGTACCGTTCCATGGCGGCCAGGGCACGACCCAGCTCGTAACGATGTGCGGGTTCATCCGGTTGCATCTGCACGGCCCGGGTCAGATGGGCAACAGCCTCCGAGACCTCACCCTGACCGGCCAGGAGCTGGCCGGCGGCCGCATGGGCCCGGACCAGGGCTTCCGCCTGGCTCCGGCTCAGCGGTCCGCGGTCAGATGCAGTGTACAGCATTATAGCTTCCTGGTAATGCTGAAGAGCCTTGCCGGAACGCCGCAGATTGTCATGCACAGTGGCCAGGTTCAGATGGTAGGAAGGCTTGTCGGGCGCGAGTTCGACAGCACGCTGGTAGGCGGACAGGGCTTCCATCAGCAAATCACGACGGAAGTTGGTCACCCCCCCGCGCGCGGCAGCCTTACGGGCGTACACGAAACCTCTGAGATTGTGCAGCTCGGCAGCCTCCCATCCGTCTTCAGGTACCCAGGCGAACGCGTCGTCCACTACCTGGATGGCCTCCGGGAAGCGCGCCAGGGCGCTGTAGGCCCGCGCCAGCTGGAACCGCGCGGGTACCAGCGTCGTGTCCAGCTGCAGCGCGGTGTTCAGCGCCTCCGTGGCGTCCAGGTACCGTCCATTGGCCACATAGGCCGCACCCAGGCGCGCCATGAGCGCGGCATCGCCCGCGTGGGTGCGGGCCGAGTCTTGCAGCACGGCGAGCGGAGTGACAGGGACCGCTCCCAGTGAATACACCGAACGGTCCGTCTCCTGTGAACCGCACCCCCCGGTAAACAGCAAAAAGCCCGCAGCCAATGGCCACCCGAGCCCTCGGAACTGCAGCCGGACAGACCGGAATGTCATATTGTTGGATCTGCCGATTAGGGGAAGTTTGCCAACCACGCAGGTTGGACCCGGTAAACGACCAGCACTGGCAACGCAGCACCGTAAGTGTAAATGTACCCGCAGACAGGCAGGGTTGCAAGGCACACACAGACAGGCCGAACCCGTCATTCCGCCGTTCCGGAGACCTCGCCGGCTGGCACCGGTGCGTCAGTTCTCTTAGTTTGAGTACAACCGGCCGGGGGAGTCTCCGGCGCCACGGAAGCAGTCGTTCAGGGGGCTGTTCCGCGGCGCCTCAGGAGAGTATCCAGGCCGTCCATGAGCCGCGTGGGCCACCGAGCGCCGCCATACACCTCAATGCATCAGGGAGTCCGCACATGCTGCTGCGTCATGCCACCATAGCCGGTATTGGAGCCGCGATATTCTGCACCATGTTGCTCACCGAACCCGCCAGCGCCGGCAGCCATCACCGGCACTATTCGGCACCCAAAATATCCACACCCATCGTCATCGACGGGGTGATGGACGATCCTGCCTGGAACGCCGCAGCATGGACCGAGCTCTATGTCCTGTACGGCACCCTGGACGGTGTACCGGAAACCGCCACCCGAGCGAAGATAGTCTGGGACGACACCTATCTCTACATAGGGGTTGAAGCCGAGGATCATGATATATGGGCCACCTACACGGAAAGAGACTCGCCGCTGTGGAACGAGAACGTCCTGGAGGTCTTCATCGATCCGGAAGGAAACGCCATCAACTATATGGAGTTCGAGGTCAGTCCCCTGAATACCATTCTGGATTTGTGGGTCGAAACGCCCTTGTTCTCCCAGGGAGGACCGGCTCACTTCGACTGGGATGCGGCAGGACTCCGGACCGCGGTGCACATCGATGGCACCCTGGGAGGCGCTGACCCCAACACGCCGGAGCGCCAGGACACGGATACCGGCTGGAGCCTGGAATTCGCCCTCCCGTGGGAGGATGCGGCCATCGTCTCCGGGACCATGGCGCTGCCCCCCGAACCCGGTGACACCTGGCGCATCAACCTCACCCGGTACGACTACCGCAACGGCGACCGGGAATTGTCGCAATGGTCTCCGTCGACCGTGGACGGGGCCTGGCATGAGCCGTCCGAATACGGCCATGTCACCTTTACCCTGCAACCTACGGTGGTCGAAGCGGCTTCCTGGGCCAACATCAAAGACACCGTCAAGTAGCAGCGGGCTCTGAAGCCACCGAAGAGGTTATGGATGAGCCATCATCGATCGCACTGGACTGCCCTGGGGTTGCTGTTCGTCGGATCCCTTGCGGTATATCACTGGTTGTTTGATTATGTGGTCATCCTGCAATACGCCGGTCCGGACAGTTTCTTCCTGTTCAGCCGCCGTTTCCTGGAGCAATGGCTGGAATTTCCCGGAGGCCTGCTCGTCTATGCCGGTCGCTTCGTCCGGCAGTTTTACCATTTCCGCTGGCTGGGCACGGCGATCAACGCCGCCACCATAACCGTCTTCGGCGCTCTGTGGTATCTATCCCTGCGGCGCCTGGCCCAGGCACCGGGTATCCTGCTGACGCTGCTGCCCGGTGTACTGCTCATGGCGTTGCAGGGAGATGGATCGGATCGCGCGCACGGCCTGATCCTGGCCTGTCTGGCTTTCCTGGGGTACCTGTACCTGCCGGCTGGCTGGCCGCGGCGGCTCTGTGCGCTGGTCGCCACACCCCTGCTGTACGTCGTACTCGGAGGCTATTTCTGGATCTTTGCCATCTGGGTGCTGCTGACGGATCTCCTGGACTGGCGCACCGCTCCGGGCTTGACCTTCAGACTGCTGTACCCGGTCTACTCCGTCGGCATACCGCTGCTCGCCTACCGGTGGATATACCCTGTCTCTCTGGATGTTGCCTGGCTGCATCCAGCCAGCGTCCCGTCGTCTCCCGTGGAAGCCGCTCTGGCGAGTTGCCTGATAGTCTTTCCGGTGGCGCACCGCCTGCTGGCGGGTACCCGGGCGCAGGCCCTGCTGCATACCCGCGCCGGCAGACATACCCAGCTCGCCCTCACCGGGGCACTGGCTGCACTTGCGCTGGCAGCTTCCTATGACGCGGGCACCAACCGTTTTTCCCGTTATCATCGCCTGGTCGAGCAGCGCCGATGGGACGCCGTACTGGAGCTGTACCGTGCGGATCCGTCCCCCAGCAGCATGGCCCAGTTATTCGCCAACCACGCCCTGTACAACAGAGGAGAGCTGCTGGACCGGATGTTCGAGTATCCCCAGCACTGGGGAACAGAGGGCCTGATACACGCCATCGACATGGATCCGGAGTCGTTGCGTCTGGCCATGTACAACAGTGACCTCTATTACGCCATGGGCCAGATCAGCAAGGCATACCGTCTGGCCCTGAACCAGACGAACCTTGGGTACAGCTACGCCAATCTGGAACGCATTGCCGCGTGCCACGTCATAACCGGCAACCACCGGCTGGCGGCCAAGTATGTCCGGCAACTGGGGCAGACGTTGTTTCACCGGGAAACGGCCCGTCGCCTGGCAGGACTGCTGACCGACGACGCAACACTCGCAGACCTGGAAGCGGCCGGCCTGCCCAGACAACGCGACACGGTACCGCTGGGCGGCAGCCGGCGCGAGTTCGCCACACTCATCGGTCTGGTCGAGGGCGATCCCGGCAATCACATGGCCTTCACCTATCTCACGGCCTGGCATCTGCTCGACAAGACTTCGGTGCCCCTGATAGCCGCCAACATGGAGGGTTTTCGCAGCGCCGGGTACCGGCGCATTCCCGTCCACGGCCAGGAAGCTCTGGCCATGTATGCCGGGCGCACGGGACAGCAGCTCGACGAATTGATTCCGGGGTACGATCCGTCCATTCAATCCCGCGTCGCCGCTTTCGTGCGGGCGGCCCAGCAGCACAGCGACCCGGACCATGCCCGGCGCGCCCTCCAGGAACCTTTTGGTTCGACGTTCATGTACTACCTGTGGTTGACCCGTACGCCACAGAATCCGGCCAATCCAGCTGACTGGCTGCTGCTGGGCAAGGTCTATCACGCCAAGCAACAGTACGACCCGGCACTGCGTTTCTTCCGTCAGGCATTACGCCAGACCCCAAGCCTGGCGGAGGCCCACATGTGGATGGGCAGCGCGCTGGCTGCCCGCGGTGATACCGCAGCCGCTCTGGCTGCCTACGAACGCGCCATAGCTCTCGGCATCAGTCCGGACGAGCGGCCGTTGGACTTCAGCAGACAGCAGAGGACCCAATGATGGCACACCGCAGCGGCATCCGGCAGCTCTGGTTGATCTTTGCCCTGCTGGCTTACGCCTGCAACCGCATGCCGGACCCGGACACCGCCAGGCCAGCAGCCCGTCTACCGCACATAGATCCTGATTACGCTTCCATAACCATCCCTCCCAACATCGCACCGCTGAATTTCCGCATCCAGGAAAACGGCCGAAACCATGCGGTCCGGATCACGCCCTCCACCGGTGAAGCGATGTGGATCCGCGCCCGCCGGGGAACAGTTCGCCTGGATCCGGCCGGCTGGCGGCGGATGCTGGCCGCCAACCGGGGCCAGCAGCTTGCGTACGATATCTTCGTGCAGGATGACGAGGGAAACTGGAAGCAATACGAGCGCATCGTCAATCGTGTAGCCGACGAACCCATAGACCCCTACATCGCCTTCAGACAGCTGGTCCCCAATCCGTTGATGTCCACCATTCGGGGAATCTACCAGCGCCATCTGGAGAGTTTCGAGCGCGAGGCCATACTGACGCTCCGCACGGGCACCCTGGATTGCATGAACTGCCACACGTTCCACAACTACGATCCCGACCGCTTTCTGTTCCACGTACGCGGCCGGCATGCCGGCATGATGCTCGTCATGGACGGGGAGGCCCGTAAGATCGAAACGCGGCAGGATCCCATGTTCAGGCCGCTTGCCTATGCCTCCTGGCATCCGGACGGCAACCACATTGCGGCCACCATCAACATGTATGCCAGCCATTTCCAGGCAGGTCCCCACCAGGTACACTTCCAGGCCGTCGAAAAACGCGGCGACCTGGTGGTATATTCGGTGGAGACCAATCAGATCAGCAGCACGGAGGCAGTATTCGGGCAGGAGTACATCGAAACCCATCCATGCTGGTCGCATGATGGGAGGTACATATACTACGTCCGCTGTAAAGACCGGCCGCTGGTGTCGCACGAAGACATGGACGCCTTCAAATTCGACCTCATGCGGGTCCCGTTCTGTACAGATACTGGCCAATGGGGCACACCCGAGATGGTGGTCGAATATTCCTGCCTCGGCAAGTCGTGTGCGTTTCCGCGGCCCTCCGCCTGTGGCCGGTATATCCTGCATATCCTGGTGGATAGAGGCACCTATCCCATTCACCGGACGAGTTCCAATCTACACCTGCTCGATCTGGAAACCGGCGAGCATACCCGCCTGGACGCAGCATCCAGCGATCTGGCAGAGAGCTATCCCCGCTGGTCATCCAATGGCCGCTGGTTCAGTTTTGTCAGCACACGCCGGGACGGCATGAGCGCGCTACCGTATTTTGCCTATTTCGACACCGCCGGACACGCTCACAAGGCGTTTCTCCTGCCACAGGAGGATCCGGCATTCTACGACACCTTTACCGACACGTACAACGTCCTGGAGCTTATTGGCGGCAAGGTGGACAAGGACGCATTCCGCCTGGCGCGCGCCGTGCAGCAACCAGCCCGTCAGGCCAGTTTCCCGGATCCACCCCAGGTAGACGCATACACCGGCGCCACATGGAGGCAGGTGTGGACGGAAATGCAGCAGCTGCTTGAACAGGAACGCGGTCAACCGGCAAGAGAGGAGACAGACACCCCGTGAGAGCAATGACCTGGCTGTCCGTTGCGTTCATTCTGGCAGCCACACCAGCGGTAGCGCACAACATCAACTCCAGCTACACCACGCTGATCGTACGGGCCGACAGCCTGTTCATCCGGATCGCCATGGACGAGCATGAGCTGCTCAACGGATTCGATCTGGACACCAACCAGGACGGTGTCCTCTGGCGCAGTGAAATGCTGGCCGGCGCCCCCGCGGTCTCTGAACACCTGCGGGACAACGTACTGCGAATCAAGGCGGACGGCCGGTTGTTATCCCTGAAACCCCGCACCGCCACAGTGGAGCCGGGAGCTGACGAGGGACTGTACCTGGTGGTGCCGTTCGTCGCCTTCTACACCGGAATACCGGCCCGGCTGGATGTCGAGCTGGACCTGACTCCGGCCTTCGGGCTGGCGCATCGGAACCTGGCCAGAATCATGTTGCCCGACAAACCTCTGCAGCAGGCGGTGTTCGCCCGGAACGCCCTGCAGCATAGCTTTGTCATCCGTGACAAGCCGCCGTCCGCCTTTGACCGGCTGGTTCAGTTGTTTCAGGGGTGGTTCGAGTGAAGCGAACGGCCCTTAACGGAGCCCGTCTCTGGTGCCGGTGATACCGGAGCCCGTCTCTTCTGTTGCTGTTCATTACCGGACTCAGTCTCTGTTACCGGTGATGATGACCTGGGAAACGGCTATGCGCTCGGCCAGTGCGTAGGCCTGGCTGGTGGGCAGACGCCGGTTATCCATGATGGCCAGCTTCTGTCCCACATGGTTCAGTCTGAGCAGGCCGTCCAGGCTGATCAGACTGCGGTTGTCATTGATGCTCAGTGTCGCGCCCACACTGCGAAGATTGCCCAAACCCTCAAGACCCGACAGCCGCGGGTTGCTGTAGATGGCCAGGTCTCCGGCTACCGAATTGAGACTGCTCAAACCCGCCAGTGTGGTCAACTGATCGCAGTGATGTATGCGCAGATTTCCTCGCACCTCGGTCAAATTGCTCAGACCGCTGACATCCTCCAGCATGGAGTTGGTGCCAATGACCATGTTCCCGCTGATCGCGCTCAGTCCATAAAGGCCGTCCAGATCCGTCAGCATCGCGTTGCGCTCGATGACCAGATGGCGCCCCAGGTGCCGCAGACTGGACAAGTCCTCGATATTCTCCAGTTTGGGATTGTACTGAATCGTCAGGTTCTGTCCCACGTTTACGAGCTCGTGAAAACCGTCCAGGCGCACCAGACGCGTGTTGCTGTCTACGATCAGGCTGCCTTCGACAGTAGTCAACTCGGACAATCCCAGATGCTCGAGCTTGTCGTTGTCGCGGATGGTCAGGTTACCATCGACTCGACGCAGCTTCTTCAGGTCCTCCAGGGTGACCAGCTGGTCATTACGGTATATCATCAGATCGCCGGTTACATAGGCCAGGCCTGAAAGCGTCACAAGACTGTGCATACGTGTATTGCGTATGATCAGGTTCCCGTCGATACCGTACTGGCATCCTCCCCGGATCTCCAGCGCGTGTGCGCCCAACTCGGTTTCAATGACGAAATCGCCCTTCAGTATGACCTCCAGGCATTCTCCCCCCGAGTTGTCCGGAGTATCGTCTTCTTCCGAGCCCAGTATATTGCAGGCCGCACCCAACACGACGGCCAGGATGCAGACAGGAACTACCATGTGTCGATGCACAGTGCCTCCTCCCCGGTAGACTGGAAACACCTTGCCAGCAAACCGGTGATTGACGATGATCTGATAAGACCCGGGGAATGCCCATCGTTCACCGGGCGGTACAGGCCACAGCACCCAGGAGCTACCCTATGCCCAATTACACAACTGTTCTCGGCGCCGTCCTGCTGCTTTCCTGGGGATCCAGCGCTCTCGAGGATGAAAAAAGAGCCCTGGACATTCCTGAACCGGCGCCGCAGCCCCGGCGTATCGGCTCCAGACAGCCTCTTGTCGTTACACTCGTCAGGTATGAAGGCGGCACCCCGGGACGCGATCATTATCCCCATGCCCTTCCAGAACTAATCGATTATTTCGAGCAAACCACCCGGGTGATCACCCCCGTCCGGTGGAACGAAATGCGTCTGGATGATCCTCGTATCAAGGACTCCCACCTGCTCTACCTGACCGGCAGCGGGGTACGCCTGCAGATCGATGAGACGTCACGGCGCAATCTGGGCCATTATCTGCACCAGGGCGGTATGATGTATGCTGAGGAAATCCGTCCTAGCGGCCTGGGCCTGACAGCCGCCGTTGGCGCCACGCCTTTTGAGCGCCAGTTCAAAGCGTTGATACGCGACGACCTGGTGCTGGGCAGCAGCGGCACAGACTGGCAGAGCATCAAGCGTGGACATCCCTTGTTTCACAGTTATTTCGAATTTCCGGACGGCCCACCCATGGGCTTCGGTGCGGGAGCCGACGCCGCAGGCCTGGAAATCCTCGAGGTGCGCGGCCGCCCGGCCGTAATACTCAGCACCCTGAATATCAGTTGGTTCTGGGGGGACACCCAGGCCGAGGCGCGGGATCGAGGTCTGCAGTTCGGCTGCAACCTGTTCGTGTATGCCATGGCCCAACGTGCCGCCATAAGTACTGAATAACCGCAACTCCGCGTGCTAACGACGGGTCTGAACGCATGTGCGTCCCTGTTGGTTCCAGACCAACCGGACGTGACACCTGCCCGAAAGCAAGCCGGAAAGGCAAGCAGCGCCCATGCACTGCCCATAAGCAACGCGGCGCTCGTGAGTACGCAGAACGCCGCGAAGTGATCAGTCATCAAGATCCCATGTCTCAACCCGGCTGCGGGCGTTTTTTCGATAAAGCGAACGCCAGGCTGTCACGCTCCCTTGCAGGTACCGCCCCTAGAGGGTTCTGTCCACATCCTCCCAGCCATGCTCAGCTTCCATGTCCTTCCCGTCTGGTTTCCCTCCCGCATCGTTCCCGTCATCATCACCCTCCTCATCCTCATCATCCTCATCGGCTTCCTGGAAACGAATCTGCCGGAGCTGGTGCGTGCCCAGGGTCAAAACCCTGTTGTCCATCCGGCCACGCCAGGAGGCGTATACGCGATCGTAATGGCTCTGATCTGTTTCTCCGGATAACCGGACCTGATCGGCGTCCACAGTTCCCTGGATC
>SLHA01000055.1 GCA_007136405.1 Candidatus Latescibacterota bacterium
GCTTCACGTGGGATGCCCGGGACAGCTCCGGCACCCTGGTGCCTCCCGGTCTGTACGTGGCTGTCATCCAGGTGAAGGCGGACGATCCGGAGACGGTCACCCGTTCCTTTGCTGTCGTCTATTGAGCCGACACCAGGATATGACTGACCGGGGAGAGTCGGGCTGCAGGCATCCCCAGTCAGACGCGTTCCTGGTGCACAAAGTGCAGGATGGCGTATTCACCGGGGAGCTCCTGGAGCCGCGACGCTCCGGACCCCGGTGAATTTCGGCGCGGCCCCAGGGGTAAGACACCCCCTGCCGCGCTCCTGTTTACGAGCGTCTCGAACCCGCGCCGGACCTTCCCCCGAACGCTACCCGCCAATGCCCTCCAGGGCACCGTGTCACCTCGATTCCGCGCCCTGGGCAGCGGTTGCTTTCCGAATCGCCCGCTGCGCGCCCGCTCGATGTATGTTAAGTTAGTGTAGCATGGCAGACACAACCCGGACATGCTTGACCGGGTACCACCATCGAGGAGGTCCATCGTGTCATCATCTGGTGCCGCTGCAAGCCACGCCCGCCGTTCCGGTACCGTGGGGCTCTTCATCCTGCTGACCACTGTGCACAGCATGGCATTCGGGCAAATCCTGCAATCCGAGACGGTGTTCGGCGATGTCCGGGTTGACATCGATCTGGTTCCCGCCCTGAGTCGTGCCCAGATGATTTCGCTGGCCACCCTGGGGGTGGATACGCGCGGCTCAGGAGCACGGCTGATGACCCTGATCGTGCAGAACACGACGGATCGCCAGATTGCGCCCTTGTATCTCGCCGTAACCGTGGAGGTTTCGGGTATTGGAACCATAACCCGGATCGACCAGCGTGATGACACGCCGTTCAGCCTTCGGCCGGGCCAGGTGGTCGTTGCCAACAACAATCAGTTGCGGCGGGGTCTGCCCGGCGTCCCCGAACGTATCGAGCTCGAGGGAGAACTGACGCCTCAGGGCGAAGAGCTTATCAACAGCCTGAAAGGCTCGGTAACGCTGCCCGACAGGCTGTACACCATCGACTTCAGTATCTATCATGGCAACAACCGTCTTAACGGTGGCGTTCTTGTCGCCCGGACATCGGTGTCACTGCCGGACCAGGAGTTGTTCACCGATACCGGTTTCGATCTGATCGCTCCCGGGAGTTCGATCGGCGAGCCAGCGCAATGGGTCACGCACGGCCGCCCGGTGTTCCGTTGGGAAGGCAATGCGGCACAGACCTACCGTGTAGTGGTCGTCCAAGCCGTTGAGGGACAGCCGGCACAGGCACTCATCCAGGCCGCGCTGGAAACCGCTCCCGTCAGCAGCCCGGCCGGCGTAAGCATCACGCAGGACTGGCAGATTCCCGGTGAGCTGCTGGAATTCGAGATGGTCGATGTTCTGGTGACCGGCACAAGTTTCAGCTATCCGTCAGTCCGGGTGCAGACCCTGCAGCCCGGGTCATGGTATTACTGGCAGGTCCTTGCCGTGTTGCAGACGCCCTCGGGAATTGCCTATGCACCCTCACCCATCTGGCAGTTCGGTCGGCGCAGAGCCGGTATCCCGCTCTCGGAATTGGACGAGGAAATACGGCAATATCTGGCTCGATTCCTGCCCGATCGCTATCACCACCTGTTGCTGGAAGGGTACAAGGTGGAAGCGGCCAGTATAGAAGGCGAGGCCGTCAGTGGCACGCAACTGTTGAAGGAGCTGGAGCGCCTCGCCCAGGAGCTCGAACAGGGACGGCTCCGGTTTGTCGACTGACTGCCCCCGAGACCGTGCAACCAGGGGACCCGGAGCAGTCCGCCAGCCATACGGCAACGCCGCATGGGGCATCATCCCATGTCCCGGTCATGGCGCACTTGCGTTCTGTCTTGACGAGATTGCATTCCGCCCTGCAGAGATCCTGTAGAGGCGCAAAACCCATTGCCGGTAGATCGGTTATGAACAAGCCAGCTTTCTCCGCCCTGGTACGCATGACCTGCCTGTATCTCGCGGCATTTCCCCTGTTTGTCTGGGCCAACCCCACGGAACAGTTACCCGGGGGCCCGCTTGCTGCAGCCTCACCAGCAGATGATGAACACGCACCGGAAAATGAGTCCACTAACATGGCGGAGGATGGTGCGGACCGCTCGGTCACGCCCCGTCGTCCCCTGGCCATCGTCCGCCGGTTCAACCCGCTGGTGCAAGTACGGCATCTGGCGGACGAGGACTGGATCGGCGCCGCACGCACTCACCCGCTGCACGACGCGGACACGTTACGGACCGGAGACGAAGGTTTTGCCGTCGTCCAGTTCATGGACAACAGTGTTGCCCGGGTCAGGCCCAACTCATTGCTCATCGTGCACGGCGAATCACGGGCTCCCGGAAATACCGCGGCCCGGATTGCGGTCGAACTGGGTGAGATGTTTTTGAGTGTGCAGAGCAGCGCCAGTGCCTATGAGGTAGCCACACCCAGCGCTGTGGCCGCCGTGCGCGGCACCCGTTTTTCGACGTGGGTAAGCCCGACCGGGGCCAGTTCATTCACCGGGTTCAGCGGGCATGTCCTGATCACCGCGCTTGCTTCCGGCAATGTCGTCCCGCTCGTGCGCGGAACCAGAGCCGAGGTCGACGCTGCAGGGGAGGAGATCGAGCTGACCCGCGTGACTGAGGACGAGCTGGATACGGCCTATGACGAATACCAGAGGATGGACGACGAGCTCGACATCAAGTCCCTCTGGTTGCGTTTCATAGATGCGGAAGGCAGGACTGAAGAGATCGAACTAGAGTATTTCCAAGTGCAACCGGATGAAGAGGAATGATAAGGCGTACGCTGGGCACACCCTTAGCGCTGCTGTCGTCGATCACGCTCTCCGTTCTGGCAGGTTCTCTCGAGGCTCTGCCGCTAATACAGCACCGGCCGCCACCCTATGTGGAACGGGGCAAACCCGTCAGAATGGAATTCCGCCTGGGCGACCTGGCCTCCGACCCCGTACGGGAGGCGTATCTCCATTACCGTTACCGGGGTGAACCCACCTACCACCACCAGCCGGCTGAGGTGCTCGATCGTCGAATAGTGGCCGAAGTCAGTTTCACGGATGCCTCGGCCACCATGGCTGAGTATTACCTCACGACAGAGCACCATGACGGCCGTGTCCGTGCCTGGCCGGATCCCGCCGGCCCGGCAGGGCCGGCGGCCGTCGACATCATCGAACCGCGCCGTGATGCCCCCCAGGCGTTCGACACCCGGTCCGGCCGGATAGAGCACGCCATCCTGTCTCCCGAACCGGGTGCACGGCTGCGGCCTGATGACGTGTTCGCGGCCGTCACGTTCTTCTACGAACACGCGGAAGCCATACCGGATTCTTTCCAGGTTCGGCTGAACGATCGGAACATCAGCACAGCAGCCGAAATCAACCCCTGGTTGATCACCTGGATTCCTCCGGAACCTCTCATGCCAGGCGACTACACGCTCACCGTAGACTACAGCAGCCCGGATGGCCACTCCATTCGGATCGCCGGCTGGGACTTCTCCATCCTGTCGACCATATCGCCTCCAGCCGAGGACATCCCTCCGTACGCCGAACCCCGCGAAGGCTTGATCACCGGAGGTCAGATACAGGGCACGGCGCGCAGTCAGTCCAGCTCAAACCGTACCAGCAACCTCGCACGCAACAACATACGCGTCTCGGGCAGACACGGTGAGCTGCGCTATACTCTGAGCGGCCTGATCACCACCCAGGAGGATGTGCGCCTCCAGCGGCAGAACCAATATGCCGCCGAACTGAAAGCAGGCGATTGGCTGGTTCTGGAAGCCGGGCATATCCACCCCTCGCTGAACCCGTTCCTCATGGCCGGGCGGCGTGTCCGCGGCCTTCATTCTGACATACGCCTGCGGTCCGGTGCGATGCAGATGCAGTTCATATACGGCCAACTGCACCGCCGGATCAAACCGCTGTACCGTGAACTGGTGCACGAAACCCGGACGCTCAGCCTGGACAGCGAAGGTAACGAGATAACCGAAAACCAGTTCATCCTCCAGTCCGAACGGCAGGGCGCGGGAACCTATGCGCGCAACATGGCAGGCGCCAGGATCGGCTACGGTGGCGACGGCCCCTTCGGTTTCTCGGTCAGCGTGCTGCGGGTGGAGGACCGGACCGGCTCGATCGACCTGGTCCGGTCGTTCGATGATCTGGATCCCGGCCTGCTGGACGGATTGGACCCGGCACAACGCCAGGTTTTGTCAGCCAATCCTGAGTTACTGGATATACGCACCGGGGATCCCCCGCCCAGGGGCAATGTCGGGATAGCTACCGACTTTCACCTCCATGCCGACAACAATCGCATCCAGATACATGGTGATTTTGCCGCCAGTCTGATCAACGACGACATCTCGCCCGGTATTCTCGATCAGAAACGAGCAGACAACCTGGGCTTCGCTCTGGACGACGCCACCGTGTCCCTCTTCGACCGGCTCTCCTGGTTGATCGTCATCAACGAAAATATGAACGCCCTGCCGCTGAAGGTGCACGATCAAAAAGCCGAACTCATCATGCCCAAAGGGGTTTTGGCAGCGCAAACCCGTATCAATCTGAACTACTTCGATCACAATGCAGCCATTCAATATCAATGGATCGGTCCGGATTTCAGTACGCTGACCAATACCGGTCTGCGTCGCGATGTCGGCGGGTATTCCATCTCGGATCGCTTTCGGTTATGGTCGAACACGGTGTACCTCACGCTCGGACACGAGCGTCTGAAAGACAACGTCATTGGCCATAGAGACGCGACCACCACGACAACGGCCAACCGGATCGACGTGGGGTGGTACCCGATGGCTCCGGAACTGCCGAACGTCACGGCAAGGATACATCGGCGCACACGGGACAACGGTCATGAGCGCACCAACCCTCTTCTTCCATCCGAGCTCGTGCTCGCTTCCGTCCGTAACGTGCAACAGGTGGGAGATGAATTCGATGTCCGTCCGTCTCCCCGTGACAACGTCACCATGCAATATTCGTTGTCGCTGTCCCAACCGTTCGCTCTACTGGACATCGACCACGAAGCTTCGGTCAACCTTGCGCGGATCTCGACCAAGGACCGCGTCTTCCTGTATGGTGACCATAAAACCCATTCTGCCGGGATGACACTGAGCTCCACCTTCACCGGCACTCCGGTACGAACCGAGGTTGGATTCAATACCCACCGCTCCGAATCGTCCAGCGGCCTATCAACCCTCTCCGTCCATGGGCTGCAGGGTGGACTGAGCTGGGACTTCCCGGAGCAACGGATCAGCTTCGCAGCGGAACTCGGCCTTACGTTCGATCGTAGCGAGACTACCCGTCTGGTCGATCGCCTGTACGAAGAAGCCCCGGGCAACACCATTCCCGAACAGTTCGCGCGTTATTACACACCGGACACCGACCCACCGGAGAAAGAACGAACCATATCCTATCTGCTCGGAAGTGATCTTCGCTACCAGCTCGATCCCCGGCATACGGTTCATGTGTCAGGTAGTTATATCCGCCTGGCGGACCGGTATACCCGCCTCAGTCTCCCCAATCACCATCTCTTTCAATTGCGCTATGTGTACGATTTCTGAGCCACGTACAGCAGCCCCGCCGTCCTATCTTGAACTTCACCTGTCACGCACGCCTGTAGTCGCCTAGATGCCAACCAGGCGTCCGTCCCATTCAAGATGGAGCATCGCACTGCTGTGTGCCTGTGTTGCACTGTTGGCAGGTATGCTGGTGTCCCGCACCATGCCGTTTCGCACCCTGGAACTGCGCATCACGGACTGGCTCTTCGAATGGCGCGGGCCGCTGACGGTCCGCGAATCACCGGTTGTGCTCGTCGCGATCAGCGATCAGGCGGACTACGAAATAGCGGAATCGTGGCCCTGGCCCCGAAACTACCATGCCCGCCTGGTCGACAATCTGAATGCCGCCGGAGCCCGTGTCATCGGTTTCGATGTCACTTTCATCCAGCCGGATGACTACAGCGCGGCGAATGACAGCCTGTTCGCCCGCGCTATCGAGCGCCATGGCAACGTTGTTCTGGCGGGTGACATCCGCGCCGAAAGGAGAGGCGGCACGTCGCATATGGTACGCCGCCTCACGCCCTATCGCGAACTGCAGGCCTCCAACCCCAATCCATGGGGCATCATCTCCAATCCTCTTGACGAAGACGGTTTCGTGCGCCGGTACCGGCCGTTCGTGGAGCACCTGGGCCAGCGCCATCACGCTTTCGGTCTGGAACTGGTGCGGCGCTACCTCGATCTGGATTCATTGGTCATAGCGGAGACTCCGACACATTACGAACTGGGTTTCACCCGGGTACCCAAATTCGATCACCATAACATGCTGATCAACTATCACGGTGGTCCGGCGACGTTTACGGAGTACAGTTACGAACAGATTATCGATGATGGCTCCATCGTACTGAATAGCGACCGCGAGTTTTTTGGTATTGAGCATCCTGACGACAAGCAGTACGGAGATTTCGACGATCCCGGTTACGGACTGCTGCATACCGGAGATCTGGAGGGGAAGATCGTCATCGTCGGCGCCACCATGCCGGAGTTGCAGGACTTTCATCCCACCCCGTTTTCGCCCCAGTTACCGGGATATGAGATTCACGCCAATGCCATACAGACCATCCTCAGCGAGCACTACATTCGCCCACTTGCACCTGTTCTTCGGCTTGCTGCGGTAGTAGCACCGGTTGTCCTGATCAGCACCGTCACCATATATAAAGGCGTGTTGGCAGGATTTGCAGGACTGGTCCTCTTGTCAGTAAGCCTCACAGGCACCGTGCAGTGGTTGTTCAGTTACCGCGATATACGTATGGAACTCGTGTTACCCATGGTGCCATTGTTGCTCGGATACGCCACGTCATCCACGTACAGCTTCGTTACCGAGCAGATGGAAAAGCGCCGGGTCCGAAGTCTGTTTGGTTCTTATGTATCACCCGAACTCGTAAACATGATGATCGAGAGCGGAGAAGAGCCTCGACTGGGCGGTGAAGAAGCGTACATATCCGCGTTTTTCTCCGATATCCAGTCTTTTTCCGCCTTCTCCGAACAACTGGAACCGGTCCGGCTGGTCGAATTGATCAATGAATATCTAACCGAGATGACCACCATCATAACCGAGGAACAGGGTACGCTGGACAAGTACATCGGCGATGCCATCGTCGCCTTTTTCGGTGCACCCATCGCCCTTGCCGATCATGCCCTGCGAGCTTGTGTGGCATCCCAGCGCATGATCCTCAAACAGAACGAACTCCGGCGCAAATGGAGCATCGTCGAAAACCGATGGCCATCCATCGTTGGGGAAATGCGCACGCGGATCGGGATCAATACAGGTACCATGGTCACCGGCAACATGGGATCTTCCATTCGCTTCAACTACACCATGATGGGCGACGACGTAAACCTGGCGGCACGGTGCGAAAGCGGAGCCAAGACCTATGGTGTCTACACCATGGTTACCGAACGCACGTGCAGGGAAGCCCAACGATATGGCGATGACTGCGTTTTCCGGTACCTCGATCGTGTCGTGGTGATGGGACGAACGCAGCCGGTGGATATACACGAGATTGTCGGGCTTCGAACCCACGTCGATCGTTCCACCCTGGAGTGCATTGACCTCTATGAAACGGCGATGGCTGAATACCGCCATCAACGTTGGGAAAAGGCCGCTGAACACTTCCGGCAATCGGCTCGTCTGGAACCGCTGAGCCAGGATATGCCGGGTGTCAAGACCAACCCTTCCCTGGTCATGATCGAACGATGTGCAGCAATGCGCCAAACTCCCCCCGGTGATGACTGGGACGGAGTGTTTGTCATGGACAGCAAGTAAAGACCGCCATGAATCAACGGCCATGGTGCACGGACTCAGTTCCGGTATCGTTGATCTGAAATCGGAAGAACGGAAATCCCTATGTTTGCTTTCGGAAAGAACAAGCAGTTGATGGCTATGCTTGACCAATATCTCAACGTCGCATCGGAAACGATGGATTTGTACTCGGATACGTTCGGTTATCTGCTGAAAAACGGATTCGACCGTCGTTTTGAGGTTCTGGTCCAGAAAACCAAGCAAAGCGAATCCAATGCTGACGATATGCTCCGTCAGATCAAGATGGAAGCGTATTCGAAATCATTACTGCCCGAAACCCGCGAGGATATACTGACCATTATCGAGGTCATCGATCAGGTACCGTCCAAAGGCCGCCGCATCACCATCATGTTCAGCGCGCAGCGGACACGACCGCCTGATGCTTTTGACAAGGAATTTATCGAACTGCTTCGTCTCACCCGCGAATCGTTCGACTGGCTCGTACAGGCAACGCGCAGCTGCCTTGGCATGTCCACAGGGAGCATCCAGGACCTGGCCCGCAAAATAGACAACGACGAGAGCCTGGGCGACAGGCTCGAGCGCGACATGATCAGCAGAATTTTCGCGACAGATGCACCTGTTGGTGAAAAGTTGCTTCAACGGGACATCGTGGAAAAGTGTGGTTCACTGATCGATATGTGCGAAAGAGCCATGGACCGGGTGATGATCCTGAAGATCAAGCGCCACATCTGACCTGACAGGCGCCTTGATGGCGCATGCCACTTTAGACAACCACCACAGGGAGGGAAGCCCGATATTGGTCGCAACTGCACCTGGTCGCCTGGCCGTTTCCATCGTGGTGACGGACGTAGTGACGCATTCAGCGACGAACGCTGATCGATGCACCAGAGCTGTCCACGCAGCCCACCGAGCCTTTGACCTTGGTTTTCCTGGCGGTGTGGCTCCTGAGAACCAGAGGTCGGGGCTCGTATGATCAGCCTGGCACACTATCTGGGTGGGCTGTTTCTCGGCTGGAGCCTGGGCACCAATGACTCCGCCAACGTGTTCGGCACCGCGGTCAGTTCGCGCATGGTCGGTTACCGGACAGCGGTCGTTCTGGCTGCATTGTTCGTGGTCCTGGGCGCCATCCTGCAGGGAGAAGCAGGGATCCACACCTTGAGCCAGGATCTGCGCCGGGACACCGGGGCGGCTGCCGACCTCCTGTCCGAAAGTGATCTCAGGCTGCAGCGGGAGCGGGCTCGTACCCGAGCCATCGTGGTGTCGTACGCCGCTGCGGGTACCGTCACCTTTATGAGCCTGCTGAAGATGCCTGTTTCGGCCTCCCAGGCTGTAGTGGGAGCCATAGTCGGTGCTGATCTGTTGCGCGGTCAGGTCGACTACGGTGGGCTGGGAAAGGTGGTGGCCTGCTGGTTGGGCACGCCGGTGGGAGGCATATTCTTCACCTTTCTATTCTACTATGCCTTTCGATCATTGCTCCGCCGGTGGTCTCCATCCTTGTTTACCTATGATCCCACCATCACGGTATTGCTGATCGTCAGCGGATGTTACGGCGCCTATGCGCTGGGCGCCAACAATGTGGCCAGCGTCTCGGCGGTATTCGTCGGAGACGGGATGCTGACCACACGGCAGGCTGCCGCCTATGGAGGGCTGGCCATAGCGTTCGGCATCCTGACCTACAGTAAACCCGTGATGATGACCATCGGTACCGGCATCGTACCGCTGGACTCGTTTACGGCCTTTGTAGTGGTGCTGGCTCATGCAGTCACTGTACACATCTATGCCCTGATCGGCGTGCCGGTGTCAACATCCCAGGCCGTTGTCGGTTCGTTGATCGGCATCGGCATCATCAAGGGCGCCCACACCATCAATTATCAACGCCTTGGCGGTGTCATTATGGCCTGGATGGCTGCACCACTGATCGCCGCCTTCATGGCCTGGACAGCCTTGTTCGTGGTGCGCATGCTCCGCGGATGACTCGACTATTCGGTCGCCCCGTTACTACAAGGCCGCTCACCACGTAAAACGTCGACTGGAGAACGAAATGCATGATCGTGTGCCGGTGAACCCTGATCACACCCCCGGATCCAGCGCGAATAACCAGGTAAACGATGCTGCGAACCCCAATCACCCAACCGCAGGCCTGCCCCCTTTGACGATCACGAATGTGAAGTCGATCTGCTGTGCACCCAGAAGGAGTCCCTACCCTTCGCTCGTGATCGTCAAGGTAGAGACCAGCGAACCCGGCCTGTACGGTCTCGGATGCGCCTCGCACACCTTTCGCCCACTGGCCGTGGCCGCCAGTGTGGATCATTACCTCAACGCCATCGTGCAGGGCCGGAGCGCGGATTCCATCGAGGATGTCTGGCAGCTGGTATACCGGAGCACCAACACCCGCAACGGCCCCATCATCAACTGTGCCCTGAGCGGCCTGGATCAGGCGCTGTGGGATATCAAGGGCAAGCGTCTGGGCGTCCCCCTGTACGACCTTCTGGGCGGCAAGTGCCGGTTTGCCGTCGACACCTACGCTCATGCGAGCGGTCGGGATTTCAAGGAGCTGGAAGACAGGGTGCAGCGCTACATCGAAGAAGGTTACCGGCACATACGCATCGAACTCTCTACCTATGGTCCGGAGGTGGAACAGGCGGATTTCCACCGGGCAGAATTCGCCTCTCCCGAGGACCGTTACAAGGACCCGGTGGAGTATGTAGTCACTCTGCCCAGGATGTTCGAGCATATACGTCAGGTGTTCGGTGAGAAGGTCCAGTTGCTGCACGACATGATCTACACCCGCATTCACCCCATCGATGCGATCAACGTGATCAAGCGTCTGGAACCGTACCGCCCGTTTTTCATCGAGGATCCATTCTGTATCGAAGACCGGCAGTACGTCCATCTGCTGCGTCAGCAGACCAGCATTCCGATCGCGTACGGTGAAAAGTTTGTCAATCCCAGCGAGTATTATGACCTGATCACCGGCCGAATGATCGATTTTATCCGCTGTCACATTCCGTATATCGGCGGCCTTACCGCCGCGCGCAAGGTCGCGGCCCTGGGCGAGTTGTTCGGGGTCCGCACGGCTTGGCACGGCCCTGCGGACCTGTCACCCGTCGGCCATGCCGCCAATGCGCATCTCGATCTGGCTATATGGAATTTCGGTATCCAGGAGCGGGTCAGATTTACCCCGGAGGAGGAGGACATCTTTCCCGGGTGCCCCACCTTTGACAATGGCTACATGCACGTAAACGACAAACCGGGACTGGGGATCGATATCGACGCGGATCTCGCAGCCCGCTTCCCCATTCCGGAAGACCGCATTTTCGGCGGCAGAGCCCTGCGGTACCGCGACGGTACCATCCGCAGGGCGTAATCGGCCCATCAGGGAAGCGTAACGGATCTCTACCAGCCGCCAGCGCGGACCACGGCTTTCCGGGCGGTCAGGTCCCGCTTACAGGTGCAACTCCAGACCCCAAAGCGGGTTGGACCCCGTATTGCGGCCGCAGTAGAACACGCAGAACCAGGTATCCACCGCGGTCTGCACCATCCAGGGATAGCCGTAGTCCGGACGCTCGGCGCCGTCGGGCGGGCTCTCGCCGGTATGGAAGGTAGCCACCGTACCCACTCGGTTCCAGTGCAGCGCTGTCGCCTCCGCGGTCCACAGAGCGATATATCCGGGCAGCTCGCTGTCCGGCTGCAGAAGCTGCTGACGTTGCGTCTCGAAAGCGAACAACCGGGATGGGTGGCCGGGATCCGTGAACACGGACGGCGAAGTCATGTTGACACGTGCACCGATTCCACTGTCACCCGCCTGCCAGGTGACGCCTGCGTCATCCGAAACGAATTGCCGGTAGCCGTTCACGGTTCTGCCCTTGGCCAGCCCGATTATTCTGCCCTGCGCCAGGCAGAAAGCCGGTTCGACCAACGGCTCCCCGGTGATCAACCACGGCTCGCTCCAGCTCCGGCCACAATCACGCGATAACGCCAGCCAGAGCCCGGAGCGCCCCAGAGCCGCACCCTCACGGCAGTGCCCGGTCACAGCCAGGCCATGGCCGGGCAGGTGGACGAGATTGCCGTACACGCTTCCGGTCAGACTGCGGGTGTCGACCGGATCCCATCCGGAGCCTGCCCCTACCTGGCGCCAGCCGAAAATGTCGCTGCGCCGGCTACCCTCAGTCATCGCCATGGCCAGTATGACGATCGAGCCGTCTTCGGCTTCGCCGATGGCCAGATTCCCCGAGTGGACGTAGGTCTCACCGGGATAGTAGTCAGCCAACACCACAGGCGTACTGAAACTGCGTCCGCCATCGCTCGAACGGCCCACCGCCGGGCAGCCACCCCACGTGTGCCCGCTAGCGGTCAGATACGCCAGGTATACGCTTCCGTCCCGGGCCAGGACCATCTTGGGCCAGCCAAGGTGGGCATAACGCGGATCGGAGGGTGCGGGCATGACGACCCGCACCGGGCCGTAGTCGGCTGCTTGAGGATGTACCGGCATCGTCCTGCTCCCAGGTTGTGCAGATCCCGCTTCACGGCTTACTGGACAACCGTTTCATTCTGGAATCTGCGGTACGGCCCCAACCACCCGGTGTGATCGTGAGCATCAAGCGTCGACGATGACATCGGGCCATGAAGAGCGCCAGGCGTCCGAGTGGACGGTCACATCCCGTGCCGCCCGTTCCGCAGACGTTGCAGGATACCGATGTGATCGACCGTGAGATGCAAGGCATTGAAGCAGTCAGCAGGCACTCCCCCGCCCACACGGCCGATTCCCGCCGTGAAACCGTGCTGGTCACTGCCGGGCACCAGTTCCACACCGCGGTCACGGAAATAGGCACAGGCTCTCCACAGCATCTGCAAAGGTGCGGGTATATTGCTGCAGCGGATGCGGTACTGGGTATTGCCGTTGACCTCCAATGGGATGCCATGCTGCACCGCCGCCGCGGCGATGGCGTCCAGATCCAGCATATAAAAAGCGCCAATCTCCTCGACGGTGAAATCCCCATCCCAGCGGGGCTCCATAGCGGAAACCCACGGCTCGGCATCGCGTTTGATCAACCGCAGGTTGACGGCACTGCGGAACGGATGGGCCAGGAAGATCTCACGGTTCGTGGCGTCGGAAAACATCCGGTATGCCACCAGACGCTCGATCAGCGCGTCCGTGTTTTCTGCCGCGTCCATCCCGGGAAAAGCCACTTCGCCGATGAAGAAATCCGACATAGAAACGACGGAATCCGGCATGGCATCCAGATCCTGGCCTGGACCGATTTCCGGGGCAAAATACAGCTTCAGGTCCGGAAATTCAGGTTTAAGGGCATCGAGTTCCGCCCGGTAGGCGCGCAGTCCATCCACGCTGGCCTCATAGTGCCGGCCTGGCTTCCGCGCATTCAGATACAGTCCCAGATGATCCGTGATCCCGATCAACCTGCGCCCGGTCAGGCGCGCATGCTGCAGATGATCCGACAGGCTGACTCCCTCGGCCCGTTCCTGGCCGGCGTGATAGTGCAGGTCGACATTATGGATATGCATAGGCCTCAATCTTCAGGGTTGTAAGGGGCATTTCCGTGACTCTGGGTGCGGTCAGCCGCAGCCAGGGCGTCAAGGTCCAGCTCTCCCGTGGCGATACGTTGCAGTGTCTCCGGATAGATCCGGTGTTCCTCCTCCAGAACGCGCGCTGCCAGCGTCTCCACCGTGTCTCCCGTATACACCGGAACACGACGTTGTGCCACTATCGGGCCTTGATCATAGTGCGCGTCGACCAGATGCACGGTGGGGCCGCTCTTCCGCTCACCGGCAGCCAGCACCGCCGCGTGAACCCGCTCGCCATAGAACCCCTGCCCGCCGAACCGGGGCAACAACGCTGGATGTATGTTGAGCACTCTGTTTTTATAAGCGTTCAAGGTCTGCGGGCCCAGTTTGCGCATGTATCCGGCCAGACAGATGATCTCCGCTCCATAGTGCTGCAGGGTCTCCATGATGGCCCGGTCCAGCGCCTCCGGTTCAGGATGCGTTACCGAGCTCAGATGTCGTGCCGGAATTCCTTCACGAGCAGCGCGCTCCATGGCGCCGGAGCGTGAATTATTGCTGATCAACACACACGGCTCAGCATACAGTGTGCCATGCCTGCAGGCATCGATGATGGCCTGCATGTTGGATCCGCCGTGTGAAGCCAGGAAGCCCAGTCTCAAACGGTTCATATCTCCTCCAGCCCGTGAGTCAGCCTCAGAGTGCCCCCGCGGCAGGCGAATTCCGGGTCGCGAACAAGACGTATAGTGCGGCAGGCGCTGCCATAGGGGGCCACAAACCGTCGCCACCCCATGGACCCGGTACCCTCCGCTTCGTACCATTAACAGGCCGGCCGACCGCGGCTGTTCACCACAGCGGCATACGGCCACCCGGCCCCACAGCACAAGAATAGCGCATACCGGCGTCTCAGGGCAATGCCTGTGCCGCATCGCGACGTGCAGGCGGAACCGGGTCAGCGCTGTACCATGCGTGCGCTGCTTGTTGACCACCAGCCCTGACAGCAACGCCCGTTAACCGACCATCTGCGGGCGCAATCGGCCTGAACCCCTGCTCCCGGAGAGATCGGCTTGCCTGCCACAGAGATACCAGGACGTTCCCAGCGCGTCGATGATTTCGTCTCTCGACCGAAGCGCGCTGTCTGGACGCTGTCCGTGCCGATCATGGTCGGCATGGCGGTGCAGACGCTGTACAGCTTTGTCGACATGGTGTACATCGGATGGCTAGGGGGGGAAGCGCTTGCCGCCCTCACGTTCAACATGCCGCTGGTATTCTTCTCTATTGGCCTCACCTTCGGTCTGGGCACCGGTGTTACCGCGGTCATCTCCCAATTCATGGGCGCCGGCGACAAGCGTGGCGCCGACAACACGGCCGAGCACGCCCTGCTCATGGGCATCGTCCTCGGCGTGGTGATTCCAAGCGTGGGTCTGCTCTACAAACGGCAACTGTTTCAACTACTCGGAGCCAGTCCTCCGGTTCTGGCGCTGGCGCTGGATTACTTCCGAATCATCGCCATGGGCTTCGTCTTCATGATCCTGAACGTCCAGTTCCGGTCGATCATGACGGGTGAGGGAGATACCCGCACGCCCATCGTTTTTCAGATCATCGGAACCGTGCTCAACCTGGTCCTGGATCCCCTGCTCATCTTCACCGCCGGGATGGGCATAGCCGGCGCCGCGATGGCCACCATCATCAGCCAGGCGGTGGTTCTGTGCTGCTTCCTTTACCATTTCTTCGTCCGCCGCGGCGGCTATCTGGACCTGCATCCTGCTGCATTCTCGTTCTCCGGCCGGATCATCGCCCGCGTATTGCGCATCGGTGTTCCAGCGTCGGCCTCCATGGTGATCATGTCCAGTGGCAGCATGTTCTTCAATCGTATCGTGTCCACCTTTGGTAACGAAGCTGTGGCCGCGTTGGGTGTCGGAGAACGGGTGAACAGCATCTTCTTTCTACCTATGATGGCCCTGGCCTCCAGTATGGTGACGCTGTCCGGCATGTTCATGGGTGCCGGGCGTAACGATCTGATCCGCATCATCCTCAGCTATGTCATCATACGTGGACAGATTTTCGCCTTGGTACTGGGCGGTCTCTTCTTCGCCTTCGCTCCCTGGATCTTCGCCATCTTCACCCGGGATCCGGTGATCATCGAGACCGCGGTGGGCTTTATCCGGATCATGGTTTTCGCCTATCCCTTCACTGCCGTTGGGATCATCAGTGGCCGCGTTTTTCAGGGCATCGGCGAAGGTATGCCGGGTCTGCTGCTCACCTCCATGCGCGTGATCCTGGTCAGTGGCCTGCTGGCCTTCGTCTTCGTTTACGTGTTGGGTCTGGGGGTGAGTTCGGTCTGGGTGGCCATGCTCGTGGCCTCTATCACCACCTCCGCACTGGCCTATTTATGGATCTCGTACCGGCTCAGGCAACTTCCCGCACCCACAGCCTCTGTGGAGGCTGTGGCAGGATGCAGCACCCCTCCCCGTTTCTGACCGCGACCCGGGGAGGGGCGGCCGCAGCACCCGCGCACGACGCGGCAGACGTTACGGCCGCGACATGTCTGCCACACTGCCCGCAACTTGATCAGAGAATGGCCATGGCCCGTTCCGGCACTTGACACCGACACGCTCCGGAGGTGTATTGAGACCCCATGGATACCGTATGGACTCCTGCCTCATGGCAACAGCGGCCCGCCGCCCAACAACCGGAATACCCGGATTCCGAGGCACTGCAGTCCGTGCTGGCCAATCTTGCCCAACTGCCCCCGCTGGTGACCAGCTGGGAGGTCGAAGACCTCAAGTCACAGCTGGCCGCCGCCTCGCGCGGTGAGAAGTTCGTGCTTCAGGGCGGAGACTGCTGTGAGCGCTTCGACGAGTGCACTTCGGACATCATCGTCAGCAAGCTGAAGATCCTGCTGCAGATGGCTCTGATCCTGGTGCACGGCAGTCGTCGCCAGGTAATCCGCCTGGGCCGGTTCGGCGGCCAGTACGCCAAACCGCGGTCTTCGGATACGGAAATCCGGGACGGAGTGTCGCTGCCCGCATTCCGCGGCGACCTCATCAACGGCGCCGAGTTCCTGCCCCAGGTTCGCACTCCGGATCCTGAACGCTTGATACGCGGGTACGGCAAGGCTGCGCTGACGATCAACTTCATCCGCGCCCTCGGCACCGGCGGCTTCGCCGACCTGCACCATCCACAGCAGTGGAATCTGAGATTCGCGTCTAACACACCTCAGGAAGGCCGTTACCAGGGCACGGTAGCGCGCATACTGGACGCCATAGAATTCGTTGAGACCATTCTGGGAGAGTCGATCTCCGAACTCGGAACGGCGGCGTTCTACACCAGTCATGAAGGTCTGCTGCTCTGGTACGAACAAGCTCAGACCCGGCAGGTGCCCCGACGCCCCGGATTCTACAATCTCAGCACGCACTTCCCGTGGATCGGGGATCGCACACGAATGCTGGACGGCGCGCACGTGGAGTACTTTCGCGGCATCGCCAATCCGATCGGCGTCAAACTGGGCCCATCGATCACTCCCCGGGAGCTGCTGCACCTGATCGAAAAGCTCAATCCTGCCAATGAACCCGGCCGCCTGACGCTCATCCACCGCTTCGGCGTAGACCGTATCGACGCCTGTCTGCCGCCGCTGATCGAGGCCGTGCAACAAGCTGAGCGCATCGTTCTATGGTGCTGTGATCCCATGCACGGCAATGCCGAACTCACGGAGACCGGCGTGAAGACCCGCCGCTTCGACAACATACTGGGCGAACTGGACCGTGCCTTTGCCATTCACCGCCGGTTGGGCACGTGGCTCGGTGGCGTCCACTTCGAACTCAGCGGTGAGGACGTGACCGAATGCATTGGCGGCGCTCGTGGTCTGGGTGCCCAGGGTTTGTCCCAGGCGTATCGCAGCCTGGTGGATCCAAGGCTCAACTACGAGCAGGCTCTTGAGATGGCATTGTTGATCGCCGATCGCATCAAACCCTGATCCCGTTCGAAGGGGCCTTTGGTCAACCCCCCGGCACGGCACCCGACGCCCGTCACTGCGGCGCCCGGCGGTCGCCACTGCACCGCCCGGCGCTCGTTCCGGATGGATCGTGACACAGCGCCCACGGTACCCCCGGCAGCACTCGGCATGACGGCGCCGCGCAGCGGAGACCACAAGCCGCGCTGACATCGCCACATCCCTGTTGTCCGACCACAACCTCCCTATGGAGCAATGACCATGTCCTCCGAACAGCTACTCAGCGAACTGAAGCAATTCGACACGCCATCCATCACCAACGTGGTAGCCACGTACCCGGGCCACCCGCTGTGCCTGAGCCTCTATCACCCCTGGAGCGAAAACTGGTACACCGACCAGTCGCTGCGTTGCATGTACCCGGAGCTGGGCCCTGTGGCCGGCCACGCGGTCACCTGCGTCTACGGTCTGCCGGATCCCACTTTCGATCAGTTGACCTTCATGGATGTGATCGACGCCCTGGACGCGTCAACCAAACCCACCATACTCGTCCTGGAGCAACGGTTTCCCGCCGAGTACAGCAACAAGGCCGGGTTGGCCGGTGGCAACATGACTACCGCCATGCAGGCGGTGGGATGCCTGGGTTGCATCTCCAACGGCCCGTCCCGCGATATCGACGAGATCCGCCCCATGCGTTTCCAGTACCTGCTCACGGGCATAACCCCCGGACACGGTCCCATGGCCGTGCGCGCCGTCAACGTGCCGGTGTCCGTAGCCGGTATGGATGTCAGTCCTGGTGAAATCGTCCACATGGACGAGAACGGCGCCTGCAAATTTCCCGCTGACAAGCTGGACAAGGTCCTACATAATGTCCAGCATTTGCAACAGGAGGAAGCGGACAGAATGGCCGCCTTGCGGCAGGCTGGCAATGCCGCGGCCGTGCGCGCGGCATTTTCAGGGAAGTCCTATGGAGCATCGGCCAACCGAAGCCGCTGAATGCGTTGGGCCGGGTGGCCCGCGGACTGCGTTGGGGCGGGTGGCTCGCGGACTGCGTTGGGCCGGGTGGCCCGCGGACTGCGTTGGGCCGGGTGGCCCGCGGACTGCGTTGGGCCGGGTGGCCCGCGGACTGCGTTGGGGCGGGTGGCCCGCGGACTGCGTTGGGGCGGGTGGCCCGCGGAAGGGAAAAGCGGCTGGTGGTTGTTCCGGCTGCAGGCAGGCCCGCGGACAGCCTGCAGCCGCAGGTGGTGCTATCAAAGCGCGCCGGTCAATCGGCGGCAAGCAGTTCCGTGCCGTGACGCTCCACCCGGCCGGCTCTGGATACAGGCCAGCTCACAGCCGTGAACAAGCCGAAGAAGAGCAGATTGAGTCCTTTCTCCAGCACACTGGCGGCCAGAAGCATTCCAGCCAGCACCTGCAGTTCCACCTGGATTGCGACAGCCATCTGCATGCCCGTACCCAGAAGCACCAGGTCGCGATTCGGCAGAAAAGGAATCCGGGCGATGATCAACTCCACTGAGAGCAGCGATAGCCACGAACTCAGCGGCACAGAAGCGTCCACCGTGGTCCACATGAGCAGTTGCAACACGAGCAGGGACACCAGGCGGGCGGCGTGAATGCCGGCCAGCATGGCCATGGTACGACGCGGCAGCCAGAATATGCGTCGACGGAATTTTACGGTCAGCGCCAGAAGGACCACCAGGCCCGTCGCAACGGCAATCAGGTAGGTGGCCCTGTATTGCAGACCGGCGGGAAGCACCACGTACCCGCCCAGGAGCAGGCCCAGCATGGCGGCCACGGCCACCAGCGCGGACATGGTCGATGATATGATGATGTTGTCCTTGAGGCTATGCACCAGTTCGCGCGCCGGCCGGTCTATGTTGTTCTTCGACCACCAGTACAGATATGCCTCACCGGAATAGTCCAGCAGCTGGCGACTATACACCCGCTTTTTCATCAGAGCCGGAAAGCTGCGCCGCAACGGGCACTGCCAAAGCAAGCGTAATGCCAGTCCTTCGTACAGCGGCACGGTGAAATAGAAAGCGCCGAAAGCAAGGTAGAACCATGGCTTGGTGGGAACGGATCCCAGTACCTGAGACCAGCCGATCCGGCTGAGCTGCAGCGCCAGATAGGCCACCAGCCCCACGGTGAACACCACGTTGAACACATGCAGGCACCACTTGCCGGTAGCGGTTGCCAGGAAACGGCCCAGACGTACCTGCAGTGTATGGAACGGTTTTCCGTGTACTGTCTGAGCGATCAGAAGCGTACGCCTCATCGATACAGAACCTGAACACGGCGGCGCAGGTAAGGCATCGGTATACCGCCTGAACTATTGGCGCAACGTGATCTGGTGACCTGCAGGGCGCCTGACGGCAGGCAACGACCTGGCCGGCAGGGCGCCTGATTCAGGGCCACTGTACCCGCGGCCGTGCGGTTAAGTCAGGCAAGCCGCGCACCAGGATACAACACGGCCCGGGTGTGGTCGCCGCAGACGCGCAGATTGGTCCGCACCAGCAAGGCCGGCAGCGGCCGACCTCGACCCTTGTCCACCGATACCGGTGTACCCGGGCGCCGCACGCGCAGGTCGGCACGGACGTAAGCCAGGGCGATGGCGCGGCGGATGGATTCGGCCGGTGAATCCGTCCCGGGTGCGTGCCTCCAGCAAGGCACCACGGTCCCGCTGGTGACCCAGCCGGCGGCCTGCTCATCCACGAGCAGGCGATGTCCCTGGCGTACCGGGTTGTTGCCTGGACGGTCTTTGCGCTTGTCCAGAACAGCCAGACGCCGCACCAGGTAAGGGACCCGGCGTTGGCCGGCATCCGTGCCCTCGGGCGCAGACCGCCCCCGGTTGTCCACTTCGACGAGTTGCCGGGCAAGCGCCTCCCGCCCCACGAACTGCCTCCCGGGGTCTGCGAAATTCACCGCGCGGGAGGCCATACTCAGCAGCGCCATGATGGGTATCGGCTGACCGTCAGGTCCTTCACCCAGTTCGTGACCGTACAGAGGCAGCCCGGCCTCCAGGCGTAACGTGTCGCGCGCTCCGAGACCCACCGGCAGAACGGATTCCTCGCGGCCGGCCTCCAGGATGCGTTCCCACAGATCCACCGTCCTGGACGTGGCCGGAAACAGCTCCAGACTGACGGGTTCTCCGGTGTAACCCGTGCGCGCCACGATCACATCGGCGCCGTCCAACCGCACACGTCCCACCGCATTGCGTTCCGACAATACGATCGGACTGGCCCCGGACTGGGCCACCACCGCGTTCAGAACCCGCATGGCTGCCGGACCCTGTAATGCCAGCATGGCCAGCTCCTGGCTACGGTCCTCCAGCTGGAGACCGGGAAACTCCTGCGCCAGCTCCTGCAACCAGGCCCAATCGCGCCCATGGTTGGCTCCGTTGACCACCAGCAGATAGTCCTCCCGGTCAACCCGGTATAAGAAGGTGTCGTCCAGGGCGCAGCCGTTTTCGTCAGCCAGTATGGTGTAGTGCGACCAGCCTGGTTCGGACAGGTGGGCAGCATCGTTGGTCAACGCCCGTCGCAGGAACGGCACGGCCTGCGCCCCACGGACCCAGAATCTTCCCATATGGCTGATATCGAACAGACCGGCATGAGCACGTGTGCCCAGGTGTTCAGCCATGATGGTCTGGTAGTGAATCGGCATGTCAAAACCACCGAACTCATGCATGCTGGCGCCTGCGCTGACGTGCCATTCATGCAGTACGGTCTGTCTGCTGATCTGTTCTTGCGCACTCATGCCCGTCCCTCCCGCTGAATCGGTGCCGAAGCCGTGGCAGCAGTTGCCGCACCCCGGTATTGCACCGTTTTCTGGTGTCGTCTATTGCGGCAACGCGCCAACGATGAGTAAGCAGGCTCTGGCCTTCACCGGCGCCTCCACGTCCCAGTTCTTGACTTCGCCACCTAGATCCCGAACGCAGCGCTCAGCCAGATTCATGAACGGCGGCCGCCCCGGATCAGCCAGAATGATCTGCTGGACTCCCGCCGCCAGGCCACGCTCCATCAGCTCGTACAGCGGCGCGATCAACTCATCCCAGAAACAGACATCCGCCCCGAGTACCACATCCTGCCCGCACAGATCCGTCTGCCGCACCTCCTGGAACGTGCGGCACTGTTGCCGTATCTCCACCCCGTTGATCCGGGCATGCAGGTCCAGAAAGGGAAACACCGCCGGATCCGCGTCCACGCTGGTCACCCGCGCTGCGAACTCGCGAGCGCAGTAGATGCCTGCCAGCCCCCAGCCACACCCGATATCCATCACCGCGGTGTTGGCCGGCAGTCTCTGACGGGCGAGATAGTCGATGATGGCCCAGCTGGATGCCCAGAATTTATTGCCGTGTATACTGGGTTCATGCCTTCGCTTGAGCTGGCGTATGCGCGGGTCCGCTGCCTTCAGAACCGTCAACCCGTAAGCCTGGCGTTGGGTGGATCTCTCGCTTTTCTTTTTCCTGCGTTGAGTCATCCCCCGAAGCTTTCAGCATCCGTGCCGGGATGCCCGTTACCTACCCGGGGACTGACCGGCAGAAGCATGAGACAAGTCGATATACAAGTCATCAAACCTAAGGAATAGGAATCGATGCAGCCAATAGACAGACCCGTGAGAATCGGCGTATACGGCGCCGGAAACTTCGCCAGACGCACCCATATCCCCAACCTCCTCAAGCTCCCCGGTGTCCAAATAGTGGCCTTGTGCGATATAGACGCCGGCAAAGCCCAGGCCATGGCGAAGGAGTTTTCCGTGCCCCGCACCTACACCGACGGCCACGCCATGCTTCAGCACGAAGACCTCGACATTCTGTACTCGATCGTTCCCGCCTTTGCCCGCTCCGACGTCGAGGCGGAGGCCGCGGCTCGCGGCGTCCACCTGTTCAGTGAGAAACCCCAGGCCACGGACATGGCGACGGCCCGCCGTATAGACCAGGCGATTCAGGAAGGCGGAGTACTGAGCACGGTCTGTTATCGGGAACGCTACCGGCCGCTCTTCCAGGAAGCGCGCCGGCTGCTGGCGGACCGGGAGATCGTCCATGCCCGTTTCCAGAGTCCCCGTCCACTACCACAACGCGAAGCCGACATACCCGCGGAGCAACGCGACAACTGGCACCACCAGATGGACAAGGCCGGTGGCCCGGCATTCGATTGGGGCGTCCACGCCGTCGACTACACCCGTTTCATGACCGGCCTGGACATCACCGCCGCGCAGGCGTTTTACCATCACCCGGCAACCTACAACAAGCCGCTCTCCTGTTCGTTCAACTTCCGGTTTGCGTCCGGGGCGACCATGACGATGACCTTTACCTCGGCCACACCGACCCCTCCGCCGGAAGAAGCGCCCTTTCTCATTTTTTTCGAGGGGGGTTATCTGGGGCTGTGGATGTACGACCGGATCGAGATGAATGGCCAGGTAGTCTACCGTGCCGACGACTTCGATCCCTGGTTCGAACAGGACCGGGTTTTCGTCGAAGCCGTCCGCAACGCGGATCCGTCCAAGATGCTCAATGATTATCGGGACGGTTTGTCTACGCTGGCACCTGTGCTGGCCGGTTGGGAGTCCGCACGCCGGCATGGCGAACTGGTGGATGTGCCCGCCTTTGCGGCAGCCTAAGCCGGCATGGCAACCGCCGCGCTGGCACCGGCCGTCTCACGCGGTGTGTGTACCCGTATCCTGGGGGACACCCCTGCCGCCGCCCCTGAACACGGTGCGCTGGAGCGTCCGGTATATCGTCGACGGCACACCAGGGGCCTTCGCAAGCTGGTCGCGGCAAGCTGGTTTGCCGAACTGGAGCGTCCGCCGTAGCGTCGACAGCACCTTCGGGTCTAACCTGACCCCCGGCCACAAGATCCTCACCCGCAGGCCGGCAAGATCCAGATCAGCGGACCCGGCGCAGCCTGGATCAGGACTCGTCTGCCAACAGGGTATCCGTCCTCTCCTGCTTCACACCGTCCGGCTGCGCAGAGGCGGCCCGGCGCATACTGGCGCCGTCGTCCGCCGCGTGACGCACGGTCTCCACGACAGCATCGACCGCCTGCTGGATGCGCTCCGTACTGGCTGGATCATAGTTTGCGTGAGGATCGTAAGCCCCCTCCCGCACCGTAATGTCCGAATCTTCGGCCTCCATGCCCAGTTGACCGCACAGTGAATGGAGACCGCTCTGCAGCTGAGACAGCAAGGCGTGCGTTGCCTCGATCTGCTGCGAGGTAATGTCCTGGAACTGCAACACGCTGAACAGATCGAGCAACTTGTCACTGGCCGCTGACAGGGCCTGCGGGGTATCGTCTCCCTGATGGATGGAGTCCTGGGCGCGCCGCAGCTCCGCCTCCACCTCCTCCAGACCGGTCAGGATCTGCTGGACGGCATTCTCTGCGACATCGTCGATATTGCGCAGATTGCGCGAGACATGCCCCAGTTGCGTCCGGCCGCGCCCGGCCACACCGGCCACCTGCTCGATGACCGGGATCATGTCTGCGGCGAACCGCAGGAGGTATTTCATGTGAGGCAGCACCCGCTGCAACACCAGCAGGTGCGCCCGGGCATAGTCCGCGTCCTCCAGCACCTGGGGATAGCTCCCCTGTAGTGCGCCCAGATGACACAGCAACGTCCGGATTCTGCGCTTGACATCCTTGGTATCCGTCTTGTACATGGCCACTCCCGAGTCGCGTCTAGCCGTCCCTTAACGAATGCAACCGCGCGCATGCACCGGCCAACGGGCTTGGACCAGGCCCTGCCGGACGGCCACGATCTCATCGTGCTCGTTGACGCACGGACACGGATGGACGGGTAGAACCTGCACGCGTTCGCCGATGACGGGCTTCCGCACCGAACGACTGAGATCGACCTGGCCGTGCTCCTCAGAGGCACCGGTGAAGCGGGCATCAGGGTATTCGACGATGTACCCCATGCTGGGACCGTCATCCGTTTTCAGCATGCTGGCACTGAATGTCTTGCTGCCTCCGTCCAGCACGGCCCGGTCCGGAGCAGGCCGGCTCACCACCGTAGCCAGGACTCTAAGTGCGCATTGTTCCACAGTGTGCGTACCGCGGCGCAGATGGCTCTCACCACCTACACAGTACTCACCGACGCGATATTCCGTCAGTTCAGGAATTTCGTGGGCGGTCAGAGCGCTGGGAGTGCTGCCGCCGCTGACGATGGGATGCGGCAACCCTTGCCGGTCAAAAAGGTCCAGCGTTTCCTGCAGCAGGGGACGCACGCCGGGCGGCGCCGGCATGATCATCACACCGCGCAACTCCAGGCCCTTTTCAGCCTGGATCCGTTGCCCCAATGCAACCGCCGCGGCAGGAGACTCCACGCCGGTGCGTCCCTGGTACAGCTCGATCACGACGCCGACGCAGGCCCCGGCTTCTCTTGCCGCCGAACCCAGACCCGCCACCGTGTACTCCGAATCCGCCGCCACCGTGAGGCTGCACTGCCGTGCCAGGGTTCCCAACCGTACCAGCTTGGCGGCTCCCATGATGTTGTACGGAATGAGAATATCCGCGCAAACCCCTCCGGCCAGCATGACCTCAGCCTCACTCAGTTTCTGGCAGGTAATCCCCGTGGCTCCCGCCCTTATCTGGGCATGGGCGATAGCCAGACATTTATGGGTCTTGATGTGGGGACGCAGGGCGATGCCGCATTCCCGGAAGTATTGGTGATACCGCTTCAGATTGGCCTCCAGCCCATCCTGGTCCACCGTCAGAACTGGAGTATCGAGTTCCGTGACCCGCATGTTGTCTTCTCCTGCTGAGAGGAAAAGTTAGGCTAAACAGGGCCGCAAGTGGTGTCAAGACTTGCCTGACCGGACCCGTAGTCGCTGCTTTTGTGGTACCCCTGCCGTTCACATCGTTGACCGGAGCATGTGTGTGCCCATAGATCTGCAGCCTCCCGAACCCGCCGCCTTGATGTGCGCCATCATGGCTGGCTCGGGCAACGGGCTTGAATGCAGCCGCGGCCGGCTGGAGGCCATGTTTGGCTCCGTGCCCTTGGCAAGCGCTGTGTATTCGTTTGATTGTTCGACATATTACCACCGCGAGATGGGACCGGGTCTGGTCAAGCAGCTGGTCTGCTTCGCCGAACGCCTGGAGCCGCACCGGCTGGCGGCGGTCAAACGCAGGACCATGGAACTGGAACGCCGTCTGGCCTGCCGCACTTGCGATGGCGTGGTACGGCGGCGCGTCAACGTGGATCCGGGACTGGTGACGGTGGAAAGCCTGGTGCTGGCCACGACCAAATACTCGGGGCACCGGGTCTGCATTGCGCGAGGTCTGTACGCGGAGGTCACCCTGCTTTTCCGGCGCGGCGGATGCTCTGCCTTCGAGTGGACCTATCCGGATTATCGTACCGCGCCCGTCCAGGATTTCCTGCTGCGGGTGCGCGGCGAACTGCTGCTCGAACGGCGCCGCAACGCAGACGGCGGCACGGGGGCGGCGGACGAATGAGGATGGGCAGGATACAGCTAAGGTTCAGTCCATGATGATCGTGGCATCCCGTTCAGGCCCCACAGAGATCATCTGCACGGGTGTCCGGCTTAGCGCCGACAGTCGCTCCACGTAGTCCCGGGCCTGTGGCGGCAGATCCGCATAGCGGCGTACATCCCTGGTGCTGGTGCACCAGCCGTCCCATTCCTCATACACCGGACGGCACTCGCCCAGAACCTGCGGATCACCCGGAAATTCTTCCAGCACATCGCCACCACGCCGGTATGCGATGCACACCTTGAGCTTCTCCACGGTATCCAGCACGTCCAGACGGGTGAGTGCCAGACTGGTCAGTCCGTTGACACGAGCGGCCAGGCGGACGATCACGGCGTCGAACCAGCCGCATCGCCGCGGGCGCCCGGTCGTGGCGCCGTATTCATGACCCAGCTCGCGTATGCGCTCCCCGGTGGTCCCGGTCAACTCCGTGGGGAAGGGGCCATTACCCACACGGGTCGTGTAGGCCTTGGTCACGCCGATCACAGCGTCAATCCGAGTGGGGCCGATTCCCGCGCCGGTGCAGGCACCGCCCGCGGTAGTGTTGGATGAAGTCACAAATGGATAGGTGCCGTGATCGATATCCAACAGGGTGCCTTGAGCCCCTTCCAGAAGGATGTTCTTGCCGGCCGAAAGCGCATCGTTCAGCAGCTGCGAGGTATCTGTCACATACATGCGCAGTCGTTGCCCGTACTCCACCGCACCTCTGATGATGTCAGCCGCGTCCAACGGGGCATGGTCATACAGCCGCGTCAGCACTCGGTTCTTCTCCTCGACGACGGCAGCGACCCGTGTCTGCAGCAGCGGTTCGTCCAGCAGATCCATGACCCGAATACCCCAGGTACGTTCGACCTTGTCACGGTAGGCGGGACCGATCCCGCGTCCCGTGGTTCCGAGCTTGTCGGTACCCTGCCGTTCTTCACCGAGGCGATCGAACAGCTTGTGGTATGGCATGACCACATGGGCATTCTGACTGATGAACAAACGTCCTTCCACCGAGATGCCCTTGGCCGCCAGGTCCTCTATCTCGGTGATGGCGGCTTCGGGATCCAGCACGACGCCATTACCCACCACGCAGCTCTTTCCCGGATGCATGATGCCGGATGGAATCAGATGGAAGATGAACTGGGTGTCTCCCACCTGAACGGTGTGGCCGGCATTGGCGCCGCCCTGAAAACGCGCCACGATGTCAGCATCCCTGGTCAGGTAGTCAACTACCTTGGCCTTGCCCTCGTCTCCCCACTGAGCACCGAGTACGATCGTTGCAGGCATATATCCTCTTCCGCTACAGACTTACCTGGCGAGCCCAGGCGATGTAGTCCTGACTGAGCAGGTGGCTGATGACCTCCTGCGGTATCTCACTGTCCACTTTGAGGACGGTGAGTGCGCCGCCACCGACTACGTGCCGGCCGCAATACATCTGGGCGATGTTGATGTTGTAGTCGCCCATCACGGTGCCGATCTGGCCGATGATGCCCGGCCGGTCCTGGTTGACGTAGAACAGCATGTGCCCTTCAGGCAGCGCGTCAAAGGTATACTCGTCCAGCCGTACCAGGCGCGGCTGGTGCTTGCCGAAGAGACTGCCGGACAGGGTGCGTTGCCTGGTGCTGGTCTGACAGATGACGGTGATGAGGTTGGCGAAGTCCTCATGCTCGCTGCTGCGCAGCTCATCCACGCGTACCCCGCGCTCCTGCATGAAGAACGGTGCGTTGACGAAATTCACCGGTTCGTCGGACATGGTATCCACCAGTCCGCGCAGCACCGCCGCCGTCAGCGGCGCCGTGGGATACTCGTTGACGTCGCCGCGGTATTCGACCGTCACGCGCTCGAGCTGGCCGTCCAACAGCTGCGCCTGGATGCGCCCGAGCCGTTCGCCCAGATCAAGGAAGGGCTGCATCTTGCGATACATCTCCGGTTCCACCGATGGCACATTGACTGCATTCCGGATGACGCGCTCCATCAGCAGGTCTCCCACCTGCTCCGCCACCTGAAGCGCCACACTGGCCTGCGCCTCCCGCGTTGACGCACCGAGATGCGGTGTGCAGACCACACGATCGTGATCGATCAGATCCCAGTTCGACGGCGGCTCACCGGTCTCGTACACATCGATGGCCGCGCCGGCCACTTTGCCGGATTCCAGCGCCCGCAACAGGGCCTCTTCGTCCACGATCCCACCGCGCGCGCAGTTGACCACGAACACGCCGTCACGGCACCGGGCCAGCGCCGCCTCGTCCAGGATGTGGCGCGTCTTTTCGTTCATGGGCAGGTGGAATGTCAACACGTCAGCAGCTTCCAGCAGCGAGTCCAGCTCGCTCAACCTGGCTCCGTACGACTCGGCCTTTTCGGCCGAGACGAAAGGATCGTAACCCAGCACCTTCATGCCGAAGGCGGCAGCCCGGGCAGCCACCAGCCGGCCGACTTTCCCCAACCCCAACACCCCCAGTGTCTTGCCGTCAAGCTCGACTCCGGTGTAGTCACTGCGCTCCCACTTGTGCGCCTTGACCGAGGCGTTGGCTTGGGGAATATTGCGCGCCATGGCGATCATCATGGCGAAACTATGTTCCGCCGTGGACACGGAATTACCCCCGGGTGTGTTCATCACCACGATGCCATGCCGTGTAGCCGCATCGAGGTCTATGTTGTCCACACCAGCACCGGCGCGCCCGATGACACGCAGGTTGCCCGCCGCAGATAAAAGGTCTTCGGTGACCTTGGTGCTGCTGCGGACGATCAGGCCCTCGTAGTCGCCGATGATGTCCTTGAGTTCATCTGCCTTCAGCCCGGTCCGCACATCAACCTCGATCTCCTGATCTTTCTGCAGCACCTCGACGCAACGCGCATCCAGTTTGTCACTGATCAACACTTTCATCACTGTCCGCCTTTCCCTTGCCGTTGATCGTCATCCACAGAACAGGAGTGCCGGCAGTTCCGCTGGCGCCACTTTGACCGAAGCCCCCGAGCCACCACGCCACCCCCACGCACCTGGCCAAAGTCGGTGGCCTGCCGGTTCAATGACCAGTCCCGCCTGCTTGCTGGACGGCCTGCTGTATCCATTTAAGCACATCCACGCGTCCGCGCCCCGACACGGCGGAAAACGTAACGTATTCTGTCCCCGCCAGTTCGCCCGTACTCTCGACAGCACTCAACATCTGTTTTTCCTTGCCACGAGACAGCTTGTCCACCTTGGTGAAAACCAGTAGGAAAGAGATCTGGCTCTGTCGCAGCCAGTCAACCATGACATGATCCAGCTCCGTGGGGCCACGACGGGCATCGATGAGCTGGATCACGGCCTGCAGCGTGTCCCGCCCGGTAAGATAGCGCTCTGTCAGCGATCCCAAACGGGCACGCAGATCAGTCCCTCCATGCACGAATCCGTATCCCGGCAGATCGACCAGGTACAGGCAACCGTTGATGCGATAGTAATTCAGCTGCTGCGTCTTGCCCGGAGTAGAGCTGGTCCGGGCGAGATTGCGGCGTTTGGCCAGCCGGTTGATCAACGAAGACTTGCCCACGTTGGAGCGGCCGGCGAACGCTACTTCGGGGAGACCGTCACCCGGCATGTCATTGAGCCCGACCGCACCGACGACGAATTCTGCGGAGCTGATTTCCATGCCCAAATCCCGCGGTCCGGCTTCCGATCAGGCGCGTTTCAGGTGAAGGCCGTCATCGTCCTCATAACGCTGCACACCTTCCCTGATCATGTCCTCGGTGATCTCCAGCTCGGTGATATCCTGTCGGGAAGGCGTGTCGTACATGATCTCCATCATGGCTTGCTCCATCACCGAGCGCAGCCCTCGGGCTCCGGTTCCCTTCTTCACGGTGAGCGACACGACTTCCCGTAACGCGCCCTCGGTGAAGGATACCTTGACGCCGTCCATCTCGAACAACCGCTGACATTGATGCACGATGGCGTTACGGGGTTCGGTGAGGATGCGGAACAGGTCTTCGTCAGACAGCGCCTTCAGTGTGGCCAGCACCGGCACACGCCCGACGAATTCCGGGATCAGGCCGTATGCCAGCAGATCCTCGGGCTGGACCTGGGCGATCAGCTCTCCCAGATCCAGGCTATCGGTTTGGCTTGGCGTTGTGCCGAAGCCCATGGTGCGCCGGCCGACACGCTGGCTGATGATCTTCTCCAGTCCTTCGAACGCGCCACCGCAGATGAAGAGGATATTGCGTGTGTTGAGATGGATCATGGGCTGTTCAGGGTGCTTGCGCCCACCTTTGGGAGGAATGTTGGCGCTGGTGCCCTCCAGTATCTTGAGTAACGCCTGCTGGACACCCTCCCCTGAGACGTCGCGGCCTACCGATGGTGCAGCACCTTTGCGGGCGATCTTGTCCACCTCGTCCAGGTAGAGTATTCCCTTTTCCGCCCGGGATAGGTCGTAATCCGCGGCCTGCAGCAAACCGACCAGGATGTTCTCCACATCCTCACCCACGTATCCGGCCTCTGTCAGAATGGTGGCATCCGCGATGCAAAAGGGAACCTGGAGGACCTTGGCCAGTGTCTTGGCCAGCTCGGTCTTGCCAACTCCGGTGGGCCCGATAAGCATGACGTTGCTCTTGTCGAGCTCGACGTCATCCAGGTTTACCTTGGTGCGAATCCGCTTGTAGTGGTTGTAAACCGCGACAGCGAGTATTCGCTTGGCCTCCTCCTGACCGATGACGTACTCGTCCAGGACTTGCTTGATCTCCGTGGTCTTGGGCAGGTCGCCCGTTTCCCACGGCAACGCCTGCTTCTTTTCCTCCACCAGGACTTCGTTGCACAGCTTGACGCACTCGTTACAGATATGGACGGACGGACCGGTGATTATCTTCTCCACCTGGCTTGCACTGCGCCCACAGAATGAACAACGCGGCTCGGTTTTGCCGGAACGTCGTCGCACGGTTCTCACCCCTTCCTGGTACCGGCTCCTCTCATTGACGGGCATCCCGGGCCCGGGCGTGCGGCACAGGGGTAATGATCTCATCGATCAACCCGTAGGCTTTGGCTTCTTCCGGCCCGATGAAAAAATCCCGCTCGGTGTCATGCTGGACGCGCTCCAGGCTCTGCCCTGTGTGTTCGGCCAGGATCTGGTCCAGCTGCTGCCGGATCTTGATAATCTCGCGTGCGTGTATCTCCACATCCGTGGCCTGGCCGCCGATCCCGCCCAGCGGCTGATGCAACAGGATGCGCGAGTTGGGCAATGCCTGCCGTTTACCCCGGGTTCCCCCGGCAAGGAGTACGGCGCCCATGCTAAAAGCCTGTCCTATGCATATTGTGCTGACATCACAGGGAATGTACTGCATGGTGTCATAGATTGCCATGCCTGCGGTCACCGAGCCGCCAGGCGTGTTCAGGTACAGAGAGATGTCTTTCTTGGGATCCTCTGAGGCCAGGAACAGCAGCTGAGCGATGATCAGGTTGGCCACCACGTCGTGCACTGGTGTGCCCAGAAACACGATTCGATCGCGCAACAGGCGCGAGTAAATATCATACGAACGCTCACCGCGCCCGGTCTGCTCGATGACCATGGGTACAAACGACATGCCGGAACATCCTTTCCGCACTCAGACGGTTTCTTCGGTTATTTTGGCTTTCTGGACGAGGATATCGAAAACTCGGTTGTCCTCAAGCTCGCGCCGGAAATCCTCCAGATGGTCGGAGGCCTTGAGATCATCGATCTTGACGCCAATGACCTCGGCTCTCTCCTGAAGATAGGTTTCGAACTCCTCATCATCGACTCGAATGTCCAGTATACGGCGCAGCCCTTCCATCAACAGAAGGGAACGCAACCCCTGTTCGGCCTGTCGCCGCTCTTGCTCCGTGGGCTCGCTGGTATCTTCAGGCTGAGCCCGCCCTTCCTGATTCTGACGGATCCGCTGCTGCCGCTCCCGCATGGAACGGACATAATGCTGGACCAGACTAGCCGGCAACTCGAACGGATTGGCTGCAACCAGCCGTTGCATGAGCTGATTGCGGACCCGCTCTCGCACGGCCATGTCCCATTGCCGCTCCAGCTGGGTGCGCACGTGTTTTCTCAGGGCCTCAAGGCTGTCGAATTGTTCGCCCACATCCTTGGCGAACTCGTCGTCAAGCTCAGGCAGTAAATGCTCATGGACCTCTCGTGCGGTCACTCTGAAGTGGGCCGTGGATCCGGCCAGCGACTGGTCCGGCAGATCCTCCCGGTACGTGAAGCGGACATCGCGCTCCTGGCCCGCGGTGATACCCAGGAGAGCCTCTTCGAATTCCGGGCTGGGAGATTCTTCCTCTCCTATCCAGAACCGGCGATTCTCGTATTTCTCCCCGATAATCGGTAAACCGGACTCATCAAGCCGTTGCAGATCAGCGATCAGTACATCGCCTTTCTGCAGCGGGCGCTCGACCAGTTTCTGGGTTGCCTGCCGAAGCCGCAGCTGCTCCAGTTGCTTGTCCACTTCCTCGTCCGTGACCGTATGCACCGGACGGGTAAGCTCCAGGTCTTCGTAATGCTCGACGTCGATCTCCGGCCACACATTGACGCGTGCGGTGAACTTGAGATCCTGACCCGGCTCCGCGTCGAGTTCGGCGATGGTGGGCGGAACCGCAGCCACCAGACCCGCCTCACGCGTGGCCTCCGCCAGCAGTTCCGGTAGAAGGTCGTAGACCACCCGGCCATGTATGGAGTCACCATACCGTGCCTTGATGACGCGCAACGGGACCTTGCCTTTGCGAAACCCCGGGATCTCTACCCGTTTCTGGTAATCCTGGTAGGCTTTGGTCAGCTCGGACTGGATGCGGCCGGCTTCGACCTCCACTTGAAGCTCCCGCTCCCACTGACTCGTTTCCACTACGTTCGTTTTCACTGCCAACAGACCTCTCTCAGAGAAACAGAAAAAACTGCTCCGCTTGCGAGGCGGACGGCGATGTCCAGGCCCTGGCCTCAGGAAGCGGAGCAGACCGAGATACCTGCCATGATACCAGCAATCTGGCTGTCAACGCCGTGCGAAAGGGGGGACTCGAACCCCCAAGCCCTTACGGGCACCAGATCCTAAATCTGGCGCGTCTGCCAGTTCCGCCACTTTCGCATTCCTTAAAGATCAAAGACTATAGTATACGATCCCCCGGATATGGGGTCAAGATTGCCCGCTCCAGCCGGACCGGCGCCCTGCAGGTCCGCCACCCTTCGTGTTTCCTCCGGTTCGGGCGCCGGCATTCCGCCTCATGCGGCGGCTTCATCGGGATGCTGCCAGGCATCCATCCGGCCCTCCAGGAACGCCCCCAGCCCTTCCGCGGCCACGCGTTCCTGCGCCATGGAGTCCCGCTCGCGCACGGTAACTGTATCATCGCTCAAAGTCTGGGAATCGACGGTGATGCAGAAGGGTGTTCCCACCTCGTCCATGCGGCGGTAACGTCGGCCGATGGCGCCGCCCTCGTCGTAGAACACCGCATATCGGCGACGCAGGGTAGCGGCGATCTGACGGGCGATGTCCGGCATGCCGTCTCGCTTGACCAGCGGCAGCACCGCCGCCTTGATGGGAGCGACGCGAGGATGGAACCGCATGACGACCCGGTTTTCGCCTTTGACCTGTTCCTCGTGATATGCCTCTGCCAGGCAGGCCATCAGCGTACGGCTGGCGCCGATGGAGGTTTCCACGACGCATGGAAGCACTTTGGCCCGGCTCTGTTCGTCGAAATAGCGTAGCGCCTTGCCCGAGACCTTCTCGTGCTGGGATAGGTCAAAGTTGCCACGGTTGTGAATGCCTTCGATCTCGCCTGGACCGAAGGGAAATTCGTACTGCACGTCGAAGGCGGCACGGGCGTAGTGAGCCAGTTCGTCCCCCAGATGCTCGTGCCAGCTCAACCGTTTCTCCGGCAGGCCGATCTGACGAAACCAGTCCCAGCGTTCCTGACGCCAGTATGCGAACCACTCAGCGTCCGTTCCGGGCATGACGAAGAACTGCATCTCCATCTGCTCGAATTCGCGGGTCCGGAACAGGAAGTTGCGTGTATTGATCTCGTTGCGAAAAGCCTTGCCGACCTGCGCGATTCCGAAAGGCAGTTTCTGGCGCATGGCCGTCTGGACATTGAGGAAGTTGACAAAAATACCCTGGGCCGTCTCCGGGCGCAGGAACACGCGGGCACTGTCGTCGGCGACCGGTCCCACGAATGTCTTGAACATCAGGTTGAAGGCGCGCGGCTCGGTGAGCACCTCGCGTTTGCCGCACACCGGACACTGCCCTGCCGTACGCTGGTCATCGGTCAGCAGATCCTCGCGGAAACGCGCCTTGCACTGGCGACAGTCCACCAGAGGATCCGTGAAATTTTCCACGTGCCCGGAAGCCTCCCAGACGCGCGGATGCATGAGTATGCTGCTGTCAAGACCTTCGATATCCTCCCGGCTGGTCATGGCGCGCCACCACAGCTCCTTGATGTTGCGCAGCAATTCCACACCCAGCGGCCCATAGTCCCAGCAGCCGTTGAGTCCACCGTAAATCTCGGAGCTCTGGAACACGAACCCCTTGCGCTTGCAGAGTGATACTAGCTTCTCCATCACATCAGCCATGTCATTCTCCTGTACCAGTGCAGGGAAACCGGACAAGGTCCGGAGCGGCAGCACGCTGGCGCGCTTCAGGACTCAGCCGGCAATCTGTCATGTGAGGCAGCCGGCACGCGCGTGCAGCCGTTCAGACGATCGATACACTCCAGTGCCCGCAGACCACCACGTCCACCGCCGTAGTGTGCCAGGAAATGCCGCAGCACGTCGCGGATCTCCTCCGCCCCTTGCGGCAGGGAGGGGATCACATCCGCCTTATAAGTGCGTATGGCCTGCAGACGGGCCAGAAATGCCAGACTCTCACCGGCCATGCGTATGGCGCCACCGGCGTTACATCTGGAGCACACCACCCCGCCATGCGCAGCACTGAACCAGCGCCAGGAACCATCCGGATGACGCCGGCAGGAGACGCATTGAACGAGTTCGGGCCGGTAACCCAGAGCACTGGCAGCACGAATCTGAAAATACCAGAAAAGGGGCTCTAGCTGCGCCTGCCGCACCTCCTCCAGGCCGCGAAGCACTCCGGTCAGGCACTGGAACAGACGATCATTGGACTCCCCTTCCAGCGTTACGCTATCGATCAGTTCGCAGGCGGCGCTGGCAAAGACCAGACGTTCCATATCTCTCGACAGGCTGGGATGCGTCAGGCTCGCATCACCGTCGCTGAGGGTATGCAGGTCGCGTCCGTCCCGCAGATAGCAGACCGCCTGGATCTCATTGAACAACTCCAGCGCCGCTCCATACCGGCTGCGCGGCTTGCGCGCTCCTTTGGCGACAACCTTGAGCTTGCCGTATTCAGCCGTGTACAGCGTCACCAGTTTGCTGGTCTCGCCCATTCGCCGTGTGCGCAACACCACCGCGCTGACTTTGACGATATGGCGCGCCAACTCAATCGGACTCCAGCAGGTCGGATTCCAGCGGTATACGGTAGACACGCTCTGTAGGTTTGCTCATGCCATACTCCTCGCGTGCCACCTTCTCCACATAGTGCAGATCGTTCATCAACTGCCAGAGTACGTGGCGCAGGCTGTCTGTCTCTGCGCGCAGATGCTCCAGCTGTTGTCCGGCTTCCTCCACCTCCCGCCGTTGCTGCCGCAAACGAACCAGCTTGCCATCACCGAAAAAGAAGTATCTAGCGCCTGCAACCAGCATCACGAGCAACAATACGCGCCACCAGCTTCCTGGCCGCCTGACCGCTTGGCGGCGCCGCCTGCGTGCAACGCGTGTAAGCATGGCGATCACTCCATCCTGCTGTTCACCCTGCCGGTCACCGCGACAGCGGCTCGATAGAATCCACGCGACGGGGAGACAGACTCCGTCACGCGACCACGCCTCGGCCCGCATACCATCCGCCGGCAGCACCCGCTACGGCCGTACAGCCGCTCAGATCAACAGGACCAGATCGTCCCGGTGGATGACCTCCAGAGCCGGCCGGCCGAGTTCCGCAACGACATGCGGCGAAGTCTTCCCCATGATTCTTGCCAGCTCCGTATCCGAATAACGCACCAGCCCACGGGCGAATTCATCTCCGTCAGCATTCATCACCCGAACCGCATCACCGGGGGCAAACCGTCCCGAGAGCCGCAGCACACCGGCCGGCAGCAGACTGCTGTCATGCTGTACCAGCGCGCGCTGCGCCCCTGGATCCACGACGATACTGCCGGCGCACTCGGACGCAAAGGCGATCCAACGCTTGCGGCGACGGAGCGGCTTGGCCGCGGGAACGAACAACGTGCCGTAGTCCTGGCCGTCCAGCAGGTCCACCAGGCGATGATGCCGAGCATGGGCGATCATGCACATTTCACCGCACGTCAACAGCAAGCGAGCTGCTTTCAGCTTGGTGGCGATGCCCCCCCTCCCCACGCTACTCCCCGGCCGATCGTCCGGCCGCAGCACGTCCGAATCACTGGCCTGGACCAGTCTAAGCGGCCGCGAACCCGGCCTTTGCACCGGGTATTCCGCATACAACCCGTCCACATCCGACAGCATGATCAGTAACTGAGCGCCAATCAGATTGGTAACATAAGCGGCCAGCATGTCGTTCTCGCCGATCTGGCGCTTCAACTCAGCCACGGCAATGCTGTCATTCTCGTTGATCACCGGCACGGCGCCGTAGGCGAACAGGCTGCGTAACGTGTTCTCCAGGTTCAGGTAGCGCCGCCTGTCCCCCAGGATGTCGTCAGCCGTGAGCAACACCTGGCCCACCGGCACGCGACTGCGCCAGAACAGCCCCTTGTACGCCTCCATGAGTTGAATCTGACCGACCGCAGCCACTGCCTGCAGGCGAGCGATCATGCGCGGACGCCGCGACTGCCTCAGGCGACCCATACCGGCCGCTACCGCACCGGACGAGACGATGGCCACCTCCACGCCTCTGTGGCGCAACTCCACCACATCAGCCACCAGTTGACGCAGCACGCGCCGGTCCAGCTGGTGGCTGGCAGTGGTCAGACTACTGCTGCCGATCTTCACCACCAGTCGCCTGACAGCGGCCAACCGCCGGCGCCGCAGTTCCGTCTCCTTCCTTACCGCAGCCGTGTCCACTGTTGATGTCATATGCGCACCATCACGCCGCGATCACGCAGATACGCTTTGACCGCAGGAATGGTATACACCTCGAAGTGGAAGATGGAGGCGGCCAGCGCCGCGCTGGCCTGACCTTCGGTCAGCACCTGGTACAGGTGCTCCAGGTTGCCGGCGCCTCCCGAGGCTACGATGGGTACCTGCACGCGAGCCGCCACCGCCTGATTGAGCGGCAGGTCATAGCCGTCCCGGGTGCCGTCGGAATCTATGCTGTTGAGCACCAGTTCGCCGGCACCGCGCCGTACCAGCTCCTCCGCCCAGGCCAGCGCATCGATGCCGGTGGCTGTGCGACCGCCGTCGATGTACACCTGCCAACCGTGGCGCTCTGCCGTTGTGGCCGGGCGCCGCAGCGCATCGATGGCGCCGACGATGCACTGTGAACCGAAACTGGCTGCTGCCCGGGAGATGATGTCCGGATCTCGCACCGCCGCCGTATTGATGGACACTTTGTCGGCGCCCCCCTGGAGGATACGGCGGACGTCCTCGAAGGTCCGAATACCACCGCCGACCGTCAGCGGGATGAAGACCCTTTCCGATACCTCACGGACCAAATCCATGACGATGTCCCGCGCCTCCGCCGAGGCGGTGATATCGTAGAAAACCAGTTCGTCGGCACCCTCTCGATCATAACGTACGGCCAGTTCCACCGGATCACCGGCATCGCGGTCGGCGGAGAAGCGAACGCCGCGCACATTGCGCCCGTTCTTGACGTCCAGACACGGAATGATGCGTTTGGCAAGCATGGCGAATGGCCTCAGTCAAGGCGAGCGAAGTTGCTCAGAAGGCGCAGACCATGGTCCTGGCTTTTCTCCGGATGGAACTGCAAGCCGAACATGTGATCCCGCCCGGCTATGGAGGTGAACTGGACGTTGTATTCGGTGGTGGCCAGAACGTCCTCGGACTCGTCCGCCTGGACGTAATAGGAATGCACGAAATAATAGAAACTGCCTTCAGGGATACCCTCCAGCAACGCCAAAGGACGTTTGATGGAAATCTGGTTCCAGCCAATATGCGGCACCGGCTGACCGGCGGGAAAACGCAGGCAACGGCCCGGTAGCAGTCCCAGTCCGGCATGGTTCCCCATTTCCTCACTGGAGTCGAACATCAGTTGCAGGCCCACGCAGATGCCGAGAAACGGCTTACCGGCCTGCAGACTCCGATGGATGACCTCCACCCACCCGGCCTCACGCAGGTTGCGCATGGCGTCTCCGAAGGCCGCGTCCCCGGGTAGAACCAGATGCGACGCTTCTGCCGCAGCAGCGGGCTCACGGACAATACCGGCGCTGTAGCCAAGAAACTGAAAAGCTTTTTCCACGCTGCGCAGATTGCCCATGCCATAGTCGACGATGGCTATCATCCTGCCCCAAGCTCCTTTGACCGTACCGTTGCCGCCGCCACCGCTCGCATGATCGACGCGCCCAGCCCCCCCGCTTCCAGTTCATAGAGTCCGGCGATCGTGGTGCCTCCGGGAGATGTCACCTGGTCACGCAACACGGCCGGATGCTGGTTTCCCTCCAGTACCATGCGGGCGGCGCCCAGCAGGGTCTGCGCCGCCAGCGTCCGGGCGATCTCCCGAGGCAGCCCCATGCGGACCCCGCCGTCGGTCAGCGCCTGAAGGACTGTGTAGGCATACGCTGGTCCGCTGCCCGCCAGACCGGTTACCGCGTCCATCAGCTGCTCGGCCACCACTACGGTGGTCCCGACCTGATCGAACAACTCCCGCGCCAGGGCTACGTGCTCTGCGCCAGCCATGGTGCCGGCACACAGCGCCGTTGCACCGGCACGCAGCCGGACCAGGGTCTGCGGCATGGCGCGGACCACCGGAATCTGTGACCGTATCTGCCCTTCCAGAACGCCGGTTCCAATGCCTGCCATACACGAGACGAGAAGCTGCGCCTGCGTGAGGCAGTCCGCCAGGCCGGGCAACACTTGGGCAGCAACTTGCGGCTTGATAGTCAGAATCACCACATCGTGCCCGGTCACCGCCCGGGCAGGGTCACGCACCGCGCATACCCCGCTTGCGGCTACCGCCTCCCGCGCGGCCGGCAGCGGATCGGCAGCCGTGATCCGCCGCGGCTCTATCCGTCCGGCGGCCACGAGGCCGGCGATCAACGCCTGGCCCATGTTGCCGGCCCCGACGATACCTATTCTGCGTTCTTCCAGTTGCACCATCCCCTCCCGGTTGAGCTGGCCAAGTTTGTGGAAATTCGGACAGTTGGTGCCCAGTGTCAACTCATGTATGCTCGCCCCCGCTCATGGATCGATCCGACTCGAACCCGTACCCGCATACCGCAGACAGCAGCCACGACTCCGGCATACCCGCTCAACGGTCGCCCGAACGCGGCCGGCGTCGCCTCTGCGCTCCGGCTGCCGGTCCGGCCGGAGCCGCACCACACAACCCGAATCTACTAGATTTTTCTTGACTTATCACAGAGATAGCGGCTACTTTAGCGTAGCGGCAAGGCAGCCGGCAGTGACAGCGTGCCGCCCTCAACCTGGGTTCATTCAGCCCACCTGTCTGCGCGCCACCGGACCACAGCTGCCGCCATCGACGCGACCGTGCACGGGCGACACATGCGCGCTGCACTGTAGGGGACGCCCTGCGCCCCCTTTGTTCGTTCTGAACCAATCCGTGGTTCTGTAGAAGGCAGATTAGACTATGTCCGAATTGCTATTGGCCGTCAGTGCCGTCCTGTTGGTATCATGCTTGTGCTCGCTGCTGGAGGCGACGCTGTATTCGCTGTCCAGCACGCACATAGAGATGATGGCGCAGCAGGGCAGGAAGTCGGGGCGCATCCTGAAAAAGCTGGCTGAGGACATTCAACGCCCCATTGCGGCCATTCTCTCGCTGAATACACTCGCCAATACCGGCGGCGCCGCCATTGCCGGAGCGGCCTTCGTGGGAGTGTTCCCGCACACGCCGGAGGCCTACTTCACGCTGGCGATATCGCTGGCCGTCCTCGTCTTCTCCGAGATCATCCCCAAGACCACCGGCGTGCTGTACGCGCGCTCCCTGGCGCCGTTCATCGCCCGTCCGCTGAGCCTGCTGGTAACCGTGTTCGCGCCACTCATATGGCTGAATCAGTTTATCACCCGGCTGATCACCCGCGGCGCCGACGAGCAGCAGGTTATCGCCGCGGACGAAATCGCGGTGATCGCCCGGATGAGCCGGCAAGCCGGCTCGATTGCGCCGGAGCAGGAGCGCGTCATCCTCAACATCCTCAAACTCAACACGCTGCGAGCTCGGGAGATCATGACGCCGCGGACCGTGGTTTTCGCCCTGGATCGCGGCTTGACGCTTCAGGAGGCCAGACGCGAGGCCGGTCAATGGCCGCACAGCCGTATACCGCTGTACGAGAATGACAGAGAGCGCATCGTTGGGCTGGTGCTGCGCCGGGACGTGCTCAGCGCCCTCGCTGACGGTGCCACCACCGCGCGCCTGGGCGATCTGCAGCGACCGCTCCACATGGTGCCGGAGTCGGCCCGGGTGCATCAACTGCTGCTCGACTTCCTGTCTCGGCGTGAACACCTTTTCGGCGTCATCGACGAATACGGCGTATTCTGCGGCATCGTCTCCCTGGAGGACGTGCTGGAGGAGATCGTCGGGGCGGAAATCGTCGGAGAGTTCGATCCGGCAGTGGACATGCAGGAGCGGGCCCGGCGCCATGGCCGCACCATCGGCGACAGCGCTGAACGACCCTGATCTGGCCAGAACAACCCCGCGTGCATACATTCAGAAGGTTTTCTTCCAGAAGGTTTTCTTCACCCAGCTCACCCAGCCGTCCGGGCGCGCCGCTTGGAGACGCTGACTGTCCGGTCCCCACCCTCAAGAAGGAGCAACTCCGCGTATGAACAAAGCTCTGATCGCCCTGGCTGACGGCAGCGTTTTCGAAGGACGCGCGCTCGGGGTACATGGCGAAGTGACCGGGGAGATGGTGTTCAACACCAGCATGACTGGCTACCAGGAGATCCTTACAGACCCATCGTATGCCGGCCAGATCGTGACCATGACCTACCCGCTGATCGGCAACTATGGCGTCAACCCGGACGATGACGAGTCGGAGCGGCCCCAGGTGCGCGGCTTCGTGATGAAGGAATGCAGTCGCATCCCCAGCAACTGGCGCGCCACGGGCTCTCTGCCGGATTACCTCCAGACGCACGGCATCATGGCGGTACAGGGCGTTGACACCCGGGAGATCACCCGCAGGGTACGCAGCCAGGGGGTAATGGACGCCGTCCTGTCCACCGTCGATATGGACCCGGACAGTCTGGTGGACAAAGCCAGGACATGGGAGGGTCTGGAAGGCGTGGACATGGTCCAGGAGGTCTCCTGCCGTGAGGCCTATGTCCGCTCTCCGGACGATCCCCGGTTCCACGTGGTGGCCTTTGATTTCGGCATCAAGCGGAGTATCATCGCGCGTCTGATGGAGGTCGGATGTCGTGTCACCGTGGTACCCGCCACCACTACCGCCGAACAGGCCCTGGCCCTGGAGCCGGATGGTATTTTCCTGTCCAACGGTCCCGGAGACCCGCGCCCCCTGACCTATGCCATCCAGACCGCCCGGGAACTCATCGGTACACGACCCATCTTCGGCATCTGTCTGGGACACGAAATCCTCGGTCTGGCCCTGGGCGCCCGGATCTTCCACCTGAAATTCGGCCATCGCGGCGCCAACCAACCCATCCTCGAACAATCCACCGGCCGCATACGGATCACTTCGGAAAACCACGGTTGGGGCATCCAGGCGGACTCGGTGCCGGATTGTCTGGAAGTTACCAGACGCAATTTGAACGACCAGTGCGTGGAGGGCATGCAGCACCGCCAGTACCCCGTCTTCTCGATACAATGCCATCCGGAAGCGTCTCCCGGCCCCCATGACAGCTTCCATCTGTTCGCCCACTTTGCCCAGCTGATGGACCAACACCGCAAACAGGACAGACCATGACCGTTACCGCCTGGTGCACGCCCACAGCCCACCTGAGACTGGGTACGGGCGTTGCGGATATCACCCCTCCCGCCGATGCCTACCACCGCAACTGGGGCGCAGCTCTGCATGACGCTGCAGAAAGCATTCATCGTCCGCTGTCGGCCACGGCGCTGGTGTTACAGGATCCGGACTCCGGTCCGGAGCATCTGCTGGTGGCGCTGGACCTGGGATGGATGCGCACCGCAGAAGTCAGGCAGCTGCTGGATCGCGTCGCCGCGGGAACCGGAATCCAGCGGGACCGGTTGCTCATCACCTTCTCGCACACCCACGCAGCCATCAACCTGGACAGGACGCGCACGCATGAACCTGGCGGCCAGCATATCGAGCCCTACCTCCAGGCCTTGCCTGAACGCATCGTCACGGCAGTGGAACGCGCCCGTGCGGATCTCAAGCCCGTGACACTGACCTTCGGGCAGGGACACTGCAGCCTGGCCGTCAACCGTGATTATGTCGACCCGGAGGACGGTGTTCGCGTGTGCGGTCCCAACCCGGAAGAGGCAGCGGACGACCGCGTCTGGGTCGCTCGCGCTACCTCTGCAACGGATGCCTCCCAGGTCGTCCTGGTGAACTATGCCTGCCATCCGACGACGCTGGCCTGGGACAACCGTTGCATCAGCCCGGATTATCCCGGCGCCATGCGGGCCCTGGTGCAACAGAATTCTTTGGCCCGATGCGCCTTTCTTCTGGGTCCGTGCGGTGATCTGGGCCCCAGGGACGGCTTCGTCGGCAATCCACAGGTGGCGGACGACAATGGCCGGCAGCTGGGTTATGCCGTACTCTCTGTGCTCGCCGGCCTGCCGCCAGCAGATACGCAGATGACCTATACCGGCAAGGTCGTGTCCGGCGCCACGGTAGGCGTGTGGCAGCATGAGCCCATCGCCGCAGCTCGACACCCGAGGATTCGGACCTTCCGCTCCACCGAACTGTGCGTCGAGCTTCCGTACAAGGACCTGCCCGGACGGGAGGTGCTGGAGCGGCGGCTGGCCACCTGGCGTTCACGTGAAACCCGGGCGCAACAGGCCGGAAACGACACCGAGCTGCGCGACTGCCGGGCGCAGATCGAACGGATCCGACGCGCCATGCGCCGCCTGGAAGAGTTGCCGGACACCCGTGATGCGACGGCAACCTACAAGGTGGCGGTCTGGCAACTGGGCGAAGGCGTTCTGATTGGCGTTGGCGGAGAACCCTACAGTCTGCTGCAGCGCACCCTGCGGCAGCGTTTCCCGGAGACGCCCATACTCATCACCGTGCTTACCAACGAACCCTATTCCTACATCCTTCCGGCCGAACTGTACGGAAGCGAATGCTACCAGGACCAGTGTTCGACCCTGGCGGCTGGGGCGCTGGAAGGCATCATGGATGCCATACAGCAGCAACTGCGGGACTGGGGCTGCCGTTGAAGCCCGGCTACGCCGCCAGGGAGTCTGACCGGAACGCGGAATCCGCGCGCCATCGTATCAGGTCGAGATTCCCAGGTACCCGCGCGTCACCTGCAGGCCCACATGGCCCCGGGCCATGGCGCGGCTGAACACTCGACCACCCAACACCGCCACACACCGGTCCAGGATCAACGCCGGCCAGTCTTCATGCGGCCCGTGCAGCACCAGGTCCAGGTCCGCGGCATTTCCAGCCATCGCTGCGGCACGGCAACTCACCTGCACCAGGGGCACCAGCGGATGCCCGGGCAGGGGTTGCTGGCCGGCGTGGACCACCAGTATGTCCACGCCGCAGGCGGCCAGCCCGGTGATGGTTTCGAGCCATTGATCGGTGGGCATCTGACTGACCCATAAACCAGGCGCGGAGACTCGCTGGGCCCACGGCAGCGATGTCGGCGCCGGCCAAGGATGCGTCTGGCCGCAGCTCACGTTGCCTGTACCAGGGCGAATTCCGGGAAGCGTCAGCCCTTCCGGTATGACCACTATCCCGCCAGCGGCAACCACCCACTGGGCCACACGGCCCAGAGCGGCGGCAGCCTGTGCCGGCAACGGCCCATGAGTCAGCAGACCCAGGCGCATCCCCGCCAGCCCGGTGGTCGTGGGCGTCGCCGGCGCCAGCGTGGGCAGGCGCTCGGCGAACCACTGCGCCACGCGGTCTATCGCTCGCTGATTCCCGCCGTCCCTCTGCACACTGACCCAACCAAACCGATCCGGGCCGACACCTGCCTCCAGGAGGCGGTGGCGGAAGGCATCGTTGTGCGTCTGTTCGCAGCCATGTTCCACGACCACCGCGGCGCGCACCATCGGGTGCAGCAGGTAGCTCATGGCGGCGCGCAGCAGCAGTTCGTCCGACGTGCTGCCGCATCCTTCGGTATGCGGTAAAGCCACGAAACGCCGCACGCTGTCAGGCCGAGTCAAGCCCGTATCCGCCAGACGTTCCGCCGCCAGGCGGGCAACCTGAGCCGAACACAGACTGGTGGGAAAAACCAACCCGACCAGATCGAACACGGTTCCATCCGGTCCGGCGAATCCGTGCAGGCGGCAGGACGGTGGCTCGAGTGATGGTACTGACGCCGGTCCGCCTGCAGGTGGCTGCTGCTGCTGCAGTGCCTCCAGGCCGGCGGCATCGCTGCGAGGCCAGTCGCGCCAGACTTGCACCTGGGAATGGCCAGCCCGTTCACCGCAGGTTTGCCGGCCCGAGACCACCGCCCGGAGCAAATCGAAGGTCCGGCGGCCCAGTGCCGCCATAGGCGATCCGTCCAGATAGGCCCCCGCATTGACATCCATATCCTCACTCAGCGCCTCGTAACGCCGGGTGGTGGTGACGAACTTCAGTGTAGGCACGAAGGGAAAATTGGTTACGGATCCATTGCCGGTGACAAACAGAATGGCATTGCATCCAGAGGCCACCTGACCTGCTATACTCTCCAGATCATTGCCGGGGCTGTCCATGAACCAGAAACCCGGCGCTCGAATTCTTTCCGCGTATTCGATGCATCCATCCAGCCTCACCTCCGGATCCCGCTTACGCGCCGCCCCGATCGATTTCAGCACGATGTTGTAGATACCGCGGTATTTGTTTCCCGCTGACGGGTTGCCGGCCGGACACTCGCCATGCCAGGCCATGCGGGTACGGAACCTCTGCAGCATGTCCAGAAACCGCGCCGCCGTAGCCTGGTCGAGCACGTTGCGCAGGACGTACGACTCCCCGCCCATGAGTTCATCGGTCTCGGCCAGGTTTGCCGCCCCACCGTGGCGTATCGATTCCCGCGCCACCCAGCCCGCCAGGGGATTGCCCGATATACCGGAAAAAGCGTCCGAGCCACCGCACTGCAACGCCAGCTGCAGCGCGCTCAGCGGCTGCCGGGTCCGCTCCCCGCGGGCAGGTCCGTCCGCCCAGGCGCGTATCTGGCGTTCTCCTGCCGCCAACGTATTATCCAGGCCATCACTCACCGTCAGGAAGGCGTGGGGCACGGCGTGCATGGGGTACTGATGCGCCATGGCGTATTCCTGTAGAAGCCGGTTGTGCACCGGTTCATCGCCGTAATCCACCACCAGGACGGCAGCGACATTGGGATGCACGCAGAATCCGGTCAGCGTTCGTAACACCAGTTCCAGATTGTTCGGGCGGCGCGCTCCGTCGCCCTCGGTATGCTCTACGGCAACGATGCTCTCCACCCCCCGGTCCAGCGGCACGGTTTCCCGGGCCCGCGCCGCCAGCAGACGGGCCACGATGCCGGCGCGGGCACCGGCCCCCAGCACCACGATGTGGTTCCTGGTGCCCACCCCGCGTCCGCCGGGGCGCGCATACCCGGCAAAGTACGACGTCCCGGAAGCCAACGGCACCTGCCGGCCCGGGGCGCATAGCGCCGGATCCACCGCGGCCGCGGCCACGTGATCGAAGAAATTGGGCGTCTCGGGTAGCGAAAAATCCAGTCCGCGCGTCGACAGGGCGTCGAGCATCCCCTGGTTACACACGTATTCCCCGGCATCGACCGACCGCAGGGCCATACCGAACGGCAGTTCCCAGGACAGCAGCGCCGCTCCTGCCGGCAAGGGTTCGACGGCAAACCGGTGACCCTCCATCACCGTTCCGCGGATGCACAGTTCGCGTCCCCGAAAAAGCAGGCGCGTACCGGGCTCCAGGCGCCGTAACGCTATCGCGACATTGTCGCCCGGCATAGGCAGACGTGCCAGCGTATCGAATTCGCACCCTTGCGTCATCCTGTCCCCTTGAACGTTAGCGGGATCTATCCGGATAACCGAACGCTGGTTCATACCGCGCACCGGCTGCCATCGATCGGTGCTCCAGGACCGCCTCCCAACCGGATCCGGTCCACCGCGACGGATAGACCGGCGCCCCCACGGATGCCCACGGCGCACCCGGTGGAAGCGTCTATAGCAGCAGCGGACACAGTACGAGCCGAGACATATCCCAAACGCCACCCACCGAGACAACGTAGTCGAATCGCTAGATGCAGATGAATCCGCCGAATGGCTGGACCTGAGACGGCCGACCGCTCCAGCCATCACCGGAGGTCATGTACCGTAAGGCTATGATTGTGCTGCGAATAGGTCAAGCATCCCCCGGCCGTTGGCCGACCCGCATCTCAAAGAAACACAGCGGCGTTGTTTCCAGGAAGCTTGATCGCAGACCGGAGGGCACCAAGGCATCAGGATGCAGGAGTGACC
>SLHA01000066.1 GCA_007136405.1 Candidatus Latescibacterota bacterium
ACGTCAAGACCAAAATCAACTCATCGGGACGCCAACTAACATAGGTGGCGGACCACACGTACTCTAGCTCTTCCGGCGTACAATCGCCCATCCATTCGACACATGCGTCGGTTATTTCATTGCGCGCAGAGACAGTGGCAGAGGAGCCCACGATCCAGCAGATGATAAACCCTACAAGGCGTAGTTTCATGGGGGGCCTTGCCCATTTGGTGTTGACACTGCCGATGGCCTCCACGCCCCGGCAGTTCTAGTCTAGTCAGTGGCCAACCGTTTGTCAATCACTTTTCTTGCATTTCGAGAGCTTGTATCATCTGCTCCCGCTTGCCCGCGCCTTCCGCGCAGCTCTGCCGCCAGCAAATCACATCACTTTTCTGCTGTTTCCGTAACCGATTTATACGTTTTACGCCAAGTATCTGCCATACCCAAACCGACAACAGAGTAAGACGATCAGGCGTTGCGGGAGTATAAGAAAAAGGGTGCCTCGTAGGACACCCTTTTGTGGTTAAAGAGCTATACATCTTAAGGAACTATGCCTCTGGAGTTTTCTTCTTGCAGCACGGGCACGTCGCCGCTCGCTCTTCGCTTTATCCGGACGCCTTTCCTTACGCGCGCCTTGAGCGGCTTTCTTGAGGTAAACGCCCTACATTAAGTGGTTATCCATATATAATTGAGAGTTTTACCGAGCGTGCTTATCATTGGGTATCCCCATCTCCCCGGCGTATTGCCAGCAAAGGTAGAGCCGAGGATGTCCAAGGTCGAATGCTGGGAGGTATCGGACGAATTTTGGGCCAAGGTTGAGCCGCTGATTCCGCGTCCGCAGCGGGATCCACACAGAAAGTAGCAACGGAAGCCTGGGGGCGGACGCAAACCGCTACCGCCGCGCCAGGTGTTCGCTGGGATCGTTTATGTTCTGCGTACGGGCATCCAATGGAATGCCTTGTCCAAGGAACAGTTTGGCAGTCCCAAGGCGATCCATCGCTATTTCCGCACCTGGAGCGATCAGGGTTTCTTCTTGGCCCTATGGCAAGCCGGCTTGGCGGAGTATGACGAGTTGGAGGGTATCGCCTGGGAGTGGCTATCCGTCGACGGCGCCATGATGAAAGCGCCGCTGGCACTGGAAGCCGTCGGTCCCAACCCGACGGATCGGGGAAAAGAAAGGCAGCAAGCGCCATCTCCAAGTGGACGGCCGTGGCGTCCCGCTGTCGCTCGTCGTCACCGGTGCCAATCGCCATGACGTCAGCGCCTTGGCGAGCTTGCTGGACGGTCGCGTGGTCGAGCCATCGATCGACGATACCGACACACTGCCGATACAGAACCTGTGCGCCGATGCCGCCTACACCGGCCAGCCGGCGGACCAGATCATCCACGCGCACGGATACACACCCCATATTCGTTCCCGTCACGAGGAGAAGATCGATAAGCAGCGCCATCCCGACTACAAGGCGCGCCGGTGGGTGGTCGAAGTGAGTCATTCATGGTTCAACCGTTTCCGTCAACTACTGGTTCGATACGAAAAAAAGCTGCAAAGTGCGCTTGCCTTGAATTACCTGGCCGCCGCCATCATCGTCTTCCGGCGCAACACGTTCCTCTACGGGCCCTACAAAGCAACTGACAAAACTATTTGTGGATAACCACCTAGGCGTGGAGGCTTAATCGGTTTTCCTGCGTGGCCTTTGTGATGGACGTGTTCGCGCGCCGCATCGTCGGATGGCGCGTGTCGAACCGCCGGCGCAGCGATCTAGCCCTGGAGGCGCTGGAGCCAGCGCGATGCGCCCACCAGATCACCGACGGGCTGGTACATCACCGCGATCGAGGGTCGAATATCTGGCTATCGGCTATACCCAGCGGCTGGCCGCCGCCATAGTCGAGACCTCGGTGAGCCGCGTCGGCAACGCCTATGACCATGCGATGGCGGAAACCGTCATCGGTCGGGTCAAAACGGAGTTGATCCGCAAACAAGGCCCGTGGCACCGTCTGGAGCAACTCGATCATGCCACCCTCGGTTTGGGTCGACGGGTTCAACCCGCGGCGTCTCTTGGAGCCGCTGGGCTACCTGTCGCCAGCCGAACACAAGCGGCGTTATTACGCCGCCCGACAGGCCTCCACCGAGGCGGCTGTACGCAAACCACCGAGCCTCCGGAAAAACCGGGGCGGTTCAAAAGGATAGCAGACGTGACAGAGCCTGATCTTGGGCAGCTCTTTGCGGTCAGTTTCTACTCCGGGTTCCGCGACGTGGTACGCGACGAACTCCAAGAAGTGGGTCCTGCGTTCAAGCTGAAGACAACGCTGCTGGGCAAGCGACACGACTTTCTCGTGTTCACGTCTGCGGTCGATGCTACGAAGCTTCTCCATCTCCGCTCAGCAGAGAACGCCTTCGTGCTCTGCTGCCTGATCGATGGCATACCGACACACAGAGTCAGAGGTTTGGAGCTTGTTGAACACACCGTTGCCAGTGCCCGTATCGGCGATTGCCTGCAAGCGCTCGCCCGCTGTCGCGGGATCGCCTGTCTATCTGACAGCCCTGACTGGCGATTCACAGTGCAATTGCAGGGCTACCACAAATCCTCTGCGGATGAGGTGCACAAGCTGAGTGTAGAAGTACTGACGGCGCTTCCTGCACTTGGCAAGCGACGCAATGAGGCCGAAGTGGACCTTCGGCTCCAGATCATTCGTGACAAGGGTTTTTTAGGGTTGCAACTTCCGCGGAAGGCCATGAACAAGCGGCCCTACAAGGCTCTGACTCGGGCGGGGTCACTCGATCCGACCGTTGCCTATTCGCTGATCCGTCTGACGAAGCCGGAGCTTGGCGACACATTCCTCGACCCCATGTGCGGGGCCGGCACCATTCCCATCGAAGCACGACTGGGCTTTCGACTTGGAGCGGTCATTTGCGGGGACGAGGACTCCCAAGCTGTCCATATTACTGAAAGGAATGCCAGCACGGCTGAGACAGAACTAGCTGTTCACCAGTGGAATGCGCTCCATTTGCCACTGGCTAACGAGACTGTCGATACGATCGCCACCAATCTTCCCTATGGCAAAGACGTCCCGTTAGACAATCCCGGTCACTTCTTGCGTGCTTTGCTGAGCGAACTCGCCCGTGTAATGCGCATAGAAGGTCGAGCGGCTCTCCTGACGGCACACGGCAACGATTTGGACAAACTTGTCCGCAGCGGGTCAACCTTTAGAATCACGTCGGCACGCACACTCAACTTGTACTGCCGCGCTGTGGCGTTGCTGGTGCTTGAGAGAGGCATCAGCCGAAGAGGGCGGAAAGCAAGCAACAGACGGAGGCCGCACAAAGCTATCGACAGCGACAAGAAATAGCCGCGTATTCGGTCCGGTCGGGTATCGCGTACCACGATGATCGGCCAGACCACCCTGAGTGGGCATACCGAAACCTTGTGGAGCGATGCCGGTGTGGAGCCGCTCTTCGGCCCCATTCACCGCAGAGAGGCTTTGTTCTGGCTTTCCCGCGCCACGATCCCCAAGGCCACGGCGTCGAACATGTTCTGATGAAACTGCTCCTTCCATTCCCGGTCCTGGGTCAGGAAGACCTTGAGTTCGGGGTACTGCGCCACCACCGCGTTAGCCACCTGCCCCTTGCTGGCGTGGCCGTTGCCGCAAATGGACTTCTTGACGGTGCTCGGGTGGAGGGCGATAAGTTCAACCCTTTTCCTTCGGGCCAGGTACCTGATCTCGTCGGCCAACGTGTTCAAGGTGGCGAAGATCCGGTTATTACCAAAGAAGGTCTTCTCCAGGGCCAGCGTCGCCGGATGGAAGTCCTCGATCAGCCGCAGCACGAACGTCCTCGCCTGACCGAGCTTGGCGTGAGGCGAGTCCTGCCAGCGAAAGTCCTTGACGCCGTGGTACACGAGCCTCTCCCGGTCCAGCAAGGCGAAGCCCATCCTCCGCGTCCCGGGGTCGATGGCCAGGATCCTGTCGTTGTGTTGTTGCATGTTGGGGGTGTTGTCTCAACAAAACGCGCCTTTTCTCTTCTTGTGGTTGACCTCGACCTGGTAGAAACACAGCGCCCCCAGAGCCGCGGCCTCGAAGGCCGCGATGTGGTAGGGGTGCCGGTTGACCTTTTCCTTCTCCAGCTCCCGGTAGAGCACCGGATAGTCACGGGCCACCGCCTGCGCCAGCTCCTTCTTGTTCGTTCTCGTCCCCGAACAAAAGAACTGCTCCATCGCGTCTATCGAGTACTCGCGCACGCCGATCTGGCGCGCGCGGGCCTTCGCCTTGATCTCCCGTACCAGCGCGTTAAGGGGGGCCGAGCTCCGCGACGGGTGGAGGTGCTTCAGGGCCAGAACGTCCGGCTCGAAGCGCTGCAAGAACCCATCCACGAGGGACAGGACCTTCCGCTTCTTGCTGGCGGACCACTTGCCCTTGACCACCTTCACGCCCCAATCCCCGAGATCCGCTTCCCGCAGGAAGGCGAAGCCGAGGCAATTGGTACCCGGGTTAAGGCCCAATGTCCTGAACGCTGTCTTCGGCACGTTTCTTGAGTAAATAATGGAAATATGCTGCTCGACCTTTCTTGAGATTTTCTTCTCGCACCTCGCGCACTTGGCCCAGGAGCTGCCGCAGGAAAGACTCCGAATGTCTCCGAGTATAAGACAGGTACACCAGCAGGTTCTGTCTATCCCCGAGACCCTGCGCCAAGTCCAGGGCCAGTAGCTCCTACCTTGTTTCCGGCTCAAACGGGCCGGAAAGAGGTTTCTTCGGAGTTACAAAACTTTTTTTCGGCGAGATGCTTCTTCTTGTTGTTTATACTATCTATTACGAGACGCTTGCAGGATTTCACCGGACAGCGCGGACGATATACCCGCTTGTCGTAATGCGGCTTGTTTGTCTGTTGCGGGAGGGGCCACAGCTTCGCAAGCCGCGAGCATGGAAGTTTCTGCAAGCGCCTCCCCCTGATCTGGTACAGGCGCACTGCACACCAAGCGGAGAAAACCCATGCGAATCTACCTCATGACCGACCTCGAAGGGGTTGCGGGTGTCCGCAATTTCGAAGAGTGGACCGGGCCGGGTAAACCGTATTATGCTCTTGCTCAGAAGCTGCTGACGCGCGAGGTGAACGCCGCGATCGACGGATTTTTCGCCGGCGGGACCGAGTTCGTTCTGGTGGAGGACGGTCATGGGCCCGGTGCGACCGATATCACGCGCCTCGACCCGCGCGTCGAGCTGCTGCGCGGCTGGGCTGACCGCTGGCCATTGGGACTCGAAGAAGGCGATTTCGATTTTCTGGCCTGTGTGGGACAACACGCGATGTCACGCACGCCTCTCTCGAATATGGCGCATACGCAGGGTTGCAGCTACCTTGAATTGTCCGTCAACGGCAATGCCATCGGAGAATTCGGGCAGATAGCGATGTGCGCAACGGAGCTGGGGGTGCGTACGATCTTCGCGGCGGGGGAGCTAGCTTTCGCCGACGAGGCTGCGGCGCTGGTACCCGCAATCGAGACGGTCTGGGGCAAGCGCGGCAACAAACCGGGTCGTGGCGACGAGTGCACCGAGGAGCAGCTCGCGGAACTGCTGGTCGACTGAAACCCACATCACCGAGCTCCCTTGCGCCGCTGCGAGGCCGTTGGAGCGGCTCTGTCGCAGGTAGAAGGCAGTAAAACAGAAAAGATGACCACGGAGAAAAACCTGGAGACCGAGTGTCTGCCGGGTGGACACCAGACCCCGCAAGGCGTTTATACGCCGTCCATCGATAGGTCTGCGAGTCGGCCCGTCACGCCAGATTTCCGGGTGAAATCTCTACGCGCAGAAGCAAACAAGCCCGCATGATCCACCCGACTGTCACGCCAACGCGTCCGGACCGATCGGCTAACCCTCGATCGGCTAATCCTGCTTGAGACGCCAGTTCTGCGGCAACGACGTCAGGTTTCCACGGGTGCTGTTGGGCAGGTATCGGGGATCCAAGCCGAGGCCTCGCCAGTCTTCCCATCCCCAGCTTGACGTGCAACTCAAAAGGCAGAATCCGTCTCAGGTGGACGAAGCGGCGCGGGCAGTATTCGCCGGCATGCCGGCAGCGCTACTGGCTTACAGACGATCGTGTGTACAGACGGCGACCATCACCCGGCCAGACAAACCAGGAACGCACCAGCCATGGAACAGACCCTTCACATCTGTCGCGCACCCTGTTCGCCATTCAACCCCGACCTGCCGCCGATCGAACTGATCGTCGAGCACTACCAGGCAACCACGGAGAGCCGTCAGCAGGAGATCGACCACTGTCTGCGACTGAACGCCGCCAACCCGTTGATCGACCGGATCCATCTCATGACCGAACACCCGGTCGACCTGGCGGCGCTGGGCGTGGACGGCGCCGCGGTACGCCAGGTGGAGCGAGCCGAACGGTTGACCTTCGCCGCAGGTTTCGACTACGTGCAGGCCAGCATCGCCGCGGGTACCATCTGTATCGTTGCCAATGCCGATATTCGTTTCGACGACACCCTGGCCCTGCTCAAGGTCCAGGACATGCGCGGCCGCGCGTTTGCCCTGCTGCGGTACGAGTACCTAAAAGACGGCGGCCTCGAACTGCACGGCACCAATCACCGGGCACCTACCTACCACCCCAACATTCTGCGCGGTGGTTCACAGGACGCCTGGATCTTTGCCGCACCCCTGCCGCCCAGGCGCAATCGGGCGGATTTCTACGTCGGTGGAGTGCACCTGTGCGACAGCAAGATCAACTGGATCCTGCACGATGCCGGCCTGGAAGTCACCAACCCGTGTTACTCCCTGCGCGCCATCCACCACCACCAGTCGCAGGTCAGGAATACGCGGCGCGATTTCCGGTGCAGCGAGCCGCCGTTTCATTGTCCGTCACCTTGCCATCTTCCCGTCCGCTGGGAGTTGCTGCGGCCGTGAGGTGAACACGGCCCCGCAACGAGCTGCGCCCGCAAGGCGACCACGGCCCCCGCAACGAGCTGCGCCCGCAAGGAACGGCAGCCTCCGTGCGGCGCGCGCTCATGGGGTGCGGAGGCGGCGGGGGCCTCCGTGCGGCGCGCGCTCATGGGGTGCGGAGGCGGCGGGGGCCTCCGTGCGGCGCGCGCTCATGGGGTGCGGAGGCGGTGCGTCCCGCCGACCTGCAGTGGGATATTGCGCCTACCGCTGGAATGCACCGCGTTCAGCGCCAGCGAAGACCGCACCAGAGCACGCCAGTGCCTGTGGAGACGATGAGACCCTGATTGCGGCGTTCAGCGCACCTCCTACCGCCGGCTCACATGGAAGCGCACCGTCGCGCGCTGTCCCGTGGAATCCAGTACATGCAGCCGCCGCCAGCCCGGATCCATCGCCACGGCGCGGGTATGTTCATGGCGCGTACTGCCCAGGTAACGATCGTCCACGTACCAGTGCAGGCGCTGGCCGGGATCCCTGTGCACCGCCTGCAGCACCAGTTTCTGCCAGGCGCCGTCCAGATCGCGCGGCAGCCACACCTGGGCGCCGGGTTGCGGGTAGATGATCTCTACGGGTGCATCGCTGACTTCTCCGGGGCATCCGGCCCGGTGCGGCGGCAGCACGGGAATCTGCTGGCCGCGGGCCCGCAGCAACCGAGCGGCGCTGGAGGGGTAGAACGCCCAGGAGACAGCCCGGCGCTCGCCCGCAGACCAGCACAAAGAGCATACCCGTTCGTCGCCATCCACACTCAGATGCACCACTCGATGATAACCGCACAGAGGCAGAGTACGCGATGATGCCGGTGCCCGGGCCCGGATGGGTGCCGCACAATGAGGGCCTGCCGTCATACCGCTGACCGGGCACAAGCGCACGTACTTCAGGCTGCCCTCCGGTGCCTGAAACCACCGGTTGCCGGCGCCTTCAGGCAGGCTGTTGACCAGGTCGAACAACAGCGGACCGGCGCTGCTGGCACCGCTCAGGTCGGCGCTCGCTTCGCCGCTGAAGTTGCCGGCCCAGACGGCGACGGTCCATTGCGGACTGACGCCCACGGCCCAGGCATCGCGGCGGCCGTAACTGGTACCGGTCTTCCAGGCCAACGGTCGGGGATCCTGGTACTGGCGCCAGTAGAACTCGGCACCCGGACGTTCCACTTCGCGCAGCATATCCAGCGTGAGCTGGCTGGCACCGGGACTGATCAACTGAAGCTCGGGTCGTTCCGGTTCGTGACCGGCCAGCACCTGCAGCGGTGCGAAGGTTCCATGCCGGCCCAGGCCGCGGAACAACATCGCCATGTCCCACAGCGTGACTTCGGCGCCGCCGATGATCAACGGCAGCCCGTAGTCTGCCGGCGCCCGGAACAGGGTAGTCAGTCCCGCACGCTGGAGCACGGTGTGAAAGGCCGGGACACCGTAGGCATCGAGCAGGCGCACCGCGGGGACGTTCAACGACTGGACGAGGGCATCACGGGCAGGCACCAGTCCCCGATAGTCGCGATCCGCGTTGCGGGGCGCGAAGGCGCCGAAGAACGTGGGGATATCTTCGAGCTGTGTTGGCGGCAGCAGCAGGCCCTCGTCCTGGGCGAGAGCGTACAGCAAGGGCTTGAGCAGGGATCCGGATGAACGGGGCGCTCTGACCCCGTCCACCTGGCCGGCGTTCCGCGCATCGAAGAAGTCCGGCGCGCCGACATAGGCCCGCACCTCCCCCCCGGGTGTTTCGGCCACGACGACAGCGGCGTGCCGGATGCCCTGGCGTTGCAGACGGCGGGCGTGGCGGCGGACCAGCGACTCCGCTCGTTCCTGTGTCGGCCCATCCAGCGTCGTCCGGATCCAGCCACCACCGCCGGAGGCCAGTCGTTGCGTCAGGTGCGGCGCGCGTAACGGGAATGCCCGCACTCGCACCGGCACGTCTTCCGCCTGTGCCATGGCGCTGGTGGCCGCGTCGATGACACCGCTTGCGTGCAGCGATCGCAGCAGCGCATCGCGCCGCTGGCGCAAGCGCGCCGCATCCGCCTGGGGCGAGATCAGCCCCGGCGCGTTGGGGAGCACAGCCAGCGTCGCCGCCTGCCCCCAGGTCAGCTGTGCGGGAGGATGCCCGAAATACCGCCACGCTGCCGCCTGTGCACCGACGATGTTGCCCCCGTATGGAGCGTGGTCCAGGTACAGGCGCAGGATCTCTTCTTTGGTGTAACGCAGTTCGAGGCGTAGAGCCTGGACTGCCTCCAGCAGTTTGGTGACCAGCGTACGCGGTCTGGGGTGCAGCAGGCGCGCGACCTGCATGGTCAGCGTGCTGGCACCGCTGATCGTGCGCCCGGCTCGCAGATTCTGCCCGGCGGCCCGCATCACAGCCAGCGGATCGATACCCGGATGACCGAAAAAGCGCCGGTCTTCGAAGTGCACGACGCACTGCAGCAGCGGCACGGGTACCGTCTGATCCGGTTGCGGTGGCAGGTGCCATTGCTCGCGTTCGTTGAGAAAAACGCGGAGCAGCTCACCGCGCGACCCGGTAACCACCGTACTGTAGTCTGCGGGAAACGTGGTGGCGGGCCAGGGCGAGGCCAGCACCAGCGCCATCATCCCGATGGTAGCCGCCACCAGACCGAGGACGGCCGTCCTCTTCGTCGTCCACCGGCGAGGCATGAATCAGGGCCCGGGGTCTGCGGATGCGGCCACGCGCACGGCCCGCCCGGCGCGCGTGGCACGGAACCGGTGATCGTACATGGCTTCCACCCGGGCGGGCGGGAGATGGAATGCACCTGCCGTGACCGCGGTCAGCGGTACGAGAAAATCGAGACGCGCGTTGCGGTCCAGGGCGAAAAACCAGATGACGCGGTCGTCGCGCCGCTCCGTATGCTCCTGGCGTCCCAGATTCCAGCGTTCCGCCCAGCGCGGCCGGTGCTCCGACTCCAGGCGCGCGTCCTCCAGCTCCCAGCCGGCGGGCAGAATCTGCATGAGAGCGATGTCCTCGATCCGGCCAGCCGCCGTGGCATGGCGCACCTGAAAGTGGCCCCAGAATCGCGTACCCTGTTGCAGCGCCTCCGGATCCAGCGGTTGGCCGTCCAGATCCAACCATTGCACGTCCAGTTCCAGATAGCGGGCTTCGTCCACGCCGGTGTAGCGCAGCGGTACGCCTTCCCAGGTCAGCACTGCGAAGACACGCTCCACCCTGCTGCTCCGGTCCAGCGTCACCTGTATCGTCTCACCGAAGGCAGCGCCGATATCGATCTCGACGGCAGACGCAGCGGTATCGAAATCGGTCGCACGGCCATCCGGACGCTGAACCGTGCCGGTCATGTGCGGCCGGCCGGGTTTTTGCTGGGCGATTTCGTACTGGCTCAGACCCAGCAATGCGAAGCTCAGCGCCTGGGAGGAATGCCAGCTGTCGGTGGACAGCACGGCCGCGATCTCGGCTGCCAATGTGTCGGCCCGGTCGAGGCGATCGAGTTCGAGCAGCATGAGCAGGATCAGCGCCTGATCCCGGAGCACCGAACCATATGATGGGCCGGTGTGCCGGTAGTCGCTCACCCGGGTGCCGGTTTCCCGGGCAATGGATACTGCCGCCTCCGTCATACCGGCGCGCTGGTAGGCGGCCGCGAGCAGCCAGCGTTCGACGTCCTGCATGTCAGTCAGCGCGTGCTCGCGCAGAAGGTTCATGGCCGCGACGGACGGCTCGCCGGCCCGGGCCAGCAGGTAGGCGCGGTACACCCGCACCAGCAGCTCGTCGCGGACCGTGAGTGCCTGGGACTGCTCGTAGTCAAGCCATTCGCGCCGCAGATCCGGCGGCACATGATACCCCCGCTCCGCCGTGGCCAGCATGAAGTGGCCGGTGTACAGACTGGACCACGGCGACACCTGACTGCCGCCGGGCCAGACGGCAAAAGAGCCGTCCGGCTGACGGTACGCCGGCAGCCGTTCCAGCGTTGCATGGATGGCGGCGTCCGTTTCAGCCGGTGAGGCGCCGGTGTGCGGGTCTTGTTCAGGAAGCAGGTCGCTCAGGTACAACTGCGGGAAAGCCGCGGAGACGATCTGTTCGATGTTGCCGTAGGGCCACTGCAGCAGGGTGCGGGCCCGCTGGTGCAGGTCGACGCCCAGCCCGCGTTGTATGAGCAGCCGGACCTGCTGCTCGCCCTCGATGCCGTCATCCGGAACGTTCAACGCCACGCTATCACCAGGCGCAATCCGCTGCCGTTGTTCGCGGTACACAACCGGAGCCGACGGCCGGACCTCGATCCGGGCAGTGTGGCTGGCCTGGGCCTGTCCGGCGCTGGCTGTCAGATGGATCTCCGCCACTCCGACGGCGGCCTCCACCCGTGCATCGAAAGCGACGACGGCTTCCCCGGCGCGCTCCAGCGATACGGTGTGCGCGACCGCCCCCTCCACCGCAACAGGACCCCGGACATCCATCCGGACTTCCACCGGACCGAGTCCGTCTTCCATGGCAAACACCGTCACCGGCACCGTGAAGCGGTCTTCCGGACCCAACACGCGCGGTAGCGCGGGCACGAGCATGAGTTCGGAACGCACCGGCACGACGCGCTCGGCGTGTCCGTACTGGCGTCCCCGTGCAGCCACGGCCATCACGCGTACGGCGCCTACATAGTTGGGCATGTCCAGCTCGACACGGGCGTATCCCCGCTCATCCGTACGCAACGGACCGCGGAAAAGCGACACCGGCGGGAAACGCCTCAGCTGGCGCACCTCTTCCTGATCCAGCTGGCGCATCAGGGCCAGGCTGCCGCCGATGGCAAAGGTGCGGAAGACGTCTCCCCGGTGCGCCCCGATCACCTGCGCGAACAGATCGAAGGTGCGGACCGACAAACGTGTCTTGCCGTAAAAGGCCTGCCATGGATCAGGCGTCCGGTGTCCCGTCAACGCCAGCAGGCCCTGGTCGACCACGGCCAGGGTGAATGCCGCCGGTTGCCGGTCTTCGGTCTGCAGCTCCACCGCAAAGGGTTTTTCGGGGCGCCAGAAGGGCGGCGTCTCCAGCGACACTTCGAGGCGCGTCTGCGGATCCTCGACCAGCAGAGGCAGCACCCCGTATAACCGGAGTGGCCGGTCGTTGGCGGTCTGCGCGTAAGGCTGCAGCACGGAAACAGCCACATACGCGTTGGGCGCCATGGCAGGGGTGACGGGAATCGCCACCGTGGCTTCGGTCTCGGCGCCGGTCACCGGGTACCACTGTGCCTGCTTGACCTGGTCTCCCTGTTCCACCGTGACCAGTGCGGCCCCGGACGGTGGCAGGGGGAAACGGATACGGGCTACATCTCCCGGAGCATAGACCTCCGCATCGCTGGTCAGCGTCATCAAACCGGCGTCACCCGCGGCAGTTAGGGCTTCGCCCCAGACCTGGGCCCGGACGAAGAAGGAGGACACGTGGCCCTCGGCGCTGAGCGCCTGGACCAAATACTGTCCCGGAGCATCCAGGTTCAACGGTATGGTCACCGGGTCCCTGGTAGTGGTGAGCGTGCCTGCGTCCACCAGTTCGGTGGAACGGGCGCTGCGGAAACGCAGGGCTGCCTGGTCGCGGTCCTCGTATTCCCACCACCAGTGCAGGTCGCCGCGGTAGATTCGGTAATCCACCAGCTGTCCCGACGCGGCGACGCCGTCAGCATCGACCAGCACCACCGGTATCCGCAGTGTGCGGCCGACGCGTGCCGTGCCGTATTCCAGCGCGGGGGGAAGCATGCCGACGTAATAGCGGTATGGATCGACCGGCAACACCAGTCGCTGCTGGGCCGGCCGGCTTCCGGATGGGGTGACCCGGCCGGTGAACACCGCCTGCAATTGCGCCGGAGCGCGCTCCAGAGACGGCAGCCGCCACTCCGTGGCGATGGCGCCGGTGGAGTCCGTCGCGCCGCTCATCACCTGATCATGCATGGCCTCGAATCGACTCGCCGCGTCGTCAAAGGTGTAGTCCTCGTAGCCGGCGATCCGCCGTGGCACGCCGACCAGGTCCACGGTGATGGAAGCCGGCGCGTTCTTCACCGGCACACCGAAGAAGTAGGCGGCGCTCAACGCCAGGTTTACCCGGTCGCCTCTGTCATCCAGCTGCTGGGGAGTGGCTTTTAGCGTCACCTCGACGGGCTGCGGGGCTACCGTCTCCACCTTGAGCGGATGCTCGAAGTCCTCCCCGCCGACCCGGACCTGGATGCGCCAGTTGCCCGTCGGGGCATCGGGCTCCGTGGGCACCGCAAAGGCGTACAGGCCATCGATAGGCGCAGTGCTTGTACGACGGTACACCCTCTGATCCCTGGCGTTGAACACGGTGAGGGTGAGAGGATGCTCCTCCGGAAAGGTGTGATCGGCGTGGCGCGCGAGGACTGCCACGTGCACCGTATCGCCGGGCCGGTACACCCCGCGTTCGGTGTAGATGAAGGTCCGGGTACCGCCGGTTTCCAGCCGCTGGCCGCCGGTATCGAACGAAGACAGGCGCCATTCCATCTCGTCCGGCTTGAGGAAGGAACGCTGATCGTTCTTCACGGCTTCGACATAAAGAACCTCGGATTCCACCCCCTCGAACGTGGCCAGCCCTGTTGCGTCGGTAGATCCTGTCTTGATGATCTGGTTCTGCATCGATCGCAGGCTGACCTTGACGTCGGACAGCGGCCGCGTATCCTCGATGGCCGTGGCCCATACCAGGTAGCGGTCTCCGGCGCGCTTGGCGGTCAATCCGATGTCGCTGCAGACCAGCGCCTTGTATACCCGCCCGTGCACGTGCAGGTAACCGGGTGAGAACGGGTTGTTGAAATAATCTTCGTGGCTGTAGCGGCGCGGCTGTCGTTCATAGTCGGCGCGTTCGGCGGCCGAGCCGTACTGCATGTCGTCCGCGTCGAAATGCAGGCTGACCAGGTACAGTCCCTGATCGTCCGGTTCGATCAGGCCGCGCAGATCCAGCTCGTGCTGCAGCCAGGTGTTGCGTTCACCGGCCACCAGCAGCGTGTCGTGGGCCACCTGGACACCCACGCGGCTGACGAAATAGTCACGGAACGCCTGATGGCGCCCGCGTTCGCTCGACAGCCTCTCCGTCTGGAGGAACTGGCCGAGATTGTCAGGGTAGACCCGCTTGATGGTGAGTTTGACGTGACTCAGATTGAGTGTGGAGAATCGCAACCGGCGGTTTTCCGCTGACGGCAGGAAGACGCCATCCCGGGCAAAACGCACTCCGGGCCGACGATCGGCGAAGGACACGGGTTCACGCACCAGGTCGGTGGTGCGGGTTCCCCACCGGCTGCGCACACCGGCATGCACCAGAAGCTCGTAATCCTGTCCATGTCGAAAGTCACCCTGGACGATCACCTGCTGGCCCACGGGCCGCAGCGTGACCGGCACCGGCGGCTTAACGGTGATGAGTCCGGCCAGGTCCTGGGCCCTATCCAGCGCATCGGTAAACTCGACGATCAGGGTCAGACGTTCGCCGTTCTGCTGCCGGAGGCGATGCACCGCCATAGTCCGCAGCGGCGGCAGTTCGACCGCCTGGCGGACCGGCGCGGACAGCTCCAGCACCCGGGCATCCAGTTCGAAACGCACCGGACGGGCGGTATCACGGCGCGCTATCGGCTGACTCGCGAACTCGAAGCGGGTACTCTGCTCCTGCCCCCGCCAGTCCAGGGCCACGGCCTCATCGTCCACCCAGAGGCCGGCGGCTCGCTGAACCAGCGCCAGCGCCACCGGTGTCGTGAAGGTCACCTGACCCTGGAAACGCACGCTGGCGGGATCGTCGGGATGAACCAGCTGGAAGCCATGTTCCAACGCCGCGACTTCGCGGCCAGGCACGAGCAATTCCCACTGCAGCGGATCCAGACCCTTGTGCGCCGGCAGCAAGGCAGGCAGATCCAGGCGGACCTGGTAGGGTTGCCAGGAGACCAGCGGTGCCGCGGGTGCGAACTCCAGCGTGCGGTCATCCACCCAGCGCAACGTCCCGGTTACCGGCGGCTCCAAAGTGAACCAGGCGCCCACCAGCGGATATGCCGCCGCCGGCTGCACCGGCTCCGCGAAACGCACCCGCAGGGCGCTGTCCGGCGCCAGGGTTCCGGCGGGTATCTCTTGGACCAGCCGGGCGGTGCGCTCGGTTACCGCCGGAGCCGGTCCGCGCTGCGGGCCGGAGCACACGGTTGCCAGCAACGTGATCAGGGCATAGACGGGGACAAGAAGCGAGCCTCGGGCAGGACGGTTCATCGCGTCAACTCCATTCAAGTGCGCCAGGCGGTATACCGGACAGGCATGGACTTCCGCTGCCCCGGGCACGAGCTGCCCGGAAGGATCCCATCGCACTGTCCGACAACACATTGGTCAACATACCAAGCCACATGCCGCACTCCCGAATGAGCAGTGCCGCAGCCCGGCATGGGGTTCGCGCATCGGCAGCAGACCCATCCCCATACCGCACACCGGAAAAAACGGTGCCGCAGCCCGGTATGGGGTTCGCTCGGTAAACCCAATATGCGCTACAACTCAATATACCGGACGTGTCTTCCCGGGCAACGCACCGGTAGCGGCCCGTGACGTCGATATCACGGGGCGTGGACCGCCAAGCAATGGTACTGCGGGTTGCTGCGGTCGTCGCGCCGCATGTTGCCTTGCCGCAGTCCTGCATGCACCGTACCATACCCGATCCGAAAGACGGTCGCAGAGCACCCTGACTCATCAAAGGAACCGGCATGTACGATCTGATCATCCGCCATGGCCGCATCATCGACGGCACCGGCGCCCCGTGGATCTCGGCCGATCTGGCGGTGCACGACGGCCGCATCGTTCGCTTCGGCAAGCTGCACGATGAACGCGGCCAACGGGAACTGGACGCCAGCGAACGGCTGGTCACGCCGGGGTTCATCGACGCGCACACCCATTCGGACTTCACCTTGCTGATCGATGCGCGGGCGTCCAGCAGCGTGGCCCAGGGTGTGACCACGCAGGTCATGGGGCACTGCGGTGTTTCCGCCGCGCCGCTGGCTCAGGGAGAACCGTACTACGGACCGCTGGATCCGGGCCTGACGCGCGGGCTGATCTGTGACTGGAAGGATATGGGCACCTATCTGGACCGGCTGGAACGGGACGGCCTGGGAACCCACGTGGCCACCCTGGTGGGACATGGCAATCTGCGCACCGCGGTGGTCGGGCTGGATGACCGGGAAGCGACCCCGGAGGAACTGCAGCGCATGCAGGCTCTGCTGGCCGAAGCCCTGGAAGCCGGTGCCTGCGGCCTCTCCAGTGGTCTGGCCTATGCTCCGGGTCCGTATGCGCCGTTGAGCGAACTGGTAGCGCTGGGCACCGTGGTCGGCCGCCATGGCGGCCTGTACACCTCGCACATACGCAACCAGACCGCCGGTATTGCGGCGGCGGTGAACGAAGTCATCACGGTCGGCCGCGACGGCCAGGTTGCCGCGCACATTTCCCACATGCAGCCCGGATCTCCCATGCTGGGGGCCACACAGGATCTGCTTGGCATGCTGGAGACGGCCCGCGCGGGCGGTACCGATGTCAGCTGCGATGCCATCCCCTACACGATCGGCAGCACCACGCTTAAATCCATGTTGCCACCCTGGGCCTGCGCGGGTGGCGATGCCGCACTGTTGCGCCGGCTGCAAGATCCAGCCACCCGGACCCGCATCAAGGCGGATACCGAACGGCACGGTGCCGAAAGCGGCGGCAGCCGCAAGCGCAATCTGATCCGGGACGCGGAGTGGGACAGGATCTGGCTGGCGCAGGCCGAACACAACGCCGATCTGGCCGGACTCAGTTTTGCCGAAATCGGCCGGCAGCGCCGCCAGGAACCGCACGAAGCGCTGCTGGACATCCTGCTGGAGGAGGACGCGCGCCCGTGGATGCTGGCCGAGGACGTGGCCGAAGAGGATATCGTCAACATCGTTCGGCATGACGCCGGAGGAATCATGTCGGACGGCTTTTCCCTGGCTGCGGACGGCCCCTTGAGCGGTGGTCGCAACCATCCGCGATCCTATGCCGCGTTTCCGCGTTTTCTACGACGCTTCGTGCGGGAACAAGCCTGTCTGAGCTGGGAAGCCGCCATCCACAAGCTGACGGCGCACCCGGCCAGCCGCTGCCGCCTGCATGACCGTGGCGTGTTGCGCCCGGGAGCCTGGGCCGACATCGTGGTACTGGACCCGGAGACCATCACGGAGACGGCCACGTTCGACTGCCCGGCGTCGTATCCGCGCGGCATCGAGCACGTCCTGGTCAACGGCCGGTTCGTGGTGGATAGCGGCCGGCTGACGGCCGATCGACCGGGGCGCGTGCTGCGCGCCGGCCGCTGACCGGCCGGCGGTCTGCCGGGTCACCCTTCCAGGCCGTCCCTCACGAGCGCTGCTGCAGGAACTCCATGGTTTGCTTGGCGACGATCCACTCCTCGTCGGTCCGGAATACATGCAGGCGCACGCGGCTGTCGTCCGCGTGCAGTGTGCCGTGGCCGCGGACCTCCTGGTTGCGCCGCGCATCTAGGTGAACGCCCAGAAAGTCCAGATCGCTCAGGATCTGTTCCCGCACCACGGTGGAGTTCTCGCCGATGCCGCCGGTGAAGCTGATGACATCCAGACCGCCCAGCTCGACCACATAAGCACCCAGGTAATCCCGCACCGCCGTGGACAGCATCTGGATGGCCAGGATGCAGCGTTCGTCCCCGGAGGCGGCGCCATCTTCGATGTCCCGCATGTCGTTGTGCCCGCAGATGCCCAGCAGACCGGACCGCGAAGCGCAGAGTTCCAGCGCCTCGGCAAAGCTGATGCCCTCGTTGCGCATGACCAGATCGAGGGCATAGGGATCCAGATCGCCGATGCGGTTGTTCTGCGGCACGCCGCTCTGGGGACTGAGACCGTGCGAGGCTCCCAGAGAAACGCCGTTGCGCACGGCACACAGCGACGAGGACCCGCCCAGATGGCAGTTGATATGCCGCAACTGATCCGTGCCCTCCAGCTCGATGACTTTCTCAGCGGCGTAGCGATGGCTGGCGCCATGAAAGCCGTAGCGCCGGACACCGTATTTCTCGTACCATTCATAGGGCACCGCATACAGTTGACGTCGACGCGGCGCGGTGCCATGGAAGGCGCTTTCGAAACAGCCGACACGAGGGGCGTGGGCCGCGACTTTGGCAAACTGTTGGATGGCGACCACGTAGGCCGGGTTGTGGGCCGGTGCCAGAGGGTAGTAGTCGATCATGCGCTGGACCACGTCTTCGTCCAGCTCCACGACGCCGGAGATGTCGCGGGCGTGGACGGCCTTGAAGCCCACCGCATCCAGCGCCTCCAGGCTGGGCAACGGAGCGTTGGTTCCCACCAGACGAGTCAGGGCTTCGTCGATGGCATGGGCATGGTCGGGCAAGGCGCATTCCTGTTCCACCGGATCCGCATCCCCCAACCTGAAGCGGTGTACGGACCCCGTGCCGCCGATGCGGTCCATGTCGCCGGCAGCCAGTACCGTGCCCGCCGGCATGTCGAATACCTTGTATTTGAACGAGGTGCTGCCCAGATTGGCTACCAGGATCT
>SLHA01000139.1 GCA_007136405.1 Candidatus Latescibacterota bacterium
CCGCGCGAGGGAGAGGATCCGGCGGCATGGCGACATCAGCCTGGTGAATCCACCAATGTCGACGTGGTGCGCGGTTTCCTCGAGGCCCTGAAGGGGATGGGCGCTGCCACCGATGCCATAACGGTGATCGAGGGACGCAGCGGCCTGGATCTGGAACACATATTCCGGTACAGCGGGTATGAGTACATGTGTCGGACCATGGGTGTCCGTCTGGTCAACAATGGCAAAGATCCGTACGATCCGGACGATCTGAACTGGGTGGATCTGCCGGATGGCGTGGTATTTCGCGAGATTCCTGTCGTCCGGCCGGTCAACGATCCCGATACGGCCCTGATCAACATTGCCACCATGAAAGCCCATCCGCTGGCACTGACCACGCTGTGTGTGAAAAACCTGCAGGGCCTGGTGGCGTACCGGTACAAACACTTCTGCCACCATCTGGAAATCCTCGAAGCCGGTGAGAACCGGTACACGCCGGAGGTGCTGTCTCACTTCCGTACCGGACTGCGACAGATCCTGGAACCGGCCTGCCGGCGCCATCAGCAGGAAGATCCGGAATGGAACCTGCGCGACGAATTGTACGCCAACCGTGCCTGCGACAGTCTGCTGGCACTACGTCCCATGATCAGCGTAGTCGAGGGCGTGCTGGCCCGGGGCGGTACCGGTTATCGGCGCGGTGAAGACGTGCTGGCCAATACCCTGGTGGCTGGTATCAATCCCGTGCATGTCGATGCGGTGGCCACCTACCTCATGGGGCAGGATCCGGATCGGCCCAACTACCTGAGGCTGGCTGCTGAACGGGGTCTAGGATCCCGTGACCCTTTCGCCGTGGAAGTCTTTCTGATGACGCCGGAGGGACCGCGTCCCTGTCCCTGCCTGGACGAACTGGGCCGGCTGGAATTGCGCCCTGCACGTTCCTTCTAGTACACCGGTTTAGAAGCAATGCTACGTATCGTGCTAATCATGCGGCGCGCCTGTGGTTGTTCCGTTCGCAGCGTGCGAGCCCATCGCCACAGATTTGCACGTCACTGTGTTTACGACCATGGATACTAGCCGGCTTCATCTGCAACAGCGGATGCCGGACGCTCTGCTGCAAGCGCGGGGCGTCACCCTCTGTCCACTCGCCTGCGCCCTGACGCGCATCATACGGGAGTACATCCTCATGAGACAACCTCGGCTTGCGGCCTGGATGCTGGCTGTTGTCCTGCTGCCTGCAGGCATATCGGCGGAGTCCTCCGGAAACGTGGCGGTGACCATTTACCAGGACGACTTCGGGGTGGTCAAGGAACAGCGTGAGATGGAGTTCGAGAAGGGGATGAATCGTCTGCATTTTACCGGGGTGGCCGAACGTATGGATCCTACCAGCGTCAGCTTCACATGCCTGTCGGAGCCTGAGGCGGTAACGATACTCGAGCAGAATTTCGAGTACGATCTGGTCGGCACGGAAACCCTGCTGCGGCGCTACATCGACCATCCGGTCAGCCTGCTGGTCATGGGCAGCGGCGCCACCGGCGCCAGTCGGATTCAGGGCGTGCTGGCCGCTGCCACCGGGGATGATCTCATCCTGCAGGAGGCGGAAACCGGCCGCATGCATATCGTCAGCCGGGCCTCGATCGAGCGGATCGAACTGGAACGCAAGCCGGAGGATCTGCTTACCCGGCCCACGCTGGTCTGGCTGGCACACGCTACGCGGACGGGCAGCCAGCGCTGTCAGGTGGCCTATACCACGGACGGTATCGGTTGGCAAGCCGATTACACCGCCGTGCTGAACGAACGGGAAGACGCGTTGGACCTCAACGGTTGGGTGACCATAAACAACCAGAGCGGTGCGGCCTACCACGACGCCGCGATCAAGCTGATTGCCGGCGATGTCAGGCGCGTCCAGCCGTCGCCGCCGCCGATGCTGCGCGAACGCGCCATGGTCGTGCAAGCGGACGTCAGGGGATTCGAGGAACGCAGTTTCATGGAGTATCACCTTTACGCGCTGGGCCGGCGCTCGACGCTGCAGAATCGTCAGATCAAGCAGATCGAGCTGATCGACCCGGCGCGCGATGTACCGGTCACCAAACAGCTCGTGTTCGCTACCTCGATCAATCCGTGGTTGGTGCGCAACCGGGACAAGGTGCAAGTCAAGATCGAGTTCGACAACGAGGCCGAACACGGACTGGGAATCGCTCTGCCGCGCGGCAAGGTGCGCGTTTTCAAGACGGATCCCGTGGACGGGACGCTGGAGTTCGTGGGCGAGGATGTCATCGACCACACACCGCGGCGGGAGCGCCTGTCCCTGTACATCGGTGATGCCTTCGACATCGTGCCCGAACAGAAGATCACAGATCAGCAGCGCGGCGAACGGTTCGTCACGTTTACCCGCAGCGTTGAGATCCGCAACCGGAAAGAGGCGCCGGCAACGGTTCTGGTAGACGAACTGGTGCCCCGCTACGTGAATTGGCGCATCGACCGAAGCGCGTTGCCGTACGAACAACCGGACGCTTTCACGTGTCGTTTCGAAGTGAACGTGGACGCGGATAGCAGCGTGACGCTGACCTATACCATGACCCAGACCTGGTGAAGGCGCAGGATGGTGGGCGTCTCGAACCCGCGTCGGGACTACCCCCGAACGTTATCCACCCAAACAACGCGGTTGAATCACTACTCCGTTGTATCCGCCTGCGATGCGCCTGCGATGCGCCTGCGAGCAGCCTGCGAGCAGCCAGCGATGCCGGTAGCCGTCCCGCCGGTACGACCGGTGCGCTGGACGGTTACAGCAGGCTCAACTGGACCACCCGCGGACCGCGCTGCGCGGGTCCGTCACGGTCCTGCGCCAGCAGGCCGGGCGGGAGGTCTGCCAGAAACGGCGAGGGTTCCGGCCGGTGGCGCTGACCATGGCGCATCCGGCTGGCGGTGTGCAGCAGGATGAGTTCGTCGCGGGCCCGGGTCATGCCCACGTACAACAGGCGTCTTTCCTCTTCCAGGTCCACGCCGCGCCCGCGCAGCGGCACTAGTCCGTCCTCCAGCCCGCAGATGAAAACCACCGGGAATTCCAGCCCCTTGGCCGCGTGCAGGGTCAACAAGGACACGGCCTCGCTGTGCAAGGAGGTAACACCACTGCGTGTCTCGTAATCCGCTTCGCGTCCCCACAGCACGATGCGGAGCAGGTCATCCAGAGACCCGGCCGGCGCGGCGAGGCGGGCCAGGTGCGCCAGGTCGGCGTCCGTCTCATCGCCGTATGCCTCGATCCAGCGGGCGCAGAATTCGACTGGAGTCAACTGGCGGAAACGATGCGCGGCAACATCAAGTTCGCCTATGGCCTGCTGCGCCGCTGCCGGCAGTTTGTCGCGGCCAGCATGCGTCAGCGCCTGCTGGACTGCTTCAAGCCCAATGCGTTCAGGACGGAAGGGCGGCAGTTCGAGGGCCTGCATAAGGCGCAGATCGTTCTCCGGTGTAGTGACATAATGGGCGAAACACAAGGCGGTCCGAACCGAAGCCGCTTCCAGAAAACCCTTCTGACCGAGCACCCGGTACGGCAGACCGGCCCGGGTGAAGCATTCCTCAAGAATAGCGGCCTGCGTACCGGTGCGAAACAGGACGGCGAAATCATCCAGACTGTGACTCCCGGTGCCGTGCCGGTCGGCTTGTTGCATATCCGCGCCCCCGACCATGCGGTTGATCTGCTCCACGATGGCGATTCCTTCGCCGGTCTCGCCTGTGGCCTGCCGTATAGCAACGGGTGACAACGCGCGTCGCGCGGTGACCATGGCGGGCGGTAGATGGTCAGTCAGCACCGGAGTCTCCCTGTTCGTCGCGGCCGGTGCGCTGATCTCGCCGGCCCGTATGACTGCGGCGGCTGCCCGCACCACGTTGGCCTGGGACCGGTAGTTGCGGCGCAGGTGGAACGTGGTGGCGGCGGGATAGTCACGGCGCAACTGGTCGAAGAAGCGCGATTCGGCACCGCGGAAGCCGTATATGGCCTGATCCGGATCGCCGATTACCAGCAGTCCGGTGCCGTCGCCGCCGAGCAGCTTCACCAGGTCATACTGGACCACGTTCACATCCTGGAATTCGTCCACCAGCAGCCATGGAAAGCGCCGGCGCGTTTGTTGCAGGAGCGTGGCATCCTGTTGCAGCAGCATGCGCAGGTTCAACAGGATGTCGTCGAAGTCCCAGGCGTCGTAGGTTGCCAGACGCTCCTGGTAGGCGGTCAGGGCCGGAGCCCACATCGTTCCAGCCAGAATCGCGTCGGGATCACCGCCGGCTTTGGCCAGCGAGATGGCACTGGCCGCCTTGGCGACCTGTCCCTTCAGGCCGGCTTGCCGCATGGACGCTGCCAGGGTCTGGCGGGCCTCGACCTCGTCCAGTACCAGAGCGGGCCGGTGACCCGCTTCTTCGAGCAGTTGTAATGCCAGGCCGTGAAACGTGCCCGCGCGCAACCGCTCCATCCCGTCGCTGTCGCTCAGGGCGGTGCGCAAGCGTTGGCGCATCTCACCGGCAGCCCGGTTGGTAAAGGTTATCGCCATGATCTGTTCGGGGCGGGCCGCGCGTTTGCGGACGAGTTCCACGACCCTGGCTACCAGGGTGCGGGTTTTTCCCGAACCCGGCCCGGCGACTACGATGAGCGGACCGTTGCCAGCCTCTACCACGGCCTGTTGATCCGCATCCGGCGCGACCGTGCCGATGTCGGTCATCCCCTGAATGTCATGCTGTTGCGCCGGCGTAGTCGTTGCGGCGCCAACCTCCGGACCGCTGGTGTGGCAGCTGGTATGGCCGCCGATATGGCCGCTGGGATGGCCGCTGGTGTGGCCGCTGGGACCGAGCGCAGCGGACGCACATCGCCAGCCAGGCGCCGAGACCGGCGGGCTGGACAACGCCGGAACGGTATCGGCTGACGTGGCTGCCTGCGAATCAGGTGTCGGCGTCGAGAGAGCAGGCGCGGCGCGCCTGCCCGCCAGCGCCGGGCCAGGATTCTCACCGGCGGATGGCTCTCCGGCCCGGGCGGATGCCGGGTCCGCTGCAGGCTCCAGACCCGAGAGCATGGTCTGGCCACCACGGCTGGTGCGCTCGGCGGTGGTGAAGACGGCGACGGTGCCGTATCGCCCGTCGAATCCAGCGTCAAGGATCACCTGACCGGCGCGCATGCGGCGCACGCCCTCGGCGACCATGGCATCGCTATGCCGGGCGACTTCGTCCAGGGAGGCATCGCGCAGGATGTAAAGCTCCGGACCGATGCGTTCCAGCAGGCTGTTGTACAGGGTCTGCACTCGTCTGGATCCGGCCCCCACACCGAGGACGGAACCGATCACCTCGGTGAGCGGGACGAGATGCTCGAAATCAGGACGGCCCGTGGGTTTGACGCCCTCGGCACGATCCGCCAGAAGCTCCACCCGGTGCAACACGCCGACGGTCAATGGCCGGCCGCAACGCGGGCAGATTCCGGCTGCGGACAGCGTCTGCGACGGCCGAAAGGAGACTCCGCACTTCCGGTGTCCGTCATGATGATACTTGCCTTCCTGGGGGTAGAATTCCAACGTGCCGTTACAGCGGGCGGGTGGACGCGCCCACAACGCATCGTGCAGTCCCTGGTAGGACAGGTCGGCATCGAAGCACGTGGCCTCTCGCCCGAGTTTCTGGGCCGAATGGGCGTCGGAGTTGGACACGATGGTGAACGCGTCCAGCTGGCTCAGCCGCCAGTTCATGGGTGGATCCGACGACAATCCCGTCTCGATGGCCGGTATGCTGTTCAGCAGATCCTCGTAACACTCCTCCATACTGTCGAAACCGGAATGGGCTCCCAGCACGGAGAAGTGCGGCGTCCAGATATGCGCCGGGATGAACAGTGCGTTTGGACAGATGTCCAGTGTCATGCTCAGCAGATCATAACTATCCAGTCCAAGTATGGGCCGCCCGTCCGACTGCAGGTTGCCTATGGTGGTCAGACGCTGGTTGAAGCGTTCAGCTGCGTCCAGACTGGGCAAGACGATGAGGTTATGGACTTTGCGCGTGCGTCCGTTCTTCTTGTAAATCGAGCTGATTTCTGCGGTCAAAACGAAGCGGACGGGGCGCTGGCAGGCCGCTGGCAGGTCGTTGCCGGCATCCTTCGGTTTGGGGGCCAGGAATCCGTCCCCGATTTCCTCAAGCTGGTCCCGAAGCTCCTGCAACCAGGCTGGATGCGTGAAGTCACCCGTGCCTACCAGATCGACTCCCTTGAGAGCGGCCCAGCGGGCTATCTGCTGCGGGCCGAGGTCGCGGCTTGTGGCGCGGGAATAGCGCGAATGAAGGTGGATGTCGGCGACAAAACGCATGGGATATCTCGTGTTACCTTCGGGCTGAAGTAGTCTGCGTCGTATCAACGGCGCTTGCTGGTTCGGAGCAGAATTACGGCAGACGCCGGTATTCACCCGCCGTTTCCCAGTCCGGCCGGCTCAGTCCATTCAGATCCCACACTATCCGGCCGGCGCGCAACGTCATCTGGCATTCCAGTCTCTGGTTACCGCGCAGACGTGCCGCGCCGCTGTCTACGAAGCCGAAATCCCCGTCGATCAGATCGAATACGGCGATGTCCGCTTCGGCACCGGGACCGAGGTGTCCCAATTCGGGGCGGCGCAAAACCTCAGCCGGACGTTGCGTCGAGCGGAACACGGCTTCCTGCAGCGGCATGCCCATGGCCAGGAACTTGGCGATGGTGACCGGCATGGTGGCGTTGGGCAGGAGCCGGCTGGCTTTGTGCAGATCCGTACTGATGGTGTCCGGCGGGAACCCTTGTTTCAGGGCGGGCACGGCGATCCGAAACCAGAACGAGCCGCCTCCGTGCCCGGTATCGAAGATGATGCCGCGTTCGCGAGCCTCCCACACGTAGGTGTTGATCTTCTTTCGTTCGTCGAGCAACGGAATGTGAGCCGCGTATACATGCGTATGAATGTCGCCAGGCGCCATGCGTTCGAGCAGTTCCGCATACGTGCGCGTGGGCCTGGGGGCAAAATCGATCATCGCCATGGTGCCGCTCAGGCGGGCAGCCTGGATGGCTCCGCCCGAGGCTTCCCACCCGGGTCCGCCGAAATGGGCCGCTTTGGTGCCGACGAGTACCCCCGGGTTGTCGAGTATCGTCGCCGCGCAGGGTTCGGGGTCCATTTCGGTGACGTCCTGTTCGGGAGGACCGGTCATGCCGGCCCCGACGATGTTGAGAAAAGCCAGCACCCGCGTGGTGGACCGGTCGATGATGGTCTCTTTGAACTCGGTAAAATGCTTCCAGCCGGCCCCACCGGTGTCGACGACGGTGGTCACTCCATTGGGCAGCGCCTGCTGATCCGGAAACAGCCAGCCTTCGTAGCCGCCATACGCATGTACATGCAGGTCGATCAGGCCGGGCGTCACATAGAGGCCGGACAGGCTGATGGTGCGGTCGGCATGGGCTTCCACTCCCGGGCCGATGGCGACGATCTTTCCATCCGATATGGCAATATCCGCGATACCATCCATGTCGTTCAGTGGATCGATGACGTGACCGTCTCTCAGCAGCAGAGCGCATTGGAGTGTCATGGTATTCCTCTATGGCGGGTGTGTTCGGGCCTGAATGGTGAACGGGGTTCAATGAATACGCCATCAACCGGGTAGGGTCAAGGGTATAGCGTGCGTTTCTGTGCTATTGTGGCAAGGAAGAGAGACCGGCTAATGATACGGAGACAGTAGTAAAAGACGGATAGAGCTCGATGGATGAGGCGCTGCTTGCACTGGTACACCGAAATACCGATGAGAGCGTGGATCACCTGGGGAAAACGTACCTGCGATCGAGAAAATATTTCGTTGTATAACCCGCGGAAAGTCCTAATGCGCCGCCTACATAATGGGCCCCGGAAAATTCGAAAAAATAATAAAATCCAATCTCCGTCGCCCAGAATATCCCTGTGGTAAACACTCCCATGAGGCTGTACAGCAGGAACCGTTCGGCATCGTCCCGCGCATCGATGCTTCTATAGTAAAAGATCCATTTCTTGTCGAGTACATATTTGGTAACCAGCCCTGTCGCTGTACCGGCAGCCATGGCGATATACAGCATGGATGATGACATCTGCACCGGTATGAGACAGAGCCATTGCGTCGTCAGGTTTACACCCGTGGCAACAAAAGCGAAAAACGTGTACCTGAGGGCCAGGTTCAGAGGTTGATTATCGCATATCTTGAAAGCGAGCAAAGGAGACATTCGGTCCGTCTTCGGGATGCATTGACAACGAAGCTTCAGTGTGGTCTGAGCCGTAAGAATGAACGACGAGAGTATCTGGGCGCCAGGACCACCAGGAGCGCCAGTTTTGAGGTGTAAACCAACGTTCAAGTTCGACGTGTAAACAGGCGCGCGGGTTTGAAGTATAAATCAGATACGCGAACGAGTGTGCTCAGGTGCCAGGACGAATGACGGCCACTATTTGAACAGATACCGTGGTATGTGTACTTTGGTTTCAGGATGTAGCTCATTTATCGAAGTGCTATAGGAAATGTAAATAAAGTAACACAGAAACGAGTTAGACAAGTTGACTAGTCTGGCATAAGTATGGCTCTTCTGCCGTCAGGAGCATACACCGTGACACGGCCACCGCCTTGTTCATCTGCCAGCATCGTACCCACATACTGCCCGACGTCGTTGTTGACTCCCACCCAACCTCCGTCGGAACCGGCCCACATACCCGCGACGCTCTGTCCGTAGTTGTTGTTGATGTCAAGCCAGCCGCCGCTGCCGCTGGCCCATACACTGGCCACACCTTGTCCCTTCTGGTTGCCGATGGAGACCATGCCTCCGTCATTGCCGCTGGCAAGTGTCACCACGGGGAGCCCAGTATGGTCGCTTATGGTGAGCAATCCACCCATATCGCCTGCTTGCACACTCGCCAGGTGTTGTCCGGTGTGGCTGACAAGGCTGATCCGGCCTCCGGATTCTCCTGATGTCAAGACCACAACGTCCTCGCCGTGCGGGCTGATCACCCGTAGCTCGCCAACTCGCAATATATCAGGAACGCTAATGTCTGTCGTCGCTGCGATAGTTACTATCGCGCTTAGGGCCAGCGACAGGATGACGATGGCCAGCTGCTGGCCGCGGCTGCGCCGCTCCAGCCTCAACAGCCGTTGTTCCAACCCATCCATAGCTATCTCCTATTCAGATGACACAACCCGGACATGACGTTGTGGTAAGGGGTGAACTCGTGCTTTTGCACGAATTAACGCGGCCCAAACACGGCGTCAAGTTGCTACGCTGCCATGGGTGGTGAGAAACTCCTGACAGGCGCAATGGCCTGGAGGTGATCAGGCGCGCTGGCCTGCAGTTGATCATGCGCTAAGGCCTGCACATGATCTGGTGCGCTGGCCTGCACATGATCTGGTGCGCTGGCCTGCACATGATCTGACGCGGTGGTCTGTATGTGAACTGGCGCGCTGACCGGAATGTGCGATCTTGTTATGGCCGGGTTGGGCCAACGCGCTGTAGCGGGCCTGAGCTGCGAGACTGCGGAAAACACCCGGTGTTGGGCCAGTAAACAGCCCTGCTTTGACCGGTATACTGGAGGAAAAGCATATGCAATACCGTCGACTCGGCCACAGCGGTCTCATCGTTTCCGAAGTGTGCCTTGGAACCATGACCTTCGGGGTCAGTGTGGACCAGAACGAGGCCAATGCGATCGTGGATCAGGCCTTTGATGCGGGAGTGACTTTTTTCGACACCGCGGATACGTACGGCAATGGGCAATCAGAACTCATGCTGGGCGAGGCGCTGAAAGGACGGCGTGAAGGCGCTGTCGTGGCCACCAAGTTTCACAATCCCACGGGCCCCTTCCCGACCGATGGAGGCGTCTCCCGGGTACACATCATGCGTGCCATCGAGGCCAGTCTGCACCGTTTGCAGATGGATCATGTCGACATCTACTACGTCCACCACGTGGACGCGCTGACACCTCACGAGGAGATGCTGCGCGCAGTAGACGATCTAATCCGGCAAGGCAAGGTGCGCTATGTGGCGTGCAGCAACTACGAGGCCTGGCGGCTGTGCGATGCCTACTGGACCAGCGTGCTGCATGGCCTGAGCAAGTTCGTCTGCTATCAGCCCCAGTACAGCCTGGTGATGCGCGAGATCGAGTTCGAGCTTCAACCGCTCTGCCTGGACAAGGGCATGGGTATCGTGCCCTGGGGTGCGTTGGCCAGTGGTTTCCTGGCCGGCAAGTACCGGCCCGGGGAGCGGCGAGTGGAGGGAACCCGGTCGGCAGAGGGCTGGCTCTTCCACGAGCGCTTCTTCAGTTCCCGCGCCGATGAGACGCTAAGCGAATTGCTCGACGTGACCCAGGAACTGCAGAAAACCGCCGCTCAAGTCGCCCTGCGCTGGGTGCTGGAACAGCGGGGTGTGGCTTCCGTTATCGCCGGAGCGCGCTCACCGGAACAGTTTCGTGAATGCTGTGGCGCCAGTGGCTGGCGGCTGGAGGGAGACGCGCTTCAGAGGCTAACCGGGATCTCGGCACCAGTGGACCGTTACCCCTACCAGATGGAACGGGGCTCGGACGCCCGGCGCGCGGAGGCTATACAGCTGCCTTCGCTGTAGCGGCGCCGATCTCCGGACCGGAGGTTTGTCATGCAAGAAATGATTGTGACCCTGGCGCATTACGCCACGTTGTTTCTGGAGAGCCTCGCTGTCCTGATCATCGTCTGTGGCAGTGTGCGGGCCCTGTACCTATACGTGTCACACTGCGCGTTCTCCAGGCGCTGTTTGAATGAATTCACCCAGACCCGGTTGCGTCTGGGGCATTCGTTGTCGCTGGGACTGGAGTTTCTCATCGGCGCCGACATCGTCAAAAGCGCCATCTCGCCCACGTGGCAGGATTTAGGCAAACTGGCGGCCATAGTGGCCATTCGCTCGGTGATCAACTTTCTGCTCCTGTGGGAGATGAAAGAGACCGAGAAGGAAGTCCTCACCGGGTGACCGTGTGCCTGTGCGGATACGGGAAAGACAGAAGGCCACACCATGCCGGAAACCAGGCTTCCGGACCGGCCGGCTGCGCGGCGGGTCCGGCGCATCAACCGCGCCTAACCCATTCCGGTTCTATGGTGATGCGTTTAAGGCGCAGAGAATTGTAGACTACGTTGAGCGAGCTCAGCGCCATGGCCCCGGCTCCGATCATCGGGTGCAACAAACCGAGCATAGCCACCGGGACGGCGACGGCGTTGTATCCCCAGGCCCAGAAGAAATTCTGCTTGATTTTCCGGAATGTGGCGTTGGACAGGTTCACCGCTGTCACGAGTGTACCCAGGTTGCCGCGCACGAGCGTCACGTCAGCCGCTTCGATGGCGACGTCGGTGCCCGTACCGATGGCAATGCCCACATTCGCCTGTTTCAGCGCCGGGGCGTCGTTGATTCCGTCGCCCACCATGGCCACCACTCCATACTCCTCCTGAAGGCGGCGGACTGCGTTCACCTTACCGTCCGGCAGCACTCCGGCTACCACCCGTGAAATGCCCACCTGGTCGGCGATGGCTCGCGCGGTCCGCTCATTATCGCCGGTGATCATGGCCGTTCGGATGCCCATCTGTTCGAGCGCCGCGACGGCGGCTATGCTGTCCTCCTTGATGGGGTCGGCCACCGCGACCACACCGAGCAGCTCCTCTCCAGACGAAACGAGAACCGCCGTCTTCGCTTCCTGCTCCAGGCGAGTCAGCGTATCCTCGAACCGTTCCGGATGCAGTCCGTGTTCCTCCATGAAGGCGGGGCTGCCGACCAGCACGCGGGCCCCGTTCACCCATCCGCTCACTCCGCGTCCGGTCACAGCTTGAAAGTCCGCCGGTTCCTCAGGCTGGATGCCCCGCTCGACGGCAGCCTGCACCATCGCGTGCGCCAGCGGGTGCTCGCTGGCGCGTTCGAGCGAGGCCGCGGCGGCGAGCACCTCCTCCGCAGTGACGCCGTCAACGGCGACGATATCCGTGACCGCCGGCCGTCCCGCTGTCAACGTGCCGGTCTTGTCGAAGGCGATGACCCGGACATCCTTGAGCGTCTGCACCGCTTCGCCGCTGCGCAGCAGAACACCTTTCTCCGCACCCACGCCGCTGCCGACCATCAGCGCCGTGGGTGTGCCCAGCCCGAGCGCGCAAGGGCATGCGATGACCAGCACGGCCGTGGCGGTGATGAAGGCCAGGGTGAGCGGCGGCAGGTCCGGGTTGACCCAGGGCAGAAAGCCGGCACCCCATTCCAGGATAGCCCGGTGCGCGTCCGCGAACACGATGAACGAAACAAAGGTAAGTGCGGTCAGTCCCAGTATGACAGGCACGAAATAGCCGGTGACGCGGTCGGCGAACTCCTGTATGGGGACCTTCGATCCCTGGCATTCCTCGACCATTCTGATCACCTGGGCCAGGAATGTATTCGCGCCGGTGCGGCTGACCCGGACCTTGAGCAGACCCTGCTTGTTGATCGTGGCGCCGATGACAGACGCTCCCTCGTTCTTCTCCACCGGCACCGGTTCTCCGGTGGCCATGCTCTCGTCGACCAGGCTGCGGCCGGCGATGACGACACCGTCGGTGGGAATCTTCTGACCGGGACGGACCACCATCACGTCTCCCGGTGCCAGGTCGCCAACCTCGACTTCTATCTCCCGGCCTTCGGCCTCGATAGTTGCGGTCTTGGCACCGAGTTGGATCAATGTGCGGATCGCATCCGATGCCCGTCCCTTGGCGCGCACCTCGAGATACTTACCGATCAGGTGGAAGGCCATGATCGTCGTCGCCATCTCCATGAAGGTGGTCACCGGGAAGAAGAAACCGGCAAGCCCGATACAAAACGGCGGCAACGAGCCGAGGGATACGAGCACGTCCATGTTTGGACGGCCGCTCCGAATGGCGCGCAGAGCGGCCAGGTGGACGTGCCTGCCGACCCCGAAGACGACCGGAGCACCGAGCAGCGTCACGAGGGCCAGATATCCCGGCACCGCGACTACGAACATGTGCGTCATCATCAGGGTCATCATGACACCGGCGAGAACAGCGGCAACCATGAGCCGGCGACGCGCCGTCCGGACGCGGCGGGCTTCCTCCTGGTCATCTTTTTCGCCGTCTCGCTCCCTGAGCTCGTACCCTGCCTCCGATACCCGGCGCTTGAGCTCCGTGAGGCGTACGCGGTGCGGATCGAAAGTCAGAGCCACGGTCTCCGAGGCGAAATTGACCACGGCCTCCGCGACGCCGGGTGCCTCCTGCAGGGTGTGCTGTACGGTTGCGGCGCAACCCGCGCACGTCATCCCCTCCACCCGCAGCGTTACCTGCCCCGCTGCATCAGCTTCGAACTCGGGCCGGGCGTCGTACCCCAGCCCCCGCACAATCTCGCGGAGACGGTCGTCATCAACCCGATCCGGGTCATATTCGACGCGGGCCTTCTCGCTGGCGAAATTGACCACGGCCGTATGCACACCTTCCGTTGCGGCGAGGGCGGATTCGATGGATCGGGCGCAGTTGGCGCAGCTCATCCCGGTTATCACGAAGCTCCGGCTCCGGGCGGGATGCTCTCCCGGCCCGTCATTCGGCGCCTCCTCACGCCGAGCCTCGAGCGGTTCGACCTTACTGGTTGATTTCGTCTGCTCGTTCATCACTGTTTCATCCATGCGAACCCGGGTGGGTTTATCCCGCCGGTACGTGACCCTGTACTCGTATGTACGTGTGGGTCGCCCTTGGGCAAGTCCGTCCACTGCCTGTGGCCCAAGGTCCACCAAGGCGGTCTGTAGTGCCGTCCCAGACTACGTCCCATGGTGCTCCCTCCGGGTGGGTTCATCTGCAGCGTCGCAGCGTCGCATGGTGCTCCCTCTTCGTTCATCCGCTGCGTCGCACGCGCGTGAAGTGTGGACGTCTGTGTGGGACCCCACTGCCCATGCGGTTGCGCCGGGCGTGCGTCTGGGCAGCGCCTGGCCGAACTCGTATCACAACAGGGTGAACGCGACCAGCAATCCTACGATCAGCCCCGCATTGGCCATGTGACTGTTCATGCTGTTGGCCTGTGGTACCAGTTCGTCGTTGCAGATGTACACCATGGCACCGGCAGCGAAGGCCAGCGAGGCGCCGATCATGATGGGCGAAATCTGCGTCAGGAGCAGACCTATCAGGGTACCCAGCGGCGTCATCAGACCGGCCAGCAGGGTAAACAGGATCACTTTCCCTATGGCCAGTCCTCCAGCAGTCAGCGGTCCGGCCATGGCCAGTCCTTCCGGAAAATTGTGCAGGCCGATGGCTATGGCCACGACCAGGCCCAGTTCAGGGCTGATTTCCAGGCCGACACCGATGGCCAATCCTTCCGGCAGGTTGTGCAGGGCGATTCCGAACAGGATGAGGTATCCGGTGCGCAGAATGTTCGATCGCCGGGGGAAGAGTTTGTCCGGGTTTTCCACTACCAGATGATCCTCCATGGACAAGTGAGCGTGCGGCAGGATCCGGTCGATCAGACCCATCATCAACGCACCCAGCACGAACCCGGTCGCGGCTATCGGCAGCGAGCCGAAATCGACGGCCTCGGGCAGCAACTCGAACACCGAGATACCAAGCATGATTCCACCGGCGAAACCCAGCAGCGCTGCCAGTGTCTTCTGCCCGGGCTGGCCGCAGATGGCGAACACCAGGGCACCGAAAACCGTGGACAAGCCAGCCAACAGGCTGTACAACAACGCTGTCATGGCATACTCCTCTTCCGCCTGCCAGCTGACGACAGACGGCTGCTAGCGTGTGGTGTGGACGTTCCCTGTAAGAGCTGCCGATTGTTAGGACACCAGAATGACATCCAGTCGTTGTAGCCTTGCCTAACATTAGGCCCCAATCAACTTGCATCCTGTCAGCCTCCGCGTCAATGTCGAGTGGCCCAAACATCACGCCTTGCGGTATTTCCGGGGTTGAGTGGGTGGGTCTTGGGCTCCGGTCGGGGTGCGTCCACACGGGTGTTCCGTGCACCGCTCGGGCTGTGGCTGGCGTAGCTCGGGAGCCGGCGCGCTCTCCCACGGTAGCTCCGTGGTCAGTTGTGGCTGGCGCGGCTCGGGAGCCGGCGCGCCGTTGGCGCTGCTTGCTTGTCCGGGCATCCGGCCCAAAAGGCGCTTTTCAAGCCCCCGGAGGACACCTTTCACAAGGCGCCAGGTCCAGAGGTCCGGTCTCCCTGCGGTTCGCCAGGTCATGACACCGATCGGTATTCGCCGTAACTGGAACCGTGACACCTTGACGCCAACTCGGCCGGATTGGTATTTTGCATGGGCCACACGACGCCGCACAGAGTACGGGGAAAGGACAGTACAACAGATGAACAGCTTTAAATCATTGGCATCACTGGTATCACTGGCCGCACTTGTCGGGTCGATCTGGCTCCATGATGCCAGTTGGGCGGCTGCCGCTGGTGAGCAGGCCAACGCTCGTGGTTGCATGCTCTATATCACGGGCATCGGCTGCCCTGCCTGCGCCAAAGCGGAGCCTATGATTCTTCACGACTGGCTGTCCAGCTATCCGGGGTTGACGCTGATCGAATACGAGATTACCGCCAGGCGGGAAGCCAACCGCGCCACCGCTTTGCAGTATTTCGAGGCGTTTACCGGACCGGATAGTTTCGCCCGGGTGCCGTTCGTCATCATGAACGAGGAGAACTTCTGGGGACCCCGGGATATCGATCAGGCCCCGGGTGCCATCACAGCGGCGACAAACGGCCTCTGTCCCATGCCGGACGGGAGCCTTCGGTCGCTGGCTTCCCTGCGTTTGTCTCAGCTTCCGGGTATGCCCAGAATCTGGACTCGCGACCGGGTGCTGATACGGGAGCACGCAGCCACGTACGGTCCCCTATCCCCCACACGCGATACCTGCCTTCGCAATCTCATACGTGTCGATGATATCCATACTGTCCTACAGAGAATTGCCCACCAGCCCGTTGATCCGGAACCGGTCGCCACTTCAGGGGGGAAAATCGAGTTCAGGCATGCCGTGCGGGTCGGCAACTGGAGGGTTCAATGGGACAGGATCGAGCCTTAGGTTCACCCGGCCGGATGCGGCGGGGGCGCCGCTGAACAGCAAGGTAGCGCTGAATGAATAGATGGCGCTGAACGGATAGGCAGCGCTGAACAAAGGCGTGGTCGGCCGCACAAGGCGGATTGGAATGGCGGTGGGGCGGTCAAGGCAACACCCCTTGCGCATGACGAGGACAGCATGGCGACGTTTACACGGGATGCGCTCCTGTCGGGCATGGCGTATCCCTGGATTCTCGGCCTGATCCTCATCGTTGGATGCACGGATGACACCGTGACGAGTGTAGTCGGTGATGCGGACGCACTGGCCGCTTTGAAGAATGTGGCATTCGAAGTCGACGCATTGACGCTGGAAATCCGTCTCCCGGACCTGAGCGTCAACGGCCCGGTGAGCGGTGCGGTCGACTGGAGCGACCTTCCGGATGATCCGGCCGCCTACGGTGTAGGTTTTTCCATACGCTACACCGCCGACAACACCCGCGACAACGCCCGCGATGCCCGTTTCGACGGTATGCGACAGCAGGTCATCGTGCACGACTTGGAAGACCATCCCGTACACCTTGCCGCCGAGTCCTTCACCATCCCCAAGCACCAGGTGCTGCAGGTGTCGGCCGGGGGTGCCATCGACCTGGAGAGTCACCGGCTGCCTGTCCTCCACATTTTTCGCCAGATGGTCGATGGCGAGCCGGTGAGGGTCGATATTCTGACCGATCTGCTCTACACCATAGGGCCGGTTGAAGGCTCGATCCGCCTGCCCCGGGTAGAACAAGAAATCCCAACCCGTGCTTCCGATGCAGTCAAGGAGGTGCTCGCCGGATTGCTGGCATCCGGCAGGTTGGATCAGCCATGATTCCGCCCATGCGCGACAGGCGGTTCAAGTAGACGCGACAGGCGGTATGAGGTTGTTCTATTCCAAGGAGATCGATATGTCGGCGGATGTCCATACGATGAAGAAGATCGCTCCTACGGTGGCTGCGGTTCTCGGGTTGAAGAAACCCGGGGCAGCCGCTGAATCACCCATCGACGCCATGGTCGCGGATCTGGCCGGCAGTTGCCGGCTGGCCATTCTGGCGCCGGACGCCCTGGGGGTTTTGCCCTGGCGCCTGTGGCGCGACCGCATGCCCTTCCTGTCGTCGCTGCACGACACCCGGAGCATCGTGCTGGAATCCGTCATGCCACCGATCACCCCGGTCAACTTCGCCTGCATGTTGACCGGCGCCGAACTGGCCGTGCACGGCATCGACAAACCTTATCAACGTGATGACGGATGGATCGACTTTCAGTGCGAAACCCTGTACGACGTGGTACGGGACGCCGGTGGCCAAAGCGCTGGAGCCGGCCAGCAGGGATATACCGGCGAACTGCTGCTGGCCCGTTGTGCCGATCTGGCCTGGGTGGCCGAACGCGGCCCGGCGGCGACGGTCCGCGACCTGATCGAGTCGAAGTACGACGACGCGCTACCCATGTTTCTGATCGCCCAGTTCGGCAACGTGGATTCGACTTTCCACCGGCTGGGGCCTTCGGATCCGGAGGTCGTGCCCATGCTCGAGGAACTGGACCGTACCCTGCAGGGATTGACGGAGTTCCTGACCCGGGCTGGCACCGATATCATCTTTCTGGCGGATCATGGACAGCACGATATCTTGGATCCAGCGCAAAGCGGTAAACGCGGCGCCCACAACACGGACACTCCGGAGGACCGCCAGGTGCCCTGTACGTGGGTGAAGGCGTGACATGGCGGGGAGGAGATCGAGATGAATAGCCCAGACGACGGGTCGCGCCACTCGGCGGGCATGGCGCGGGTACGACAGTTCCGACCGGCTGACGCCGAAGCGGTCGCCGCGGTCATGGTCGCCGCATTCAAGAGTTTTCTGCCGGCCCGCAACCGCCAGCAGGTCCTGGACGGCTTTGCCCCGGAACGCCTGCGAGAAGGCAGTACCTACGGCCGCAGGAATGCTACCACGGTCAGCTATGTTGCCGTGGAGGATGGCCGCGTGGTGGGTTACATCAGCGGTTCCGTCAATGTTCACGGCTTCGGGACACTGTCTGTGATCGGAGTGGATCCGGACTGCTTCCACTGCGGCATCGGCACGCTGCTGATGCGGAAGATGGTGTCCTTCTGGCGCAGACACGGCATGCGCAAAGTGTCCACCTGTGTCTCGGCGCACAACAGCCGGGCGTTGATCTTTTACCTCAAACACGGTTTCCGGCCTGTCGGCTACCAGCGTGACCATTTCCTGGAAGGTGTTGACGAAGTGATTTTGGATCGCTTCTTCTGAATCCGCCTGACCGGTGAACCCGCATACGCCACCCCATGGCCAACGCCGGCAGACGGCGCGCGCACGGCCTGCCGAACGGCAGGCGCGCTGGCTGCACACCCCATGTATACACCATGGCATTGATCGCCCGCATGGAGATTGACGATGAGTAATCCTGAGCAGCAGCGAGAGCATTGGAGCGGCAACCTGGGTTTCGTTCTGGCTGCCGCGGGGTCCGCCATCGGTCTGGGCAACATCTGGCGCTTCCCGTATGTCACCGGCGAACACGGCGGCGGTGCCTTCGTACTGGTATTCCTCGTGTGCGTGGCGGTCATCGGCATTCCGGTGATGCTCTGCGAGATCTCCCTGGGGCGTCATACGCAGCGCAATCCGGTGGGCGCCTTCCACAAGTTGACCCCGAGCAGTTCCACCTTTGCGCATCTGCTGGGGGCCGGTATGATCGTGGCCGGGCTGTTCCTTCTGGTATTCCGCGACTGGGGTTGGGCGTTGATCTGCCTGGGCCTGGGTACTGCCGTGTTTCGCTACAGCTGGCGCATGGTGGGCGGAATGGGTGTCGTGGCGGGTTTCCTCATCCTGTCGTTCTACAGCGTCGTCGGCGGCTGGACCATCGGTTACGTGGTGGAGATGCTGCGTGTGCTGTTCACCGGCGGGGCGTACGGCCAGGAGGTTTTTTCGGACGCAGCATCATCCGGCGAGCGCTTCGTCAACCTGGTCGTGTCTCCCGTCTGGAGCATCGTCAACCACCTGGTGTTCATGGCGCTGTGCACCGGCATCGTCTATGCCGGAGTCAGGGGCGGTATCGAGCGGGCAGCACGGGTGCTGATGCCCCTGCTGCTCATCCTGTTGCTGGCTCTGATCGTGCGCGGTGTTTCGTTGCCGGGGGCCGTCGAGGGCATACGCTTTTTCCTGACTCCTGATTTTAGCCAGCTGGGCACCGAGAGCGTGTTGATCGCCATGGGGCTGGCTTTTTTCTCTCTGAGTCTCGGCATGGGCGCGATGATCACGTACGGCAGTTATGTCGAACGGAACCAGAACCTGTTCACCGCCTCCCTGGCCGTGGTCGGGCTCGACGTACTGCTGGCGCTGCTGGCCGGTCTGGCCATATTTCCGGCCGTTTTTGCCGTCGGTATGGAGCCCACGCAGGGACCGGGACTGGTGTTCGTTCTTCTTCCCACGGTGTTCATCGGTATACCGTACGGCGCCCTGTGGGGGTTGTTGTTCTTCGTGCTGCTGGTGGTGGCGGCCTGGACTTCCGGTATCAGCCTGCTCGAAGTCGTCACGGCCTACTTCGTGGACGAACGCGGCTGGACACGACCCCGGGCCGCGCTGACCTGCGGCGGCATCATCGCGGCGCTGGGGATCCTGTCGGCGGTGAGTGTCGATGCGGATCTGACCGGTTGGAGCTACCTGGGCAGACTGCAGCGGCTGATTACCTGGTGCTTCGGTGCCGCGCCGGGGAGCTTTTTCGATCTGGTCGAGAACGTTTCCTCGAACTGGCTGCTGCCGCTGGGCGGCATGCTGATCGCACTGTTCGTCGGTTGGATCTGGGGGACGCGGCAGGCACTCGAGGAGATCCGTCATGGCTCCCGAAATTTCGGCGACGTGCATGTCGTCAGTCTGCTGGCGGGACTGAAGGACGATCCCTCGCACAACTCACCGGTTCACGTGCTGACACTGGCCAGCGTCTGGGGCATCTTCATCCGCTTCATCAGTCCCCTGGCCGTTCTGCTCGCGTTCCTGCACACCATCGGCTGGTTGTTCGCGGGGTGAGGGCGCAGGCAGCCGGCCGCGCCCGTGATGCATCACCTCGCCACTCCACCTCATCGGACCCAGCTCACCTGGGTGATCAGTTGCCGCAGTGCGGCATTGTGCAGGGCCACCTGCGTGGCAAAACGCGGCGTGGTGCTGGCCGGAAAGGTGGCCATGGTGGCGTCACCCACCAGGAACAGGTTGAAATCGCGGGACAGGTTGTCGTAACCGCAGGTGGTGCTGATCACGCACATGTCGGTGGCATATCCAGTGAGCAGGACGTGGCGGATACTCCGGCTCAGCAGGTAGTCCCGAACCACCTCATAGCCCTCGCCGTCGTAGAAAACCCGGTCATCGCGGTCGCGTTCCAGGGCGGCATGCACGGGCATGGGCAGTTCCCAGAAACCAGGGCCGTTATAGCCGGTGCGGGCATCTGTGGAGGGCGTCTGTTCCATATAGCTGCGTACGGGCCGATCCGGATCCAGCTGGATGGGATCCGACAACGCCTTGCCGGTGAAGGCGTGGGACTGCAACAGAGCCCTGAGTCGTCGCTCGCCAACCTCCGGCTGCAGTGTGTCCGGCGAAGTGCGGACGGAGGCGTAGAGCAGCTGGCGGATGTCGTCCTCCACCAACGGCATGGAATAGCCCACCAGACCGACGCGCGGCCGCAACCGGCGCAAAAACGGGTTGACGACCTGTTGGATGTGGCGGGTACACACCCGATTTTTTTCCCGTGTACAGAAGAACGCACATCCGGCCGGTTCCGGCGTGACCAATCCGTGACCGTCGTCTATGCCCCAGGGGTGTACCATGACGACGGCGGTGGCTCTGGCCTCCAGCCGGTTTTCCATCTCGACGATGCCGCGGACATTGTACCAGTAGCGCCAGGCGCGCACGCACAGGTCGCCGTCGGGATCGTCCACCACGGGAGGAGCCAGGTGCCGGTCTTCACAAGGCAATGGCTCGACGAATTCAGGATAATCCGCCAGCAGCGGCGGCGGGTTGGCAATTCTCTGCAACTGATGGTGGTACATCATCGGCTGTAGCTCCTGAGTGGCTGCGCCGGATCGCGTCGACACGATTCGGCGGTGTGCATCGAACGTGCATCGAAGCGCCGGCACGACGCGGCCCGGCAGCGTGCAGCAAAGCGCCGGAACGATGCGGCCCGGCAGCGTGCAGCAAAGCGCCGGAACGATGCGGCCCGGCAGCGTGCAGCAAAGCGCCGGAACGACGCGACCCGGCGGCGTGCATCGAAGCGTCAGTACGTTGGCGGCCATATCCCGGAGGCACAGGACTACCAGGTTCCCATGGGCCATACCCCGTGTGCCCGGCGCCGTATTTCGAGGCGCCAGTGCTTCGAGTATTTAGCTCCGGACCTCCGGAGCCGCAGAGGGTGCCGGACCGTACCCGGCTCACCTGGTGCAGCCGTCGCCATGCTGCGCTGCCGGGCTATTGCTGGCGGAGCGCTTCCGGTGCACTTCGGCCCATGGTGTTGTGAAGGAAACTGACGACCTCGTTGGGCTCGGCCAACCAGACCTCGTCGCCGCCGACGCGGTGGACCGTGGCAAAGCGTTGTTCAAGCTCCTCGGTGGTGCAGTCCTTCCAGGGATGAATGGCCTGTCCCGGCGTTGGACAGTGACAGTAGTCGATCACCCAGCCGCCGCAGTCCGCAGCCTGGTGCAATCGTTTGTACGGATCGAAGCGGGAGTAGAACGGTGGCGGATATTCGCTGTGCAGCGGTACGCGACCCAGGTGCAGGACGCCCGGGTGCGGCGCCGCGGTCAGGCGCCTTTCCGGGGTGTCGGCGGATGGCTGCAGCTGCTCCATGCCGGCCGGAACGTTGACCATGTCGGTCAGGGTCATGATGGCGGTGTATTGCGCCTGGGGCGCTACCGCGGCGGCAGCGGGATAGCTGGTGTTGTTGTTGGGCACGCAGAACAGCGGTACCGGGCGTTGCACGGCCTGCTCCAGGACGCCGCGTGCTTCCACCACCTCGTGGAAAGCGTTGTCAAGATTGATTCCGGCATGGGTCATGCCGTGACAGGAGAGACCCCACCCTTCGGCATGCAAGTCGTCCAGCTCGGTGCGCGACAGGATCATCATGCCGTCATAACTGCTGCCCGGACAGTTGCGCGGTATGCCCACCTGGCTGGCCAGCAAGGCCACATGCCCGGGAATGCCGTACTGGCGATGCAGCGGCAGAGCGTGCTGGAGCAGCAACTGACAACCTTCGTCATAGGTGATGGAATAGACCCAGCGTTTTCCGTTTTTCCACATGCTGTCGTCTCCTTGAGACGGGTGGGGTGCGTCTATCCGCCGGCGCTGTGGCGTCCGGGCACTCAACCGGGAAACATGATCCGGCAGACGGCCACCGCCGCGGCTATGCCCGCGGCGTCAGCGATCAGGGCCGCCGGCAGGGCATGGCGGCTCGTGCGGATGCCGATGCTGCCGAAATATACGGCCAGGACGTAGAACGTGGTCTCCGTGGATCCCTGCAGGGTGGAGGCCAGAAAGGCGGCGAAACCGTCCGGGGCGCGGTGGACGATTTCCGCCATCAGCCCGAAGGCACCACTGCCCGACAGGGGGCGCATGAGGGCCATGGGCAGCACCTCGGCGGGCATACCCAGGGGTTCCAGGACAAACCGCAGACCGCCGGCCAGAATGTCCATGGCACCCGAGGCCCGGAACATCCCGATTGCCACGAAGATGGCCACCAGGTAGGGGATGATGCGGATCGCCACGTTGACCCCCTCCTTGGCGCCTTCGGTGACCGACTCGTATACCTTGACTCCCCTGAACCATCCCGTGATGAGAAAACCGCACATCAGCAAAGGTATCAGCCAGTCCGTCGCCGCCATCCAGAAGGCGGTGCCGGTCAATGGCGGCACGCCTTCGCGCATGCCGCGGGTCACGAGGATGCCGGTAAACAGGATCAGCCCCGCACCCAGAACCACCCAGGAGACGGCTCCTGGTCTGAAACGTTCAGCACCGGCTGTGGCGTCACCTGTGGCGCCGGCTGTCGCGTCTGGCTTCCCGCTGGCTGTGCTCGTGCCGCCGGTCGTGTCCGTATTCCCGGCGCCCGCTACGCCGGCCGCCACGTCGGCCCGAGCGTCCGCCTTGGCGGTGGCTGCCGCGTCTGCCTGCCGTTCGTCCGGCGTTGTGCCGGACGGCGCCGTCGCGGCAGGCGCCGCCTGCCGGCGCGCCAGCGACTTGGCAGCGATGATGGCAACCATCGTCGACAGGGCGGTGGCGACGATGGAGGGCACCAGAATCGCCGCTGGACTGGCTGCTCCGGCAGCGGCCCGGATGGTGATGACACCGAGAGGCAGGAGCGTGACATTGGACGTGTTGATCGCCAGAAACAGACACATGGCGTTGGTGGCCTCGCCGGGGCGGGGATTGAGTTTTTCCAGTTCGTGCATCGCCTTGATGCCCATCGGCGTGGCGGCGTTCCCCAGGCCCAGGGCGTTGGCCGCCATGTTCAGTATCATGGCGCTCATGGCCGGGTGATCGCCGGGCACATCCGGAAACAGCCGCAGCATCAGGGGACGCAGCCCTCGAGCCACGGCGCGCATGATGCCTGCCTCCTCGACGACGCGCATGATGCCCAACCACAGGGCCATGGCACCGATCAGGCCGATAGCCAGGTTGACGGCGCTTTTCGCTGCATCGAACGAGGCGGTCGTCAGCGCCGCGATGTTGCCGGTATATGCGGCGGTGATGGTGGCCGTGACGATCAGAAGCAGCCAGATCGCATTGAGCGGGGCGGGGCGCCCGGGTGAATTCATGGTGTGCAGGTATCCTTGTCTGCGCCGGTCAGGTGCGCGGAAATTCCCCTTCCGGGTTGTCGCATGCCTCGTGCAACAGCGTCATGAAGCGACACAGGTTGGGAAAGGTCACCGGCGGCTGGATACCGTGGTCGCCGTTGGGGAAGTAGCGGCCTTGGGCCAGCAGCGGCGGTACCTTGCCACGGATCTCCGCCTCGATCAGATGCTGGTTGCCTTCGTTGACCACCTCCTTTTCCAGCCAGCCGAACAGCACCACTTCGGCATATCGCGCCCGCAGGGCGAACAGGTCGTTACCCGCCTTGGCCTCGAACGGGTAGAGCGAGTTGAAGCCGCATTCGACCAGCAGCGGCAGCAGCTGCATGGCGCTGCCGTCCGAATCCACGGTGAGGACCGGCACGCCGCAGGCCCGGGCGCAGTCGGCCACCTCGCGGTACAGCGGCGCGCAGAATTCGCGAAACTGCGCTGGCGAAATCAGCATGCTGGTCTTGTAACCGATGTCCTCCCAGCAGGCGACGATTTCCGGCCGCAGGCGCTCGATGAGCGGAAAGACATGGCGCCGGTTGTGATCCCGGAAGGTGTCGATGATGGCGTGGATCAGTTCCGGGTCGTCGTACAACGCGATGCTGGCGGCCTCGGTCCCCATCAGCGAGCGGATGCGGCCAAAGGTGCCGCCCGCGCCCACGACCAGCGGCCGGTCGCGCTGGTCGAACCGTCGACAGTGGCGCTCCAGGTCTGCGGGCGCCAGGAACTGGCGTGGTGTGGTGCGATCCCGGTAAAATTCCCAGGACTCCCGGTCGCGCACCGAGTAGACGCGATGCTCCGGCATGGTGTAGATATCGGCGTTGCCGATCACCTCGCGGGTGACCGAACCGTCTTCACCCTCGATGATGATGTAGCCATCTTCTTCGCGCCGGAGGCTGCGGATGCCCGGCGCGCCCCAGGCCATGCTGAAGTCCGGGTTGATGGGACCAGTGGTGCCCCAGTAGCGGAACCAGCTGTCCACATCCCGGTTTTTCCAGTCGGTCACGCAGCCGCCGATATGGGCCGGCATGCCGGTGGCGACCAGTCGCTCGTGCGTGGTTCGCAGGCATCCCCAACTCATGCCGGGTGCCCCGGGAAAACCGAATATGGGCACGTAATCCGGTTCCTGGCCGGTGGCGACCGCCAGGAACCGTTCGCGATCCGTCATCTTTCGTACACGCTCTGTCATCTTGTCTGTCATGGCGTTGCGTCAGTCCCTGTTTGCTGTTGGCGACCACGCTTCATCGGGCTTGCACGTATATCGGATTGCTCCAGGCATGGGCTTCATGTCCACCGTGGTTGACGGTGCCGCGGACGCGCACGAAGCGATCCTGCGGCACGACGGTATAACACGCGCCGGACACGCCGGTGTCGCGTTGGGAGCAGGTCCCGCCGGCGCTGGCGGCGTGGTGCCGCGCCGTGACGAACTCGATGTCCGCCGGCTGGTCCACGGTTACCGTGAGCGTGCGGCCCTCGACCCGGATGTCGGTGAAATGGGGTGCCAGGGCAGCCTCCGGATCCATCCGGCCCACCGCAAAGAAGTTGCCGTCGCGCAACGCCCGGGCGACATCGTCCAGCACCAGTGCCTGTGGGGGAGCCGGGCTGTTGATCACGACATAACCCAGGTCCATGTCCGTGTGGAAATCATCGGTGGCGATCAGCAGCAGACGCCGGCCGGACACCAGCATGCGGTCGACCGCCGGCTCGAAACAGGCCAGAATCTCCGCCTGGCCGCACGACGCGCCGTTGTAGATCTCCATGCCCGAATAACCCTGTAAATCGAGGCAGGCGTCCGTCGTCCAGCCGCGGGGGTGCACCTGTTCGCCATAGGGGTGACACAGGAATGACAAGCCGGCCTCCGCCGAGGTCCGATGGATCTGTGACTGACGGGCGTCCCAACCGTCGGCATGATGAATGCTGCCAATGAGGATGCCCAGCATATGCCGCCAACTGCCATCGGCGGCATTGGCGGAGTATTCCACGCCGGGGATGTGGACGATGGCGTGTCCGCCCGGGTCGTCCAGCGTTGGAGTGGTACGCTCGCGGTAGTCGTGGTCGGTGATGGCCACGGCGGCATAGCCGATTATTCCATAGGCCTGCATCACCCACTGCGGATCATGGCTACCATCCGAGCGCGTGGTGTGTGCATGCAGCTGCACCTTGTACTGGTAGCCGGTATCCGTGTATGGTGAAGTCAGGTGGACATCCTGATCGTCCAGGGTCATCTCTGTCCTTGTCGTCAAGACCACGGCTGCAGGCCGCGGCGATGGCGCAGAATCGTGTCCAGCGCCTGGTCCGGGATGCCCGGCGCCTGCGCCAGCGCCCGGGCGTTGTGGCTGTCGGAACCGCCGCATACCGGCAGCTGGTGTTCCTGGCAGAAGGCCAGGAGTTGCTGGCCCTGGGATGGCTCGGGAGTGGGATAATACGCTTCGATTCCGTCCACGCCCAGATCCAGCAGCGCCTGGATCTGCTGCCAGATCAGTGGCTCCGGCAGGCCCCCCATGTCAGGTCGGGTCAGCCAGAAGGGATGGGCCATGAATACGGACGCACCGGCGCGGTGCAGCGTCCGGACGATGTCGCCGGCATGCAGAACCCCGGGTTGCAGGCCTTGCCCGACGCCGTGTGCCAGCGTGTGTGCCACGGCGCGCTGCTGGATGCGGGTGGCTTCCCACTTGTCCGCCGCCAGGCCGCGGTGCACCAGCATGCGGCGGATGGCCCAGCTGGAGAACTGGCCGGGATAGTCGCGGTCGACATCCTCCCGGGTCAGGTGGATGCTCTGCGACTTCAGGCCGTTCAGAAACGCCAGGGCGCCGCGCGCGCACGTCTCCCGGGCATCCCGGCACAACTGCTGGAGATCCGGATCCGCCGCGCTATAGTAGTAACCGAGGAGGTGAACTTCGTAATCGCGGCCTTGCAACTCCAGCACGGCACCGATCTCGATGCCCGGAACGAAGCTCACGCCACCGGCGGCGGCCAGGAGGCGCGCTTCTTCGACATTCTCCACGGTCCAGTGGTCGGTCAGCGACACGGCGCTCAGATCTTTACGCACCGCCGCTTCGATCATCTGCGGTAACAGACCCTTGTCGGCAATGGAGGAGCTGGTCTGGAGCCCGCTGCGGCCGCGCGCCAGCTGCCGCAACATGAAGGTGTCCTTGGCCCCGGTGGAATAAGCGCTGTGCGCGTGCAGATCGATCATGCCGTCTCCGCCATCATGCGCCGCTGGCGTACGGCCATGTCGGCCAGGACGAGGGCGGCCATGGCTTCGACTATGGGCACCGCCCGAGGCACGACGCAGGGGTCGTGCCGCCCCCTGGCCTCCAGCGTCACCGGGCGGCCGTCGCAATCGACGGTGGCCTGAGGCAAGGCGATGGTCGCCGGGGGTTTGAAGGCGACGCGCATGAGGATGGGCTCGCCGTTGGAGATGCCGCCCTGCACACCGCCGCTGTGGTTGGTCACCGTGCCGAGGCGATCCCCCTTGAGGCAGAAAGGATCGTTGTGAACCGATCCGTGCATGCGGGCGCCGGCAAAGCCGGAGCCGATCTCGAATCCCTTGGTTGCGGGCAACGACAGCATGGCCTGCGCCAGACAGGCTTCCAGCTTGTCGAACACCGGTTCGCCCCAGCCGGCGGGCACATTTCGACAGACACAGTGCACGATGCCGCCTATGGAATCGCCGCGGTCGCGGGCTGTTTCCACGGCTGCGACCATACGCGCCGCCGCCGCCGCGTCCGGGCAGCGGACGATGTCGCGATCCACCTCGTCGCGCGTCAAGGTCTGCGTGTCGACCGCTGGCGCATCGATGTCGCCGACAGAGCCTACCCAGGCCACGATTTCCACGCCGTGCCAGGTGCGCAGCAGTTTCTCCGCCACTGCGCCGGCGGCCACTCGGCCGATGGTCTCCCGGGCGCTGGACCGGCCGCCGCCGCTGGAGGCTTTGACGCCATATTTCATCAGCGTCGTGTAGTCGGCGTGGGAAGGTCTGGGAATGGCGACCATGTCGGCGTAGTCCTCCGGTTTCTGGTCGCGGTTGGCGACATACAGGCCGATCGGCGACCCGAGCGTCAGCCCGTCCTCCGTGCCGGAGAGGATCGTCACTGAGTCGGCTTCGCGGCGCTGTGTGGCGATGCCGCTCTGGCCGGGACGGCGCCGGTCGAGCTGCGGCTGGATGTCGGCCGCGGTCAGCGGCAGACGCGCTGGACAACCGTCCAGGACGGCGCCTACGGCACGGCAGTGCGACTCACCGAAGGTCGTGACGCGGAATACCCTACCGAATGTGCTGGACATATCGATTTCCCGTGATGAAGACTTGAGGTCGAGGCGTTACGGACCTGAACCTGACACGATAAGCACAAACGGCGCCATTCGCTAACGGGACTTCCTGGCCGTGCGGTCCGATGCATGTCGCTGCCGAGGGTGGTTGGGCCAGCATGCGCGTGGAACCGGTGGCTCACGGCCGCACGAAAAACGCTCCCATCCGGATGTGGCAGGGCAAAGTGCATGCAGGCGGAAGCTGGAAGAGTGTTTGCCCGGATCGAGTTCTATGCCTTTTTTCACCTTTTTGCTGGTAATCTACCATCTAGCCGCGAACGTCTGGGGCCGGCGGGCAGCCAGGACGCCGCGGCATATCGTTCCCTGGGAGCAAGCACATGGCGGCAGTGCCCAGAAAAGAAAAAGTCGAGGAGCTGGAAGCCAGGCGCCACAGCACCGTGCAGAGCTGGTTGGCGACCCATCAGGGTGATCAGGCGGCGCGCCTGCGACAGACAAGGGAGCTTTTCGGTAAGCCGGTCGTGATCATCGATCCCCACACGCACAGCGAATACAGCGATGGGCGGGCTACCATAGCCATGAACCGCGATGCGGGTATCACGGCCGGTATCGACATCGTATTCGCCACGGACCACGCCAGCCTGAACCAGAAGCGCGCCATCCGCAACATACCGACGATGTCCTGGGGACAGGAGCCTGGAGCGGGGTCGCATCACATCGGTCTGCTGTGCAATACCCGCCTGTTCGTGCCCCGCAAGGAGAACATCGCCGACGATGTCGCCAAAGCCCGGACGCTGGCACCGTTTGTCTGGATACCGCACCCCGCCGGATGGTACCCCAGTACAGTATATTCCGAAGAAAAAAAGGAAACGCTGTGGACGCTGGCACCGGCTTTCGCCATGGAAGTGATCAACGGGGCGCACCGGATCGGCACGGCATTCGATCAGTTCGACGCAGCGGCTGTCGCCTTGTGGGATCGCCTGCTGGATGACGGTATCCGCGTCACGCCGCTGGGCGGGAGCGATGCCCATGTACCCGAAGGCATCGGGGTATGCTGGACCGCCCTGCCCGGAGTCGAGGCCAACGCGGAAGCCGTGGTTCAGAGTCTGAATACAGGTTGCTGCCTGGCCAGCGAGGCTCCCCTGTTGGCCATCCATATGGACGGGCAGCCGATGGGGGCGACGGTGCCGGCAAACGGGCGCAAACGGAGGATCATGCAATACCGCGTCGTCGATGCGGCCGGACTGCAGTGTGTGCGCATCATCGCTGACGGAAGGGTGCGCAAGACGGTGTATCTGCGCGATGAGACGATCCTGGAAGGGGAATGGGCCTGCCCCGCCTCTATCAAGCGCTACGTGCGCCTGGAAGCGCGCGCAGTCGACAATCGCCGTGCCTTCTCGGCGCCCATCTACCTGGAGTCTTGAACTGCCTGGAGTCTCGATGGACCTGGAGTCCTGATCTACCCGGAATCCTGATCAGACCAAGGTGCTGTCGGCGATAACGCCTGGTCGTTCGCAGAAGCGTCCGCCGTGACCGCAACGGCCACCGGCCGGTGCAAGCCTCTTGGCCGGGCATCAACCGGTGCTCGCCTCCCCTCTGGCCGGGCCATCGGCCGGTGCACGCCACCTAAACCGGGCCAACCGACCCGGTGCGACGGTCGGCCGTGGCGCATGCATCCACCCCACGGCCAGCGGCGTCACTCCTGCGGTGCGATCCTGTACAGGTGCACTGCATAAGCGCCGAACACGTCTGTAAAAGTGCCGTTATCCACCGGCAGTTCCCGCTGGTCGTCGATCAGCGCGGCCCTGTCGGCGTGGACGTCCCGGAGCCGGAAGGTCGCCTGCGCGGAGTCCGGCCGGGTGTTGACCGCGAACAGATAGGTGATCCCGTCCAGACGCTTGACCATCGCGTCGATTCGATCCGTGTCGCCGGCCGTCTGGATGGACGCCGCATCGGTGACCGTAGGCGTGTTCAGTACCGGTGCCAGGGCGTGGATCTGGTGGTTGAGTGCGCCCACCGCTCGGGCCATGTCCTGGTCACGCAACAGCCCGGCCTCGGTGAAGGGGCGAATCTCCGTACCAGCGCTGTCTTTGACGGCGAATTCGTGGACGAAGTAGATCAATCCCCGCGACCCAGCCACCAGGCTCATCCAGGCCTGCGCCCTGACTTCCTCCGGGGTGGGCCGCCGGCCATGGCCGCCGTACTGGGTGCACTCGATCACGTTCCACACGGTCTTCTCGTCGTTGCTCCACCGGCGCAGCCGTTGGACGCCGAAGGGCACTCGCCAGAGCTGGTCCTGCACATCGGCATGGCTGGAATTGACCGGATAGATGTCGTACGAAACGATGTCGCATCCGGCGATGTACTCGGGATAGTCTTCCGGGTGGTTGGTGCGTATGCCGCGGCCGTGCCAGCTGTCCCAGGCCACGCCCTGCCCGAGATTCAGGAAGACCGGCCGTGACGGGTCGCGCCGGCGCAGGCGCTGGTAGTCGGCGACGATCTCGTCTGGCGGAATCGGAGGCCCCCATGTACCCCACTCCTGCAGGGTCTTCGGCTCGATGCCGGGCCAGGCCGCGTTGGCCGCTGCGGCGTCGTTTCTCCAGTGTCGTTCCATGCTCTGCGCGTTGTCCGGTTCGTCGCCGTGCATCCAGGCGAAGATGGTCGGGTTGTCCAGGTGCCGCAGGCCGACTTCGTTCTGCGCGCAGATGACCTTCATGTCGTGTTGGCCCAGTTCAGCCAGCTGTTCCTCGGTGGGGCCGCGCCACAACCCCACGTACAGGTTGACGCCGATGGCGCGGTATTCGGCGGCGCGCTCGGGCGCCTGGAGCCAGACGCCGATGGGAAAGAACGACGGGTCGGTGGGCAGGCCCTGCGGAAACTGGGACTGGGAACCGGCCTGGCTGGCCGTCGTGCCGCGACCGCACAGACAAGCCGCGGCCAGACTGGCGGCTGCCAACGAATACGGGACGGAATGCATGCGGTTTTTCCTCGCTGAGGGCGTGCCGGCAATGGGCGCCATCGCCGGCGGGTTGAGGGCTGCCTCCGAGCGCCCCCCAACCGTCACGTGGATGAGCGGCTCGTGGATGCTTGCCGTCGCCGGAAATACAGGTAAGCCAGGAGCTGCACCAGGGCGGAAAACGCCAGTATGCCGATGCCCACCCGAAATGGGGCGCGAATACCCAGGGTGGCGCCCAGGTAGCCGCCGCCCAGAGAGCCGGCCGTATGGCCTGCCGCCAGGGTGCCTTCGTGCAGACCGCTGGCCAGGCCGCGGCGTTTCTCGGAAAAGCCCGTAGTGGAATAGAATATACTGGAAAAATAGTTGTACCCCATCATCACGCCAACCAGCACCACACCGGTGGCCAGCATCGGCACCGTGTGAGCCCGGCTCAGAACCAGCAGGCCGGCCATGCTCACTGCCTGGGCGATCAGACCTGGCGCCAGCCGAAAACGCCAGAACCCGGTGAAGTGGAGCAGGAAGTACATGCCCAGTATCGCCACCCGAGAGATGGTGACCAGCGTGCCGTGCACCGGGGCGCTGACCCCCAGTTCGGTCATCAGCCGCGGCAGCAGGAAGGTGATCAGGCTCATGGCCACGCAACCGGAGAAGTTGGCCATCCAGCCAGCCACGGCGAAGAAGCGCTGCAGGGCGGGGGTGGGGTGGATCTCGTCGGCCGGATGGTCGCCGGCCAGCGGATGCAGAGGATCCTCCAGGGGCAGATCCGCCGTCAGGGCTGCAGGCGCAGGCATGGAAGGTGGGCAGTCCGGGCCGGACGCTGGCAGCGTGGCCGATGGGCCGGCCGAATCGGACGCCGGCGATGTGGTTGATAGACCGGTCGCGCCGGACGCTGGCGGTGCAGGCGATGGATGGGTCGTGGAGGGCGCGGGCGATGTGACGCCGGGACCGGGAGTCGCTGCCGGTATGCCGGAGGCCGGGCGGCGGGCCTGCCAGCCGGCCCAGGCGGCCGAGGCGGCGTTGATCGCCAGATGCAGTACCGAAAGCGCCAGACCCAGGCTCAAGGACACGCGGGTGCCCAGCGGGAACAGCCAGCCAGCCGCCGCATTGCCGGAGATCACGCCGGCGTTCCACGACAGGCAGAACAGGATGAGCGTCCGGGTCTGATGGCGTCCGGAGCGCCTGCCGGGGCCATCGCTCAAGCTGAGCAAGGCAATGATGGCAGGAAACACGAGCGCTGTGGACATGCCTCCCAACACCGCCACGGCGAAGATGTGCGGCACCGAGATGGAGTGCAGGGCCAGCCCATAGGCGGTGGCGAATACCACGGCACCTGCGCCGATCAGCCGGCGGTGTCCCAGTCGGTCCGACAGGTGGCCGAACAGGGTGCAGTTGACGGCGTAGGTCAACGAGAAGCAGACCCCCAGTATACCCAGATGCAGCAGATCGCCATCGGCTTCGGCCAGGTGGCGGCTGAGCGTGAAGATCAACAGGGCGTTGATGCCGTCGGTCAGGTAACTCAGGACAAACAGAACGGGGCGCTGGGTGGAAGGTCTACTGGCTTGCAGGATACACTCCCAGGCATCATGGTAAGGGGTGGAGAGTCTGCGGCAGACATAAGGGTGCGCGACAAGCGGCTGGACCGCAAGCCGGCGCGTTCGAGTCGGCGCCTACAACCCGGCAGCCGAAAACAGCTTGTCCAGCCGCTCGGTACTGGCATGGACAGTACAATGCCTGTATGATCATGACCATAACGAGGACGATTCCATGACCTGGTACGAAGGCGGCCTGGTGCGTTTCTGGCTGCTGGCGAGCGTGCTGACAACGCTGTCCTGCAATACGGACACGGACACTTCCCCTGGGCGCGAGTCAGCGGCTCCGCCCATACAGCTGGTGACGGTCGAGGGCGGGACACTGCCGGATATCGGCCATGGCGCTCTCGATGTGGGTTCGTTCGCCATGGGCCGGTATGAAGTTACCTGGAGCGAATGGCGGCAGGTGCGAGCCTTTGCGGTAGAGCGCGGATACGATCTGGACGGCGTGGGAGACGGCTGCGCCGACGCGCATCCGGTGCACAGCGTCACCTGGCATCATGCGGTGAAATGGTCCAATGCCTTGAGTGAGATGGTGGGGCGCGAGCCGGTGTATCGGGTGCAGGGCATCCCGTACCGATCAGGCGTGAGCGAAGAGATCCAGGTCGATACCACAGCGGACGGATACCGTCTGCCGACGGAAGCGGAGTGGGAGTATGCGGCGCGAGGAGGGGCGCACAGCCGGGGGTATCTTTACAGCGGCAGCCATGATGCGGCCGCGGTGGCGTGGTTCTGGGACAACGCTGGCGGAGCCGCGTGCGATCTGTCGACCGGCCGCGGCACGTGGCCGGTGGGCGAGAAGGCGGCCAACGAACTGGGTATGCACGACATGAGCGGCAATGTCTGGGAATGGTGTTGTGACCGGCATCAGGGTTGGGATGGCACATCCCATGTTCTGCGCGGCGGCGGCTGGTCCAGTTATGCGCCAGGTTGCCGGGTCGACAGCCGTTTCTCCACACCCAGTGTCCCCTATTCCAATGCCGGCCTCCGGTTGGCCGGCCCGGCTCGACGCTAGCATGGCTGCTGATACTCACTGCTCCATCTGTGGATCGCCAACCACCATCATCGGATCTGTTCCTGGTGTGCTCGACCAGCGCCGGTTTGTTCTGCGCCACTGTGAAGCATGTCGTTTCTCGTTCGTAGAGAACCACCGAACGGATTACCGCAACCTGTACGATCAAGACTATTACACGGGCAAAGGTGCCGATCCTCTGGTCCACTACATCGAGGAGATGGGCCATCCTGACAGGACTGTCCGCTATTATGAATGGCAAGGCATCAGGACTGTGCAGCGGCATTTTTTCCCGGAGGGTTGCCGGTGGCTGGATTTCGGTTGCGGGCCGGGCGGCCTGGTGAAGCATGCCTCGGCTTCAGGGATGGATGTCACCGGTTTCGAAGAAGGCTGGGCAGCAGAGTACGGTAGGCAGCACGGTATCAGGATTATCGACGCCGAAGCTCTGGAGGAGCACAGGGGATGGTATGACTTCGTCACGGCGATCGAGGTTCTGGAGCATATTCCCGAACCCCTCGGGGCTCTGCGGAAAATCCGCAGATCGATGCGACCTGGGGCTGTTTTGTTCCTCACCACAGGCAACGCCAGACCATGGAGGAGGGCTCTCCTGAAATGGAGTTACACGCAGTGTCCCGATGTGCATGTAGCCTTTTACGAACCGGAAACGATGGAAAAATGCCTGTTGGCCAGCGGTTTCACACCGGGATACCTGCATTCTCACCCTGCCTACAACGATATCATCAAGTACAAGATTCTGAAGAATGTCGGTATCCAGCACCGACACAGAATCATCGATGCGCTGCCCTGGAAGCTGATTACGCGGATGGTAGACGGCCGCTACAAGGTGTCAGCCATGCCGTATGGTATCGCCGTATAGGGTGCGCCAGGCCATACATCGAAACGCCATAGATCGAAATGCCCGGGCTGGCGTGCGGGCGCTGCACCACAACCCCACACACCGATCGACGACAGGCCGTGGTGCGCTCTGGACCGGTTCAGCGGCTATCGCTGCCCGCCTGCTCCACCAGGATCACCTGCTGCCGGACAGGGATGGTATGGATCCGGTCCACGTGGCCGCTGGGCCATTGCACCACCAGGCTGTCGACGATCGCAGCGGCGCCCAGACCGAAATGCAGCCGGCTGTCGTTCTGCGACAGATAGCTGCTGCTGCTGCGGGCCTCGGCCAGCTCGATGCGATCGCCGGTGTATATCCGCACGCGCGTCCCCAGGCCATCGCGGTTGCTGCGGCTGCCGATGAGGCGCACTTGCAGCCAGGAGCCCGTATGGCCGCCGTCGTTGCGGTACAACTGGGCCGGCAGTCCGGAATTGCTGACCACCAGATCCAGATCCCCGTCATTGTCGAAGTCGCCGGCCGCGGCGCCGCGGCTGGGAAAAACGTGGTGCAGTCCAACGGCCTGGGCTACATCGGTGAATCGCCATTGGCCGGATTCGTCCGGACCCAGGTTGCGGAAGAGCAGATTCGGTTGCGCGTGGCTGGATGAACTGTCAAAGAGCTCTACATTGTCCAGCACGTGGCCGTTGGCGACGAACAGGTCCAGTAGACCGTTGTTTGCGTAGTCCATGAAGAGGGTACCCCAGGAGACGAAGGGCAGGCTGGGGATGGCCAGACCGGCGTTACGCGAGCGTTCGGTAAAAAACCCGTCGCCATGGTTGACGTACAGGGCATTGGTTTCTCCCTGGTAGTCCGTCATGAACAGGTCCTGATCGCCATCCAGGTCGAAGTCACCGAAGTCCGCGCCCATGCCGGACTGGGTGCGCCCGAAGTAGTCGAAGGCAACACCGGCCTGCAGGCCGACCTCCCGGAACGTGCCGTCACCCTGATTGTGGAACAGGAAATTGGGTGTCAAGTCGTTGGCGACGAAGATATCCACGAAACCGTCGTCGTCGAAGTCGCCACAGACCATGCCCATGCCCTTGCCCGAAGGATCGTACACGCCGGCGGCGCGGGTCACATCCGTAAAGGTGCCGTCGCCTTCGTTGCGGTAGAGCACATCGGCCTGTCCGGAAAAATTGTCCGGATGCGGGTAGCCCATGTGCATGGCCGCTTCCTGGCCCCTGGCCAGGTACGGACGCAGTTCCCGGTCTGCGTCCGCAAGGGAGTATTCAAGGTAATTGGCGACGTACAGGTCCAGCAGGCCGTTGTTTTCGTAATCCAGGAATGCACAGCCCACGCCCCAGCCCGGATCGCCCACCCCGGCAGCCTGGGTGATGTCGGTGAACGTGCCATCGCCATCGTTCAGGTACAGCGTGTTGGCGCCATAGTTGGTGATATACAGATCCGGGAAGCCGTTGTTGTTCAGGTCTCCGAAGGTGACACCCATGCCGTAGCCGGTGTCGGCCACGCCAGCCTGTAGCGCGACTTCCTCGAAACGTCCATCACCGAGGTTGCGGTACAGTTCATTGTGCGCCCGCGGCGCCGACAGGTCTGTGGTGTGCTGCCCGTTGACGAAATACAGATCCGGCCAGCCGTCTCCATCATAGTCCAGGAAGGCCACACCCGAACCCATGGTTTCGATGTAATAGCGCTTGGGCTCCGGTCCGCCGCCGCCGTGCACGTGCAGGAAACCGATGCCGGCATCAACCGTGGCATCGGTGAAATGCACCGATTCCGCGGCGAGGGCGCCGGGCGTGCGCAAGGCACCGGTTGGGTACCATAGCATCCATCCGGTGCAGAAGAGAAGGGCGCTAAGGCTGAATCGCGGTTGACGGACGCGTGTCATGGCTTCGCCAGAATCATCTATATCATCCTCAATGGCTTTGTACAGCCTGAACGGCGCAATACCGTCTTGAACGGCGCAATACCGTCTGAACGGCGCCACACCGCCGGATTGGCGCAATAAAGATAAGTGCAATATACTAACATTATCCATCCCTGAGGGTCCAGTGTGTCTTCGGACGCTGGGGCCTTCGCCGGGGGCGTGAACCCGTAACCGACGGGCTGCAGCGAAGATGGACGCCTCGGCATGTTGCCCTGATGGTCGCCAGACAGGCGCGTCGACGAATCCGGTCAAGCGGCTAGGCCTGGGCGCAATCGCCCTGTGCACGGCGCTGGTACTGGCCTGTGCCGGGCCTGAACCAGTGTCCAAGGCGGATCCTGCCCGACCGCCGCCCATGTCCTCTACCTCTGCCATCGACGCTTCCCGACGAATGGAGGCAGAGGCCTATTTCCGGCACGCTGTCGCCGAGCGCCAGGCCGGCCGGGCCGCGGCAGCCATCAGCGCCGCCCGCGCCGCGTTGAACCTGGAGCCCCGCCACCGGCCAGCCAGGAATCTGCTGATCGATCTGTACTTTGCCGGGGGACGGTTCGACGACATCGTCAAGCGGCTCGAACCAGAGATAGAGACCGGTTCGGCGGATGGCGACACGTACCACCGCCTCGGTTCGGCCTACCTGGCTCTCGGGAGGCTGGAGGCCGCCGAAAACGCGCTGTTGCGGGCCATCGAACGGGAACCTGAACACCTCCAGGCGCACAACAACCTGGCCGCCCTGTACGCGCGCAGCAGCAATGTCGGTCAATCGATAGAAAGGCTCGAATGGGTGTTGCGGCTGGATTCCACTCTGGTCGTGGCGCTCGCCAACCTCAGCAAGGCCTATCTGGAGAACGGCCAGCACGATCAGGCCGAACGGCGGCTCCAGCAACTGCTCGAGCTTGAGCCCGGGCATGCTGGTGGGCTGTATTACTCCGCCGTACTGTGCAACGACCAGGGGCGGTATGACGACGCGGTGGCTTTTCTGCAGCGCCTTCCCGTACATATCCAGCGGCCGGCGGCCGTGCACCTCGAATTGGCCAGGGCGTACGAGGGGTTGAATCGTTCTGCTGAAGCCATCCAGCATCTCGAACGGGCCACGGAACTGGATCCCGCCTACACGGACGCGCTGTACCGACTGGGTCAGGTGCTGGCGCGCCAGGGCGACCGCGAAGGCTCCGGGGAGGTGCTGCGGACATTCCAGCTCTGGCAGCAACGTGCTCACGAGAATCCCCATCTGTGGCGGCAGATCACCTTCCACCGGGAGGCCCTGGCCACCAGTCAGGCCAGCGACTGGGCCCATTACGCTCTGGGACGCCTGTACGCCGGTCAAGGTTGGCACGACGCCGCTGTACGGGAGTACCGCGCTGCGGTGGCGTTCAATCCGGACCACCTGAATGCGTGGCGCCAGTTGGGCCGGCTCAGTCTGCAGGCCCGGCAGGCCGACGACGCAGCCAGGGCCTATGAACACATCGTGGCCCTGGCGCCGGAGGATGCCAGTGCATGGAACAACCTGAGCGCGGCCTACCTGGCCAGCCAGCGCCTGGACGACGCTGAAAGGGCGCTGCACCGGGCCCTGGACATTGCGCCGGGGGCGGTTGGGCTGCATTATAATCTGGGCCTGCTGTATCACCAGCGGGGCGCGTTGCATGAGGCGCTGGCCGCCTATCGTCAGGCGCTGCATCTGCAACCGCGGAACCCGCGGATACGTCAGGCTATCGACCGGCTCGAAGACGAACTGGCAGACCGGTTCGATTGACGGCGCGTCCGGAAACCCATGCGGCATCCGGAGTGGCGATGCATGAGCGTGTACCGGGCATCGCCACGGACAGCCGGACTCGCACTGACATTCACTGCCCGGCCGATACCAACCGCTGTCGACAGCGAGCAACAGCTCCCACAAGCTCTCGGCCTGGCCGCCGACCACCATGATCCCACCGGACCTTATGACCATACCGTCACAACCACGCGAGTGGCGTATCGGACTCGTCGGCTACGGCGAAGTCGGGCGCATACTGGCTGAGGATCTCGTCATTGCCGATGCTGCGGTCTCGGCGTGCGATATCAAACTCGGAACTCCGGAGGAGGCGCCGTTGCGGGCCCACGCGGATGCGTGGGGTGTAGTCCTGGTGACGTCCCATGCCGAACTGGCAGCCGGGTCGGATTGCATCATCTCGGCGGTGACCGCGGACCAGGCCGTGCCGGTGGCCAACGCCTGTGCGCCGGGGATCCAGCCGGGCGCATTCTTTCTGGATGTCAACTCCGCGTCGCCCGGCGCCAAGACCTGTGCCGCCGGTCATATCGACGGCGCCGGCGGTCGCTACGTGGAAGGTGCGATCATGACCTCGGTGCCGCCCTACCGCAGTCGCGTTCCACTGCTGCTCGGCGGACCGTCGGCCGCGGCGCTGCTGCCGGCGTTGCAAGCGTTGGGGTTTCAGCCTTCGATCGCTTCCGCCACGCTCGGCGTGGCGGCCGCCACCAAGCTGTGCCGCAGCGTGATGATCAAGGGCCTGGAAGCCATGGTCGTCGAAGCCTTCACCGCGGCGCGCGCGCACGGCGTGGAAGACGCGGTGCTGGCCTCGCTGGCGGAGACCTTTCCCGGTATTGACTGGGAAAAACGGGGAGCGTATTTCTTCCAGCGCGTCGTAGAGCATGGCCGGCGTCGGGCCGAAGAGATGCGCGAGGCCGCGGCCACGGTAGGCGAAGCCGGCCTGGAGCCTGTATCGGCGGCCGGCGCCGCCGACCGCCTGGCCTGGATGGCCGATCTGGCCGCGGCCGGCGTGTTCGGCGAACGCGACACGGAGGCATTCGCGCGCCAATCAGACTGGCGCACGGAGGCGGATCGAATCCTGGCGCATCTGCGTACCGCCGGCAGCGCCAATCGTGGCGGCGGCGCGGGCGGCAATGGCGCACACGCGCCCTGACGGGAGGCGCAGTACAACAAGAGAGACCAACCGTGATGGGCACCTACGAAGTTCCCCCGAGCATCGCGGTCCGGGTGCTTCCGGACAAGCTGCGCGCCGTGACGGAAGCGGTCTTCCGGGCCTGCGACGTTCCCGCAGAAGCCGCGGCACGCGGCGCCGACGTGCTGGTGTACGCCGATCTGCGCGGCATCGACAGCCACGGCGTCTCCATCAAACTCCGCGACTACGTGAACAAGTATCGCAGCGGCGAGCTCAACCCGCGGCCGAAAATCGAGATCGTGCGTCAGACACCGGCCACTGCCGTCGTCGACGCGGATCGGGGCTTGGGCCTGATGGTCGCGTCGCAGGCGATGTCCATGGCCATGGACAAGGCGCGTCAGACTGGCGTCGGGGTGGTGTCGGTGCGCAACGCCGGCCACGTCGGGGCGTTGGGGTATTACGCGCGGATGGCGGCCTTGAACGACATGATCGGCTGGACCATGGCGGTCAGCGCAGCGCCGAAGTCCATGCTTCCCACCTGGTGCGCCGAGCCGCTGTTGGGCACGAATCCCCTGGCATTCGCCGCTCCGGCCCACCACGAATCTCCCTTCGTGTTTGACGCGGCCATGGCCACGGTCGCCGGCAACAAGCTGGAGATCCTGCAGAAACTGGGCTTGCCTCTGCCCGGCGGCTGGGTGGCCAACCCCGACGGCACGCCGAACCTGACGGGGGGCGAATACCAGGACTTCGTCGTCGATTCCAAGCCCTACCAGTTGCCTCTGGGCAGCACCCGCGAAAGAGGCTCGCACAAGGGTTACGGTCTGGCATTGATGGTCGACATCCTCTCCTGCAACCTGTCGTTCGCACCGGGATGCGCGGCCCTGTCGGACCGGCGTGGCGGGCATTTTGTCGCTGCCTACGATATCGCCGCCTTCGGTGACGTGGAGGCGTTCAAGAACGACATGGACGCGAGCCTCCGGCGGCTACGAGAAGCCCGGCCCATGCCCGGACAAGAGCGGGTTCTGTATGCCGGCTTACCGGAGAGCGAGATCGCCGCCGAACGCACCGCGAAAGGCATCCCGCTGCATCCCGAGGTGGTGGACTGGTTTCGCACCTTCGGTGCCGAGCACGGACTCGGCCTGGAACTGAAATGACGGTATGGGTTGGCGCTGCACTGGTGCATCACGCGGCAGTGATGTCCTACCGCGAGTGCCCCCGGCGGCAGTGGCCGTCCGATGCCTGAATTTCCTGCGGACGCCCCTATCAGAAAAGTGATCATGGAAAAATGTTTGTAATACGTCTGCGCGCCTCAGTGCCTTATGTGATTGCCGCGGTGATCGCCGCCAATGGGTTCTTGAATCTCGCCGCCGGGTTGGCCGAGATCTTCCATTTGAGTTTCTACCTGGAGATGGAACTGGACGAGGTTTCCCGGTATATCCAAACCAGCCCGAGCCTCAAGGTGGGCGGTTTCGTGTCGGTCGGCTTGGGAACGATGCTCATTGCCCTGGGCAAGGGGCTGGCCGAACGCCGGCGACGCGCCTGGTGGTGGACGGTGGGCGTGCTGGGAGCGCTGTTGATCAACCATCTGTTTCAAAGTCTGCCCTTGACGGCAACGTGGCTGTCGGTGCTGCTACTGGTCATGCTGCTGATTTTCCGCAGCGAATTCAACCGGTCGATAGAGCCGAGGAAATGGAGTTACGTGGAGTTGATCGCGGCGATTTCCGTGCTTTTCGCCCTCGCTTACGGGATCGTCGGCTCCTATCTGCTGCGCCATGAGTTCGACACGATCGCAAGCTGGATCGATGCGGTCTATTTCACCATCGTCACCTACAGCACCCTGGGGTATGGAGATATCCTGCCGCTTACTCCCAACGCCAGAATCTTCACCATCTCCATGGTGTTCATCGGCCTGAGTTCGTTCGTCACGGCTTTGACCGTGCTGCTGGGGCCGATGATCGAGAGACGCATGAAGGGGGTTTTTTCCGTGATGAGCAAATTCCAGAAGAGCGTCGATCACGTGGTGGTCTGCGGGTTCACCAATGTCACCGAGAGCATTGTCGACGAGTTGCGCGAACGTGGCATCCCGTTTCTGCTGATCGAAGAACGGGACCAGCTGGTTCTCCATCTCAAGAGCATGGGCTACGACGTCGTGGCCGGAGATCCGGCCGAAAAGGACGTGCTGGACCAGGCCAATGTGTGCGGCGCCGCGGCGTTGATCGCGGCTACGGACAGCGATGCAGCCAATACGCTCATTGCGCTTACCGCCCGCCAAATGCGCGACGAGCATGAGGACTGCCGATTTCGCATTATCGTGCGCATCGAGGCGGAAGAGAATATCGCCAAGGTGCAGCGCATCGGCGTCGACGAGGTGATCTCTCCTTCGACGCTGGCAGGAAGACTGATGGCGACCAAAGCTGTCGGGGCCGACTCCCCGGCTGGTTGATCGGCCTTGCGAGGCCATCGCTGCGCAGGATCATCCCGCGCTCGCACCTGAGGCCGTCATCGAGCCTACCCGTCAACCGTCTACCTGCTGAGGCCGCCTGTGGACATCATCGAGCAAGCCCTGGCGCAATACGGCCGCGATTTCGTTGTCTGGCTGATCGAGTTTATCCCCAATCTGGTCAAAGGGCTGGCGATCGCCGCACTTTCCTGGTATGCCGGGAAGGCGATCAAGCGCTTTGTCGCAAGCAGTTCTCATCGCCTGGGAGGCGACGACATCCTGTGGAGCTACCTGGGCACCGTGCTGCGCTACCTGGTAGTGGCCATCGGCTTCACCAGCGCCATGAAAAAGGCTGGCCTGCCGGTCGATGCGCTGCTGGCGACCTTCGGCATCAGCGGGGTGATCATCGGTCTGGGGGCCCGGGCCTCGATCGCCAATTATTTCGCCGGCATCATGATGTTGGCCGCCCGTCCCTTCAAACAAGGAGATCTGATCGAGTTCGGGCCGCCGCCGCAGATTGGCCGGGTGACCGAGGTGAAGATGACCTACACCGGTCTGGTGACCCTCGACAATGTGCGCATCATCGTTCCCAACTCGGTGATATGGCGCAACAAGATCGTCAATTTTACCTCGTTGCCGCAGCGCGCCATCCGTATTCCGATCGCCATTCCCTATGATATCGACGTCGACTGGGTGGAAGACCTGGCTCTGGATGTGCTTCAACGGCATCCGGCCGTACTCAACGAACCGCCGCCCCGGTTCACTGTTGCCGACGTCACCGCCAACGACGTCAAGGCCCTGCTGGAAGCCTGGAGTCGGGTAGAGACCATGATGATTTTCGGCGATGTGATCACCCAGATGCGCAAGGAATTTACCGCCGCCGGTCTGGCGGTTACCGTACCGGCCAAGGACATCGATCTGAAGCGGGAGGAATAACTCATGGCCGACAGCGAAGCGAGTTTCTCCACCATCGCTCAGGCCATGGAACGCCTCGGCCTGAGCCGCGCCGAACTCTATCGGCGGGTCAAGGACAAAGCGCTCAAGGCCGACAAAACCGACCGCCGGCTGCGCTTTGCCGAGGATGAACTCCAGCGCTACAGCCAGGTTCTGGCTGCCGAGCACGAAACCGTGCAGGAAGCGCTCAGCCGCTGGCTGACCTTCTTTGCCGAACGACTGGTGCAGAGCGGCCGCGAGGAACCGCCTTCGGTGGCGGAAAAAACAACCGCCGAACAGGTAGCCGAGCTGGGCCGCCGCATCCTGTTGAGCGCGCTGGCCGGCGAGGTGAACAACCTCTACCTGGATCCGCTTCATCAAGGCGACCGGCTGCTGGTGGGCATCGACGGCCACCGCACCGAGCTGGCCCGCTTTCCCGCGCCGCTGGCCGCACCGCTCAAGAGCTGGTTCAAGGCACTGGCGCCACTGACCCAACTGGCCGACAGCGGGGTGTTCGAGGGGCTGGGCAAATACCAGGACGAAGGCGCTGCCCGCCAGTTTCGTCTGGCTGTGGTGCCCACCCTGCTGGGCGAACACCTGCACCTGCACATCTATCTGGATCGCCAGCAGAAGACGCTGGAAGAGTTGGGATACACACCAGCGCAAAGCACCGCTCTGAGCGGGTTGCTGGTCGGGCGCCCGGGCCTGCTGTTGGTCGTTGGGCCAGCCGAAGCCGCGGCCGAACGGCACCGTCTGGCGCTGGCCCGCCAGTTGAGCGCTGCCGGCCGGCTGGTGGTTTCGCTCGAACACCGGATCCAGTACCGCGCCGAGGAACTGATCCAGCTCGATCTGCCCACCGGCCAGCCCTTCGAGCCGCTCTGGCGCGCGGCCCTGGGCATGGGACCGGATGTGCTGCTCTTCGACCAGGTGGACAGCGCCGCCGAAGCCCGTTCCCTTCTCGAAGGGGTCGGTAGCGGTGCGGTGGTCGTCGCCCAATTGCTCGCGCCCACGGCCCTGGACGGTCTGGGCCAGTTGCTGCGTTTCGAGATGGACCGCCAGGCCCTGAGCCGCGCCCTGCTCGGGGTAGTCGAACGCGCGGTGATGCGTCGCCTCTGCCCGGCCTGCCGGACCAGCCGGCCGCCGACCCCGGAAGAAGCTGCGCTGCTGGACGTCGCCCCAGAGGCGGAAATCGGCGTCGCCCAGCGCTGCGACCATTGCGGCGACGGTTTTTCCGGACGCCGCTACCTGTGCGGTCTGTGGCCAGCCGACGACGGCTTGGCGCCCTGGATCCGCAGCGCGGCGCCCGACAGCCCGCTGCCGGCGCCGCCACCCGAGCTGTCGCTGGCCGCCGCGGCCCGCCAGGCCGTGCTGGAAAAGGACGCCCTGCTGGAAGAAGCCCTGCCCTTTTTGCGCGGTTAGAACGCCGGACGTGTCCCATCCGCAGGCCGCGCTGGCTTACGCGCTACGCGCCCGACTACGAATGCAGTCTCTACGCACGCATCTCGTTTCTCGCTGGCCTCGTTCTCGAGCTAGCCGAGTTCCATCCGTGAAGGAGGCAACGGTTCAAGGCCTGCGCGCGGGGCAACAGAGATCTACTCCGGCGCCTGGACGATACGCCACGCGACTATGCTCAAGAGAAGACACCGTACTCCAGCCGTCCGAGGAGCGCCGCAACCTCGCGCTTGGCGCGTACGAACCCATATCAATCCGGTTGTCAGCGGACGGAGTGAGGCGGCTGCAGACAGCCGCCTACTTGGCTCTGCCGGCGAAATGTCTGGCTCACCGATGGGCTGTGCATGTACCGCTGGCCATAGCGCGTTGCCTACGGGCCCAATGGTAGGGTAGATTTTAAGAGGAGGCCGACGGCAACAAGCGCTTTCACAGGCCTCACGGCGGAGCTTGGCCGCAACTGGAAGCCAGGAATTGTGCTGTACGGGAAGCGGCTCTGGCACTGAGGACCGCGATCGTGCGACACGGTACCGATCCTGGTGCTGCCGGAGCGAGACCGGCCTTCTCCTGCCATCTCACGCTGTCATCGCAGAGAGGGCGACAACATGAGATGGAACAGACCCGGCTACTGTCACGGCCGTTGCTTGCCCAACGCTCGCGCCAGCTTAACGCCGGGCAGCTTATGCCTTCGTACTGCAAGAGGAGAGATTAGAGGCGCACCCAGGCAGAGTTGGGGCGCGAGGTCATTGCGTGGTATAATCTCAGGTGCGTGGAATAATCTTAGGTGCGTGGCTTCCTATGGCACTGAGCGGATCGAGGAGAGATGGAAGATGAGAAACGAGTTCACCGCCATCTACGAGCGTGACGGCGACTGGATCGTGGCCTACTGCCCGGAGATTCCCGGGGCCAACGGACAGGGCCGGACCAGAGAGGAAGCGGAGCAAAGCCTGCAGGAGGCCGTGGCACTCATCCTTGAGGACCGGCGAGAGGATGGCTTGCGGGGAGTTCCTGCGGATGCCGAGCGCAGCGCGATGAAGGTGGTGGTTACCGGAACGAGCGATGACCCCGAACCGCTGCGTCGCCACGTGCGCACCAAGGCGACGCGCAAGCGCCTGGCCGAGCGCTTCAAGGACCCGAACGACGACCTGCGGCTGGTGATCGTCTGCGACATGTGGCTGACCGGTTTCGACTGTCCGCCGGCGCACACCATGTACCTGGACAAGCCGCTCGCCGGGCACAACCTGATGCAGGCCATCGCGCGCGTGAACCGCGTCTACGGCGACAAACCCGGCGGCCTGATCGTCGACCTGCTCGGCCTGGCCGACCAGCTGGCCGATGCGCTGTCCACCTACACCCAGGCCGGTGGCACCGGCAAAGCCGTGCGCAAGGTGCAGGACGAAGCGGTGCCCGCGATGCAGGCGGCGTTCGAGAAGCTGCGCGGCTTCTTCCACGGCTGCGGCTACGAGCAGGCGCTCGAGGCGGCGCCCGGAGACGTCCTGCCGGTGTACCTGCGCGCCATCGACCACGTGTTCGGGCAGAACGATGGCTGGAAACGCCTGAGGACGCTGGTGAAGGAACTGTCGGCGGCCTTCGCGCTGGCGGTGCCGCGCCCGGAAACAGAAGCCATCACCCCGCATCTGGCCTTCTTCCAGCGTGTGGTGGCGATGATCCGCAAGCGGCTGGCCGACGATCGCGGCGGTGGCGCGGGCCACGCCCGGCAGCGCGACATCGACGCGGCCGTGCGCCAGGTGATCGGCGGCGCGGTCGATGCCGACGAGGTGATCGACCTGTTCGCCGTGGCGGGCCTGTCGGAGGCGCGCCTCGACATTCTCAGCGACGAGTTCCTCGGTCGGGTGGCGGCGCTGGAGCAGAAGAACCTGGCCCTGGAGACGCTGCGCAAACTCCTCGCCGATCAGATCCGGGCGACGGAGCGGAAGAACATCGTGCAGAGCAGGAAGTTCCGCGAGGCGCTCGAGGACGCCATGCTGCGGTACACGAACAAGGCGA
>SLHA01000087.1 GCA_007136405.1 Candidatus Latescibacterota bacterium
AAGAAACACGGGCGTATCAGCGCTACGCTGACGCAGTTGCAACTGCACGCGGCCGTGGTGATCCAGGCGTAGGTGACGGCGGCTGTGTGTATGCGGCCGCGGTGATCCAGGCGTAGACGCCCGTGCCCTGACCCGCGTCAGTGCCGTGCCTGCGTTCCCCAGCATGCAGATACTCCGGCAGCGTGTCAGGCAGCGTCCGGGCGGCGCGCCGCCGGAGATGGCGCCACGCTGCCCGGACTATTCGGTTGCCGGCCATGGGCGACCGGCAACACCGGCCGATGCTGGATGATGGCGATACGCCGCCTGGACGATGGCCAGATGGTGGTGCGTTCGACCGGTGCCTCTGCCGGTCCGGGTAAACCTGGTAACGGCTGGCGACGATCCAGTATCACTGCCGGGAAGCGATCCGCGGAAAATAGATCCACAGATGGCCCAGCGAATCGTTTTCGCCGAAGACGATCTCTCCGTCGCGGCCGACCACGGCGGCGGCGTATTGATACCCGTAACGACGTCTTTCGAACACCGCGGCCGCCGCTCCCAGCGGCCGGACACCACCGGCTTCCAGCGTGAAGAAACGGGCGATGCCGTCGCCGCAGAACCCGAACAGGCGCCCGTCGAACGTGACCGCCATGCAGGTTACCGGTGCTACCGGCGTCCGGCCCAGGCCATCGCTGAAGCCTGCTGATGGGCTGTACGAGAACAACTGGCCATCGGCGTCCGCCGTGTACAGCGTACCGGTCGCAGGATCACGAGCCCAGCCCAGATCCACCTCCCAGTTACCGCCGGACGGCAGCTTCACCGCCGCACGCTCCAGCTTACCGCCGGATTCCAGCCGCCACAGCGTCGCTCCTTCGTCCCGGCCCAGGAAACCGCCGTCCGCATCCAGGCCCACCTGGCCTCTTGCCGCGACCGCACCGATCTCCTGCACGCTGCCTTCGGCCAGATCCACGCTGAATACGTGACCGCTGCTGACCCCTGCGGCGCAAGCGCGTTTGGCGTCAGCGGTCATATGGACGATCGGCTCTCCCCCGCCGACACTACCCAGCTCATCGAAGGGAGTGCGACTGAACCCCCACTCCTGAATCAGATCGAAAGGCAGGGGCTGCAGCTTGCGCCCCACCAGACGGCCGCCGTCGGGTCCGTTGACCCCAGCCACGAACCGCTGTCTCCCGCAGACCATGCCCGCACACCCGGTGGCCCCGTCGACCGTTCCCAGATCCAGGACCGCCCCGGTTACGCCGTGGAACATGCCCACGAACAGATGGCTGGCGTATCCGCTGGTGCCGCCGTACACCGCGCCCTCCGGGGTGGCGTCGAGCGCCGTGATGTAACTCTCGTCGGCACGAATCGGCTCGCTCATCCCCGGAAAGCAGGTGGGGAATGCCAGCAGTGTGCCCTCCTTCACGAAGGTTCCGTGGACGATCTCTTCACGCAGTTCCCGGGTGCCGGGGCTGCGCAGATCGTACTTCTGTCGCTTTGCCATGATAGCCTCCTAGCCCCAGATCCGGATGGGCAGATGAGCGTCTTTTCGCTTGCGTTCCGCGGGCATCCAGACTTTGAAGATCCCGACAGGTTTCGGGCCCACATGCGCGAAGTACAGATCGCCAGCCGCATCGACCGCGCCGCGGGACACGTACTGAGCGAATTCGTCCGGCCGTTCGAGCACGGCTACTTCCTCCCGTTCGAGCGTGTCCGGATCCAGCCGCCAGATGACGCCCTCGCGTTCCTTGTGTTCCGGACCGAGAGGATTGTACTCGGGATCGCGCCAGCGAGCGGCGCCATAATACAGCTTGCCGTCCCCGGCAAAGACCAGCCCGCCGCAGTGATCCAGGAACATGCTGTGCGGCAGCGTGGGGTCCCGCTTCTGGGTAGCCGGTCCCAAATCCTCCACCCGTCCCCATTCGCCTTCTTCCGGATAGATGCGCATGAGCCACGGCGGCGAGATCCAGGTGCTGGCATACACGCAGGAGCGATCCGGAGCGGCGGCCACATCGTAGAAGACCGAATGCCAGCCATTGTGGACCTGAGGATCATGCGGCAGCCGGTAGGGCGACCATTCCAGTCGCCCATGGGCCGGATCGTAACGCACCAGGTGGCCGTAGTCGCTGGTGGTCCAGACGCGATGCCGGCTGTCCAGGAACAGGGTTTGGGCGTTGATGGAGCCAATGCGTCCCAGATCCCTGCGTTGGCGCGTTTCCAGATCGTAGATGATAAAATGGTCGCGCGGATACGACAGCGCGTACAGCAAGCCTCGCTCTTCGTCGAGCAGCAGACAGCGGCAGCCCTCTCTGGGAATGAGCGTGTCCCACCATGCCACCTGGTCCGTCTTCGTGTCGAAGGCCAGCAGCGCCGCCCCCCGAAAGCAGCGCTCTTCGTCATGCCAGAAGCGCCAGGGCGAATAAGCGGGCAGATCGATGGGAGGACCGGAGAGGTGCGTGGCCATGTACATGATGCCGTCGTGCATGGAGGGAGCGAAGCTGTAGTGGATCTTGCACTGGGTGGCCCGGCCCGAATCCCGCGGATCATCCACCATTTCGTCCAGGTCGAAGAGATAGTCCAGCTTGTCCTCAGGCGCGTTGTAGCGAACCAGTTTGACGATACCACCCGGTTCGCCCTCGGCGCACGAGGCCGCGTAGATGCGTCCGTCCGGACCCACCGAAAGCGACCAGCACGAGTCCGCTTCCGGATGCTCGGTGAACTGGTACCACGTCGTCTTGTACCGTTCCATGGTCATTGCCGTCCTTGATGGGGTTCAACCCACGTCAGCCAACTCGGCCTGAAACCAGTCCAGATCGAGTTCAGCCAGCTTGGCAGGCGTCGGGGCGCCGGTCTGCTTATCCCAGCCTGCCATCTCATAATACAGTTCCAGCATGCGAGCGAAATCGGCGCGATCCAGGGCCGTTCCCTGCAACGCGCCGTTTTCCAGCGGCTCGAACAGACGATCCGGTAACGTGTCGTCGGCCATGGTGAAGCCCTCGCGCACGTTGAAAGCGCGTTTCATGTTGTTGGCCCGTTCGGAAACCTTGATCAATTCGAACAGACTCACCGGCCAGCCGGTCACCGCGCGCACCGCGTCCGTCAGCTTGTCCACCGTCAGCACATTGATCGGCTCGCCGACAAAATCGCACATACCGATGGTGTCGTACAATCCCCACACCAGTTGCGCGTAATAGTAGACCTTGACCTTCTTCGGACCGGTATCCAGCATCTCGACCGGTTCGATCAGGCCCAGTGCGGACAGGGCACTGGTGCCGTGCGCATCCAGCGATTGGAAGAAGGGGTCGTGCGGCGCTTCCATATGATCCGCCCCCGTAGCCGACGTGGCGTATGCCAGCGCCAGGCTGCGTTTACCGCGGGGCTCGTGCATGGGCAGTTCCTGCCCTTTCACGTGCAGCGCGAACGACTCCGCTCCCTGACCCAGCTTTGCGGCGGCGACTTTGACTCCATCTGCCAGCAGATCGCCGATGCCTTCCCGCCGGGCGATCAGGTCGATGAGCCGCAAAGCGCCCTCCTGACTGCCATATGGTAAGTCGAAACCCAGATCATCACGGCTGAGGATGCCCTTCTCGTAGCACTCCATGGCGAAGCCGATCACCACGCCCGTGCTGATCGAATCCAACACGTACTGATTGCATTTCAAGTTGGCCCCGGCGAGCTGTTTGAGATCCCCGACGCCCAGCAGCGAACCATGAGCGGCGATGGTCTCGTACTCCGGTCCGCCGTGCTCGGCACGGACGCCGTACTCGGGAACCTCTACTTCCCTTTTACAGGCCACCGCGCATCCGTGGCAGGTACCGCGGTTCACCAGGATGGTGTCACGCAAGGCTTCCCCACTGATCGCTGCGGCCTGTTCGAAGCTGCCGTCGCGAAAATTGCGGGTGGGCAGCATGCCCCCCGCATCCAGGCTGCGCACGATACCGGCCGTGCCCAGCAGGTGGCGCGGATCCGCATCCCGGTCGTAGGCCGCGCGAAACCAGCGCAATACCGCCTTGAAACCATCAGGATCGGCCGGCTCCACTGCTTTGCGTCCACGGCAGACGATGGCCTTGAGCTTCTTGGCGCCCATCACCGCCCCGAGCCCGGCCCGGCCGTTGAAGTGTTTCTGCTGGTTGACGATGGCGGCGTAGCGGACACCGTTTTCCCCGGCTATACCGGTCTGCAGCACGCGTATGCGCTGGTCACCGAGTTCCTCCTCCAGTCCATGCTGGACGCTGTCGGCCAACTGTCCCCAGTAGGCTGTGGCATCGCGCAACTCGGCTTCCCCGTCGTGAACGTACAGGTACACCGGTGACGAGGCCGTCCCCTGGATGATGATACCGTCGAAACCGGCCATCTTGAGCTCAGGGCCCCAGAAGCCGCCGGCCTCCGCTTCACCGTATCCGCCGGTCAGCGGCGATTTCGCCACAGCCGAGAACCGGTTGACGCCTGACAGGGGCAGACCGTTGAGCGGGCTGGTCATGAAGATCAGCCTGTTGTCCGGACCCAGCGGGTCCGCTCCTCGGGGCACCTCCTTCAGCAGGTAATAGGCCCCCAGGCCGCCGCCGCCCAGATAGCGCCGGTACAGCGCCTCGTCAGGTGCTTCCACGCCAGTCGTGCCACGCGTCAGATCGACGCGCAGAATCCTGCCGTTGTATCCGTTTGGCATGCCCTCCTCCTTACCTCCGTGCTGCCCGGAAAATGTGGCTCCGTCTATACCGCCGCCGGGCCGCGGCGCGTGCCTGCGGAGCTATTGCGTCGATCTAGCTATGAATCTGCTACATCCACCGGCGCACGCAACAGCGCCGCTTGACACTCCGGCGCCGAGCGACGTTTCTTCATAGCATCACATCCCCCGTCGACCCGCCGCGTGGCTGCAGCGCCGGTCCCGGCATCCCCGTCTTGCAGGAGGAGATCGTCATGGCCCAATATGACAGGATGGCCGTGCTCAACGCCATCTACGACATCGGCATCATCCCCGTTTTCTACCACAAGGATCCGGAAACCACCATCAATATCGTCGAGGCCTGCGCCAAGGGTGGCGCACGTGTCTGCGAATTCACCAACCGCGGCGACCTGGCCTACCACGTGTTCACCGACACCGTCAAGCATGTCGTGAGTTCGGGCAGCGACGTGATCATGGGAGTGGGCTCCGTGGTCGACGCCCCGACGGCGGCGCTGTACATCGCCAACGGCGCCAATTTCGTCGTCGGTCCCTTGCTGAATCCGGAGATCGCTCGCGTCTGCAACCGCCGCAAGATCCCCTACTCGCCGGGATGCGGCAGCGTGAGCGAAATCGCCCAGGCCGAGGAGCTGGGCGTTGAAATCGTCAAGGTCTTTCCCGGAAGCGAGGTGGGCGGCCCCAAATTCGTCAAAGCCGTGCTGGGCCCCTGTCCGTGGACGCGCATCATGCCCACCGGCGGTGTGGATGCCACCAGGGAAAGCCTGGAGGGCTGGTTCAAGGCCGGCGTGGCCGCGGTGGGTGCCGGCTCCAACCTGGTGACCAAGGAACTGGTAGCCGCCGGGGACTGGGATGGGATCACGGCCAAAGTGCAGCAGTGCATCGGCTGGATCAAGGAGATACGCGCGGAGATGGCGACGGAGAAGTAGCCACGCCAGCGGACGCCCGGAGGCCGGATAATGGGCCGCCAGGCGTCCGCTATCCGGCGTTATGCCGCTGCGGTATCGGTTCACCGGTAGGTCTGCGGGCAGCTGCGTCAGGGCAAAGGGCCGTGAATCAGGCCGGCACCCTTGCCCATACGGTTCAAACGGCGTTACCCGCCAGTGTTCGCGCTACCGTTCCTGCATTCCATGACATGAATGACCTCCGGTGGCACATTCCACCATACCAGCTCACGGCCATGGTATTGGAAGGAACTGTTTTTCAATTCACGGGAACACCACAGGCCTATCTGCACGTAGCGCCCCCCAGGCTCCAACGCCGCCGCCGCAGCGTCCAGCATTTGCCCGGCATCCTCCCCGCGTATAGGGATGGTGGAGATGATGTGGGAGGCCTTGGGCAAGCCCCGTTGCCGCAGATATTCGGGGGTTTTGCTGGCGTCTTCGGCGACAACTTCCAACTGTGGCCCACTGAGTTTTCTCTTCAACTCACGGGCGTATTGTGGATGGTTCTCAAAAGAGAGCAGATATCCATCCGGCGGTATCACCTGCAGCAGCCTTCTGGTCAAAACTCCCAATCCTGCTCCCCACTCAACCACGACTCCACCGTTCATGGCTCCGGCATGGTACAGAATACGGTCAGTCATATGACGGGTACTCTGCGACACCGAACGTACAGTGGCTGGCCGCACGAAGAACCCGCTCAGGAAGATCAAGCGTTCACGCAGAGAGTTCACCCTGTTCCAGCTCCTTGTTCTAGGCGCACCGAGCTGTCGGACACCATAGATCCGCCAGCATCAGGACAATTTGGTCAATTTGTGAAACCTGGTCGAGTATATCGCGGCGCGTCTGTGGCCTGGTGGCCTGTCCGACAAATACGTTTGATTCGAGCGCCGATGCACTCCGGGTCCATGTGTTATCCTGCGATGCGGTTGGACACCGCAGCAGACTGCCGCATTTGCGGGCGCACGGTAATATTGTCCACCCGTATGCCGGAAAATCAGTTCAGGCCGTACTCTGAGGATGGCACTGCTCACCCGTTTTGTCAACTGTCCCAACGGACTAAAGCACTCTTCGAACGCCCCCGGAGACAAACCAGACTGTGTTGTCATCGCCTCGATGCATTGGCGCCTGAAAAAACCCGAGTGTGAGTCTGCCGGCTCCCCTTTGTCCGCGGGCTCTTTCAGGCCAGCATCCTGCGGATCGTGTCGACGACGTGTTCTACCTGCGCTGCATCATTGTAAACATGAGTCGAAAAACGCAGCGCATTGTGATCGACTGGATTGGCTTCAGCGGCAGGCACGAAGGCATAAGTGGACTGCGCCGTCTTCACGGTTATTCTGTGATCCTGGTACAACCGGCTGGCCAGATCGGCGGCGCTGGCCTTTTGCGGGTCCACCGCCAGCGTGCACATTCCGGACGCCATCTCCGGCGGCTCGGGTGATATGCAGGTCATCCCCGGTATCAGGCTGAGCTGTTCACGCAGACCCCAACTGAGCCGGCGACAGTGCTGTTCGATCCGGTCGCGACCGATGGCATTGTGAAAATCCATGGCCACGCCGTGAGCCAGAATGGTGGGCACATTGCGCGTACCACCGGAAGCGGAGTAGACCCGGTACCCGCTGTGCAGCGACAACGGCCGGATACGGTCCTGGGCCTCCTTGCGGATATACAGCAGGCCGGATCCCTTGGGGGCGAGCATCCACTTGTGGCTACTGCTGCAGTACATGTCGACGTCCAGTTTCTTGACGTCCACGTTCAGCATGCCCGGCCCCTGCGCCCCGTCACAAACCAGCATGATGCCGCGCGGGCGCGTGATGCGAGCCACCTGGGCCATGGGGAAGATCATGCCGGTGATGGTGCATACGTGGCTGAAGCTGCACACCCGCGTGCGCGGCGTGAGGTGTCGCTCCACCAGTTCCACGATCTGCCCGGGACTCTGGACCGGATCCGTGATCTCGATGTACCGGACCCGGATGCCGCGGTGCCGGGCCAGGTACTGCCAGCAGACCATGCCGCCGCCGTGCTCGTGGTCCGAGGTGAGCACCTCGTCACCGGGCTCCAGATGCAATCCTTCCGCCGTCATGTTCATGGCTTCGGTGGTATTCCGCGTGATGGCCACCTCGTCGGTCTCGGCGCCGAGAAATTCGGCTGCCCGGGCGCGCACCGCCTCCATCCCGTCTCCGATCCCCCCCCAGACATTGTTCAACGGATCGCCTTCCAGCTGGCGGGCATAGTTGCACAGGGCATCGACGACCAGTCCCGGCGCCGCGCCGATACTGCCTGTATTCATGTGGATCAGGCCTGGATTCAGAGCGAATTCCGCGCTCATTCGACGCCGGAACTCAGCTCCTTCCTCATGCCCGGCAAGGTCGGACCGGAGATTCTCCAGTCTGGAAGCCAGCGCCTGGCCGGCTCCGGGCATGACCGGCAGCGCCATCATTCCGGCCGCTATTCCCTTTACAAAAACCCTGCGTTGCATATCCCGATCTCCTGCATCGTCAATGAGGATACTTCTCAAGAAACGCGGACCCGCGCCTCCGGTCAATGCGGAACCCAAGGTACCTGCTCCGTTCCTGCCAGAGCGCAGTGTATGGTCCGTCGATCGGCAGACCGGCGTTGAAGATACGGAGCGCCGGCAGGCCGTGCATCAAACGCGGATTCATGCCGGCAGGCCGTGCATTAAACGCTCATTCGTGCCGGCAGGCCGACCGTCGCGCCACGCAGGACCGCACCGGACACCACGACGCCGCAGGGTCAGCGCTAGGCGGGACCGCACCGGACACCACGACGCCGCAGGGTCAGCGCCACACCGGTCTCCCAGACGCTGTTGACGTGCCGTTACACATTGCTACAGAATCACCATGGTCACCTCGTCCGGACGTGACGATATTCGGTGCATCGGTCGATGACACCTTTGAAGGAGGAACAGCCACGATGGCCGCCGACGCCGCCGAGGCCCACCGCATCATTCTGGTCGAAGACGACACCGGGCTGGCGGAGTTGATCGCCGAACGCCTGCGCACCGAAGGCTACCATGTACTCACGGAAGTGGACGGCCGCCGCGCCTGCGAGTTGATCCGTAAGGAACAGCCGGACCTCGTGGTGCTGGACATCATGCTCCCTGGAATGGACGGCTTCCAGGTATGCCGGGAAGTCCAGCCGCATTACTCGGGCCCTATTCTGATTCTGACAGCCCGCGATGACGACCTGGATGAAATCCTGGGCCTGGAGCTGGGAGCTGACGACTACGTTACCAAGCCCGTCAAGCCGCGGGTGTTGCTGGCGCGTATTCGCGCCTTGCTGCGGCGCTCCAACCCACCACCGATGGACGCGGGAGCACCCGTTCGGATCACCCTGGGCCAAGTGCGCATAGACGCCAGCCGGCGCGAGGTTACACTGGGTTCCAACCTGGTCAACCTGACCACCGTTGAGTTCGATCTCTTCTGGTACCTGGCCACCCGCGCCGGCCAGGTGGTCAGCCGCCAGGAGCTTTACCAGGCCATCTATCACTACGACTACGACGGTCTGGACCGCAGCATCGACGTGTATGTCTCACGGCTGCGGCAGAAACTGGGTGATGACTCGTCGTCGCCGCAGCTCATCAAGACCGTCCGCGGTGTCGGTTACCTGCTGGCCGGTGACAAGGCATGAGACGGCAATTTCTCCGGGTCTACATCGGCATTGCCCTGGTGTTGATCGCCGCGGCGCTGGTGACGCTTTTTCTGGTGGACCGGGAGGTCCGGCGCGTGGTTGATGACCGCCTGGAGGAAACGATGATTCCCTGGGTACGGCGCATCCGGCAACGGCTGGCGCGCGCCGGCACCGATCCCCAGGCGGAAAAGGCCGCCCTGCTCGAACTGGACGCCACGTTACCCTTCCCGGTGGAGCTGGTCGAGGCAGTGCACGTTTCGTTGCCGGCAGTGGCACAGGACAAACTTGACGCCGGGCGCCCCGCGCTGGTAGCACAGGACACATTAAGGGTGTTGTATGCCCCCTTCCAGGATGGACGGCTTATCAAGCTGGGCCCTCTGGATACCGATGCCGATCCCTACGCCGGATTCTGGCGCGGCCCGGTTCCCGAGGCTGCCCCCGCCTGGGTACCGCGCTTCCGTGATATCATCCGGACAGCACGCCAGGACACTCTGAGCTGCCGGCAGTTGCTGGAACGGCTGGAGAGCACGGTACCCTATGAGGCTGCCATCGTGCAACACGGCAGCCTGGCCCTGACCGATGCCGCCAACCGTCGACTGGACGCCGGTTTTCCTCACATGGAATCCCACCAGGATGGCCTGTTGCTGTACCTGTCCTGCGGACCGGACAGCCTGCTCGCCGTGGGGCCCATGGAACGCCGTCCGGAGGGCCGTTGGGGCCGTCGCGAGAGCAGCGCCCCGGGCGGAGTACGCCGGCCGCCTCCGCACCAGACGCTGCCGCTGCTGCACCGTCCCCCGGTGCAGGGAACCTACCTGTTGATCGGTGTCCTGCTCGGTCTTCTGGTGGTGATCGGTGCTGCCGTGTACTGGCTGCTTCGTCCTTTCGAGAAGCGAATCTATGCGCTGGCCGACATAGCCCAGGATCTGGGTCAGGGACAGCTGGACCGCCGGGCCCTGACCGCAGGTACGGATGCGATCGCCGTTCTTGCGGTCCGGTTCAACGAGATGGCGGAGCGTCTCTCGGGCCTGATCCAGAGCCAGCAGGATATGCTACGCGCCGTGTCGCATGAACTGCGAACCCCCATGGCGCGGCTGTTCTTCCTGCTCGACGACGCCCAGAGCAATCCGGACGCGGCGCGAAAAGATGCCGTCCTGCGGCGGATAGAAACGTCGCTGCACGAACTGAACAGCCTGGTCGAAGAGTTGCTGACGTTCGTTCGCCTGGAAGGTCAGGCGGGTGATCAGGAGCGCACCCGGGTGGAATTGAACACGTTGTTCGCAGATGTCGCCGCCATCGTGAGCGACCTGCGGCCCGGGATCAGTACACAGACGGATGGCGGAGGCCACCAGCTGGAGGCTGTTCCACGCCTGCTCCGACGGGCTGTGCTCAACCTGGCCACCAATGCCGTGCGTCACGCCCGAAGCTCGGTCCGGATCACCGCCGAACACCGTGAGGGCCGTGTTCTGATCCACGTGGACGACGACGGTCCGGGCGTGCCGGTAGAGGCCCGGCAGCGCATCTTCGAACCCTTCTTCCGGCTGGACACCAGTCGCTCGGCAGACGGTGGCGGCACGGGACTGGGGCTGGCCATCGTGCAGCGCGTGGTACGGCTGCACGGGGGTTCCGTCAGCGTGCGGGACAACCCCTGCGGCGGTGCCCGCTTGACGATGCAGCTGCCGCCGGTACCCCCAACGCCTGGCGGGTGAATGCTGCTGCACGAAAACATGCGTATACATCCTCACAGAAACGGTGATTGTCCGTCTGATCCCGTTTCCTTCCTGGAGCCAGCCAGCATACCAGGCTTCGAGCCACAGCACTGCGACCCGCCGCAACGGGTAATCCCGAATGACAGCAGCCATTCTCCAACAGACGGTGCTGGTGGTTCGACGGCGTGGCAACGGCATTGTGCGCCAGGCGCCCCATTCCAGCCTGATCCACCTGGTTGCCGGTATGGCGGAGTCTGACTAGACTCTGGTCCGGTGTACCGGAAGGACGTGTATACACCTGCCGCCAACCTGCCTCGAGGACCGTGATGAACGACATGCAGACCGACACTGCACATGATCCTGACATTCGCTCCCTGGAAACCCGGGAATGGCTGGAATCGCTGGAATATGTCCATGCAACCTCCGGCCCGGAGCGCGTTCGCGAACTGCTGGAACAGTTACAGAACCACGCCCGGCAGCAGGGTGTGAGCCTGCCGTTCACCCACAACACACCTTACGTCAACACCATCCCGGCAGACCGTCAGCCGCCGTATCCCGGCAGTCAGGATCTCGAGCGCCGCCTCCGTAACATCATGCGGTGGAATGCCATGATTCTGGTAGTGCGGGCCAATCAACAGGACCCGACCATCGGCGGCCATATTGCCACATATGCTTCGGCGACTACGTTGTACGAGGTGGCTCTCAATCATTTCATCCGCGGCCGCACGCCCGGCTTTGAAGGAGACCATGTCTTCTTCCAGCCTCATTCTTCGCCGGGCATCTACGCTCGCGCCTTCCTGGAAGGCCGCCTGAGCGAGGAACAGCTGAACAACTTTCGCCGCGAACTGCAACCGGGCGGCGGCCTGCCGTCGTATCCCCACCCCCGGCTCATGCCGGATTTCTGGCAGTTTCCCTCCGCCTCCATGGGACTGAGCGCGGTGATGGCCATCTACCAGGCGCGGTTCAACCGGTATCTGGAGGATCGTGGCCTCAAACCTCCATCCGATGCTCGTGTCTGGGCCTTCATCGGCGACGGCGAAACCGACGAACCCGAGTGCCTGGGAGCCATCTCGCTGGCCGCCCGGGAGAAGCTGGACAACTTGCTCTTCGTCATCAACTGCAATTTGCAGCGTCTGGACGGTCCGGTACGGGGCAATGGCAAGATCATTCAGGAACTGGAGACCGTGTTCAGCGGCGCCGGCTGGAACGTGATCAAGGTCATCTGGGGAAGCGACTGGGACCCGCTGCTGACCCAGGACCACCAGGGTCTGCTGGCGCGTCGCATGGGGGAACTGGTCGACGGTCAATACCAGAAATACAGCGTCTCGGACGGCCGGTACCAACGCCAGCACTTCTTCGGAGTGGATCCCCGGCTCATGGAGATGTCGCGGCAGCTCACGGACGAGCAGATTCGGACCATTCGCCGTGGCGGGCATGATCCGGATAAAGTGTACGCCGCCTTCGATGCGGCGGTGAAATACCGCGGCGCTCCATCGGTGGTGCTCGCCAAGACCATCAAGGGGTACGGCATGGGGGAAGTAGGCGAAGGGCGCATGACCGCGCACACGCAGAAACAACTCGACATCGGTGCGCTCAAGCAAATTCGCAGCCGTTTCGGCATTCCTCTGTCCGACGCCCAGGTAGAGACTCTGTCCTTTTACCGGCCGCCGGAGGACAGCCCTGAGCTGCGCTATCTGTGCGAACGCCGCGAAGCGCTGGGCGGTTTCGTACCGCGGCGCATCACCTCCTCCGTCCAATGGCGCAGTCCCGAACCGGAAGCGTTCACCGAGTTCCTCCGCTCGTCCTCCAACCGGCAGGCATCGACCACCATGGTCTTCGTGCGCATCCTGGCCAAGCTGCTCGGTGACCGGAATCTGGGGCGACATGTGGTACCCATCGTACCGGACGAAGCCCGTACGTTCGGGATGGAGGCCCTCTTCCGGCAATACGGCATCTATTCTCATATCGGACAACTGTATGAACCCGTGGACAGCGAGAGTCTGACCTACTACCGGGAGGCGCGCGACGGCCAGCTCATCGAGGAAGGTATCACCGAAGCCGGTGCGCTCTCTTCTTTCATCGCTGCCGGTACCGCCTACGCCACCCATGGCGTGCCCACGCTGCCGTTCTTCGTCTTCTACTCCATGTTCGGCTTCCAGCGCGTCGGCGATCTCATCTACGCGGCCGGAGACCAGCGCGCTCGCGGATTCCTGATCGGCGCCACCGCAGGCCGCACCACCCTCAACGGCGAAGGACTACAGCATCAGGATGGCCACAGCCATCTCACCGCTTACACCTGCCCGCATGTCGTCGCCTATGACCCGGCCTATGGGTACGAGCTGGCCGTCATCGTGCGCGAGGGTATCCGCCGCATGTATGGTCTGGACGAGGATCTGGTGTACTACCTGACCGTCCACAACGAGACCTATACCATGCTCAGCATGCCCGACGATGCCGAGGAGGGCATTCTGCGCGGACTCTACCGGCTTCGACCGGGTAGCTGCCGGCAGCCACTCGGCCAGGCGCATCTGCTGGCCAGCGGCAGCATCGTGCCTCAGGCCCTGCGGGCACAGGAGATGCTGGAGCATGACTTTCGGATCGCCGCGGATGTGTGGAGCGTGACCAGTTTCCGCCAGCTCCATCAGGATGGCTTGAAGGCGGAGCGGCACAACTGGCTCCACCCGGACGCCGACCCGGTCCAACCCTGGATCCGTCAGTGCCTGGGGAACGAGCAGGGCGCCTTCGTGGTGGCTTCGGACTATCTGAAAGCCCTTCCGGACAGCATAGCCCGCTGGTTTCCGCGACCGCCCGTGTCTCTCGGCACCGATGGCTTCGGGCGCAGTGACAGCCGGCCCGCGCTCCGCCGTTTTTTCGAGATCGATGCGGAGTGCATCGCCTTTGCGGCTTTGGCCGACCTGGTCCGGCAAGGCCAGCTGAGCCCAGCTGTTGCCAAGCGCGCACGCCAGCGCCTGGGCCTCGATCCGCGCAAAGAGGACCCGCTGGCCATTTGAATACCGTTCGCATGATGTCATACTGGACCAGCGGTATAACTGGACCGGCAGTGGTCTGCTTCGTCGCCGGCGTCCAGCCGGAGCCATGACGGCATCATGGGTAACCATATACGGACATGGAACGCCGCTGGTGCGGTGTCCCCCAAAACCGATCGGCCAGATGGACGACGTTCTCAGCGGCAACGAGCCCGGCTGGCGCTTTCGGACGATCGCCAGGTCTTGTTACCGCCGGCTACCGGGCCGATATTTGCACCGGGTTCCGGATATTCCCGCTCTTCCCCGTCCTGACCATGCCTGACCGGCACAGAACCAAAGCGCAGCTGATCCAGGAGCTGGAGACTCAACGCCGGGAAGTACGACGCCTGCACAAAGAGCTGGCCCGGCCGCGACAACAGGATGACACCGTCGCAGCCGCACCGGCAGACCCTGTTTCCCAGGCCAGCGCCGTGCGTTACCGTTCGGTCGTCGATCATATCGTCGACGGCGTCATCACCATCGACAGCCAGGGCGTCATCGAATCGATCAACCCGGCGGCCGAACAGATGTTCGGCTACCGAGAAGGTGAATGTCGGGGGCAGAATGTGGGCATGCTGATTCCCGCGGCCTGCCGCAACGGGAAGGAAGACTACTTCCAGCGATACCGGAGTCAGGGCACGCAGTCTATCAGCAGGGTCGGACAGGAAGTCGAGGGACGACGGAAGGACGGCTCGGTATTTCCGCTCGAACTATCGGTCAGCCAGTTCGAACTCGGCTCGCGCCGCATGTTCACGGGCATCATACGGGACATCACCCGGCGCAAGGAGCTGGAAACCCAGTTGCTTCAGGCTCAGAAGATGGAATCCATCGGTCAGCTGGCCGGAGGCGTCGCCCATGACTTCAATAACCAGCTAGGTATCATCCTGTTCGACGTGGATCTGCTGCTGGCCGGCACACAGGAGCATACCGAGCTGCGCGAGGACCTGCTCAAGATCCGCAAGGTGGTACTTCGCAGCGCTAACCTGGCCCGCCAGCTGCTGCTGTTCAGCCGGCGTCAGCAGCTGGAGCCACGGCCGACCGACCTGAATCACCACGTCCGCGAGCTACGCAAAATGCTGGGCCGCTTGCTGGGCCGCCCGATCGAGATTCAGCTGGATCTAACCGATGCGCTATGGCGGGTCAATGCGGATCCAAGCACCCTGGACCAGGTCATATTGAATCTGGCCATCAACAGCCGCGATGCCATGCCGGACGGCGGCCTGCTGCGGTTTGAGACCAGCAACGTGGTGATGGACGAGAGGGATGGCGCCCGGCACGCTCAGGCCCGGCCGGGCCGGTATGCCTGCCTTCGAGTGATCGACAACGGAGTGGGTATGGGGGAAGACGTGCGTCTGCGCGTCTTCGAGCCCTTCTTTACCACCAAGGCAGAGGGCAGAGGTACGGGCCTGGGCCTGTCCGTGGTATATGGAATCGTGCAGGCCCACGATGGTTGGATCCAGGTGACCAGTACGCCGGACCAGGGCAGCTGCTTCACGGTCTTTCTGCCGGCACTGCAGGAGGGCGTTGCCGGCGCTGCTCAGCCGGACAACCCGGCGCCCGGGCAACATCGATCCGGCCAAGGCGAACACATTCTGCTGCTGGAAGACGAGGCCGAGTTGCGCGAACGGGCCCGGATTGCCCTGCGCGAGCATCACTATGCGGTCAGTGCCTGTGGGTCGATCGCCGACGCACGCGCCGCTCTGGAACAATCCGGCCATGCCTATGATCTGATCATCAGCGATGTTTTTCTTCCCGACGGACGTGGCACCGAGCTGATCTTCCAGCTCCATGACCGGCAACCTGAACTACCGGCTTTGCTGACCACCGGATACGTGGATGATCACCCGGACTGGGACAGGGTCAGAAAGCAGCGCATCGCCGTCCTGCAGAAACCGTTTTCGCTGGACGCGTTGCTGGAGCGGGTGCGCCAAGCGCTGGAGACAGGCGGCATCGGCTGAAGGCGGCGCCGGGCACCCGGTCAGATCCGGCATTAGCGCGCGTTCATGATGCCGAGTGGCCGCTGCCGGAAGCGCGTTTTCCATGGGCCAGAAGCCAGTCAATGGCCCCCTGCAGCTTCTCGCGCGACGCAAACCCGACGAACTGGTCGACCAACTGGCCGTCCTCCACCAGAGCCAGGGTAGGCACGGCGTGGACATGGTACCGCGCGGCCAGCACGGGGTATTCCTCCACATTGATCCTCTGCGTTCGCAGCTTGCCCCGGTATTCTTCCGCCAGTTCCTCCGCCAGTAGAGCCAGGGCCTGCGGCGCATCGCACCACGGAGCCCAGAATTCGACCAGCACGACACCTGAGCCGACAAGCGCCAGCTGTTGTTCGTCCGAGCCCGTGTCGGTCATCTCCATGATACTCTCTCTCTGCATCCGAACAGGCTTGAGCATAGGGTTCAACACTATGTCGTCTCAATCAATTTCCGTGCCATTCCTTCCAGGCGTTTTCCAGCCCGTGCCTGAAGCCATCCGGTCACGACAGGCACGCGTGGAGTGCGCCGGCAATCATCGAAAATCACGCGATTCGGACTGGAAACCGGCCGGGAAGTCACCGGGATGGGATGCGAACAGGGTATCGCGGCCGGATCTGCCCGTGCAGTCCACAGACTGCACAGATGAGCAAAACCCGCCGTTGCCATACCGGCGAGCTGCAAAGGTGTGGGACACGGCTGTCCGCATCGCCGTCAGAGCTGAGGCTTTAGTGTCACGCTAGGGCGCGCCCGGTCAGCAGATCCGGGGCAGTTGCTCCCCGCTCAGACGATCGACCACGCGTTGGCCGCCGATCGCACTCCGCAGGATCACCCGGCCCCGCTCACCGGAGCCCACAGTACCGATACGTTCAGCGGCGTGGCTGACCGGATGGTGGCGGAGCACGGACAGGGCCAGGTCCACGTCGGACTGGGGCACAAAAGCGACGAAACACCCCTCGTTAGCCACGTACAGCGGATCCAGACCAAGTATCTCACAGGCTCCGCGCACCTCATCCACCACCGCAATGCGGCATTCCTCCACGATCATCTCCTTGGCGGACTGAACGGCAAGCTCCACCAAGGCGCTGGCCAGACCGCCCCGGGTGAGATCCCGCAGGCAATGCACCGTCACTCCGCTGCGCACCAGATCCAGCACCGGCGCGGCCACCGATGCGCAGTCGCTCTCGATCGTGGTCTCGAACGCCAGCGACTCGCGCTGCGCCATGATGGTCAGTCCATGGCGCCCGACATCGCCGCTGATGAGGATCGCGTCTCCGGACCCGATCTGTTCCGGGCCGACCTGGACGTCATCCTCGACCCGGCCGATCCCCGCGGTGTTGATGAACAATTTGTCGCCTTTGCCCCGATCCACCACCTTGGTATCACCGGTTACCAGCTGTACCTGGGCCTGACGGGCGGCCATCTGCATCGAACCGGCGACGCGCTGCAGAGTAGCCATTTCCAGCCCTTCCTCGATGATGAAACCGGCGCTCAGGTACAACGGCCGGGCACCGCACATGGCCAGGTCGTTCACCGTACCGTTCACCGCCAGAGTGCCGATGTCGCCGCCCGGGAAGAAGAGCGGATCCACCACGTAGGAGTCGGTGGTGAAAGCCAGACGCGTGCCATCCACCTGGAAAACAGCGCCGTCATGCTGCTGCGCGAGCAAGGGATTGGAAAACGCCGGCATGAACAGGCGCTCGATCAGCTGGCTCATCAGCTTGCCGCCGCCGCCATGGGCCATCAGGACGTGCGGATACTCCGTCAGGGGCAGAGGGCAGGCCGCGGGATTCTGATCGTTGGATGTCACGCTCGCTTCTCCGTTCCGGCCGCACCTCGGTACCGGAAGTAGGCCGCACAGGCACCCTCGGAAGAAACCATGGTGGCTCCAAGAGGATGTTCGGGCGTGCACCGGGTACCAAACGCCGGACATTGGGGTGGTTTACGCAGCCCCTGCAGGATGAGGCCGCTGATGCAGGTGGGGTCTTCTGCCGCCGTGATGTCCTGGATGGAGAATCGCAGGTTGGCATCGAAATGTTCATATTCAGGACGCAGGTTCAACCCGCTGCGCCGAATCTCGCCCACTCCCCTCCAGGTCCGCGGCACTACCTGGAATACGGACTGCATGATCTGACGCGCCTGCGGATTACCTTCACGCCGCACCGTGCGCACGTACTGGTTCTCTACGCGGGCCTGCCCCTGTTCCAGCTGGCGGATGCACATATACAAGCCTTGCAGTATATCCAGCGGTTCGAAGCCGGTGACCACGATGGGCACCGCATAACGGGCGGCCAAATGCTCGTAATCCTCATATCCCATCACCATGCATACGTGTCCCGCGGCCAGCATGCCCTGTACCTGGCAACCGGAGGCGGACAGGATAGCCTCAGCGGCCGGCGGCACCAGCACATGCGAGACCAGGAGCGTGAAGTTGTCCAGGTCTTCCCGGGCCGCCTGGTAGACTGCCATGGCATTGGCTGGCGCCGTGGTTTCGAACCCCACGGCAAAGAAAACCACCTGGCGTCCGGGATGCCGCCTGGCCAGTTCCAGCGCGTCCATGGGCGAATAGACGATCCGCACGTCACCGCCGGCGGCCTTGACCGACAGCAGGTCACCCTGGCTGCCTGGTACGCGCAGCATATCCCCGAAGGAACAGAATATGACCTCCGGACGGGCGGCCAGAGCCAGGGCTTTGTCGATCAATTCCACGGGCGTCACGCACACCGGGCAACCGGGCCCATGCACCAGCTCGACGCCCGGAGGCAGCATCTGATCCAGGCCATAACGCACGATGGCATGGGTCTGGCCGCCGCAGATCTCCATGATCACCCAAGGCCGTGTGGTGACGCGCCGCAGCGCTGACACATAGCGTTCAGCCTGTGCGGCGTCACGGTACTCGTCCACATATTTCACCCGCTCGCCTCCGTCGAAGGCGGTTCGCCATCTTGTTCGGCGAGGAACTGGAAGACCAGAGCGGCATCTTCCTTGTCGACCACGCTCAAGGCGAAACCCACGTGCACCGTGACGAAGTCACCCGGACGGGCTTCCGGAACGTAGGCCAGGTTGACCTCCTTGACCACGCCAGCGAAGCTCACTCTGCCGCGGCGCATCATGGGATCGTCGTCTGCGATGATTTCCATCAGTTCACCCGGAACGGCCAGACACATAGTGCTGCTCCTCGCTGAAATGCCCTCCATGGCAGCGTTCAGTCGATGCCTGAAACGCTCTGTGGGCGAATTTACGCAGGATCCGCTTGCGGCCAAGGGAGACGGGCCCGCGCCGCGACGACCTGCCCCAGGCTGATGCCGCCATCATTGGGCGGAATCCGCTGATGCCAATACGGCCGGAAACCCTCTTCCTGCAGGCGATCGATGGCGCGTTCAATCAGATACTTGTTCTGCATGCACCCGCCCGTCAACACGACCCGTTCCAGGCCGGTGCGCTGAGCAACCAGTACGATGCCCTCGACAAGGGCATGGTGGAAACGGGCCGCCACGCGGCCCACCGCGATCCCGGCGGCAAGGTCGGCCAGCAACTGTCGCACCAGTTCCCGCCAGTCCAGCACCCATGGACCGCCGGCGGGCTCTTCCGTCAGCGTCACGCCATACGCCGACGAGTCCGGTTGCACGACGTACTCGAGCGCCATCGCGGCCTGTCCTTCATGGCGCAGGCGTTGCCGCAGACCGCACAGCGACGCCACGGCATCGAACAGCCGGCCGACGCTGGAGGTCCGCGGCGCATTGAGCTGCCGTCGGAGCATCCGGCCGATCACCCGCAGTTCCTGTGCCGTGCACGCCTGAACCGGTGGCAGATGGTGCTGGTGCAGCGCAGCCTCTCCGTCCAGTTCGTACAGCAGTCCCAAAGCACACCGCCGCGGCTCGCGTACCGCCGCCTCTCCGCCCGGAAGGCAGAACGTGCGCATATGGGCCAACCGCTGGTAGTGCGGCGCCGAGGCCCGCATGAACTCTCCGCCCCAGATCGTCCCGTCCGGACCGTATCCCGTTCCGTCCCAGGACACCCCCAGGACCTCGCCATCCAGCTCGTTGTCAGCCATACAGGCCAGTACATGCGCATGGTGATGCTGCACGCGCAGGTGTGGACACGCGGGTCCGGCCAGCTCTTCGGCGGCATGCGTGGAGGCGTAGTCAGGATGCAGATCGGAAACCACTGCCGCAGCGGTGGCACCATAGAGCTTCTGCAGATCGGCAAGCGACCTTCGCAACGCCGCTTGCGCCTGAGGGGTCTCCAGATCGCCGACATGCTGGCCGACGAAGATACGGCGCCCCACCGACAGCGCCGCGGTGTTCTTCAGATGCGCGCCCAGCGCGGCAACGGACGGTCCTGCCAGTCCTGAGACCACGGGCAACGGCGCATATCCCCTGGCGCGGCGAAGGACCAGTTCCCTTCCGGCTATCACCCGGACGATGGAGTCGTCCACATGGCGGCAGATGGGACGGTCGTGTACCAGGAACAGATCCGCGATGCCGCCCAGACGTTCCAGGGCTTCGCGCTCGCCGGTGCAGATGGGCTCGTCGACGCGGTTACCACTGGTGGCCACGACCGCGGCACGGAGGTCGTGCATGAGCAGATGGTGCAGAGGGGTATACGGCAGCATGACCCCCAGATGCGGGTTGCCCGGAGCCACGGCGGGGGCCGGTCCCGCGGCACCCTGCTGCCGTTCCAGCAGTACGATCGGCGCTTCCGGCGCACACAGCAGGCGTTCCTCCAGCACGGACACCCGGCACACGGCCCGTACCGCGGGCAGATCCGGGTACATCAGGGCGAAGGGTTTTTCTTCCCGGTGTTTGGCGACGCGCAGGCGTTGCACGGCGGCCTGATTGGAGGCATCGACCAGCAGCTGGAATCCACCCAGTCCCTTGAGTGCCACCACCGCCCCGGCGGACAACGCGGCTTCAGCCCGGCACAACGCCTCGTCTCCGGCGGCCAGGACGGTTCCATCCGCGTCCCACAAACCCAGACCAGGCCCGCACCGTGGACAGGCCGTGGGCTGGGCGTGGAAGCGACGGTCTGCGGGATCCTCGTATTCGCGGCGGCAGACCGGGCACAGTTCGAAGGCAGCCATGCTCGTATTGTCCCGGTCATACGGTAGACGCTGGATGATGCTGAAGCGGGGTCCGCAGTGCGTGCAGTTGATGAACGGGTAACGGTAGCGGCGATCGCCAGGATCCAGCAGTTCGTCAAGGCACGCTGCGCAGGTACCGATATCCGGCAGGACCAGCGCTTCGGCAGCGCCGTGGGAGTTACTCGGTCGAATCCTGAAGTCCGCGTAGCCGCGGGGATCCAGATACACCGGCTCCAGGCTGTGGATGGCCGCCCGGGGTGGTTTGTCCGTGTCCAGGCGCAGGAGAAAGGCCGCCACGGCATCGGCCTCTCCTTCCACCTCGACCGTGACTCCCGTCGTCGAATTCATCACCCATCCAGACAGGTGCAGCTCCTGCGCCAGGCCATACACGAAGGGCCGAAATCCCACCCCCTGCACCAAGCCCTGGATGATGGCGCGCATGCGTCGGACGGACGTGCCTGGCGTCATGGTTCTCCCCGTTCGCCCGGGTGCAGGCGGTAGCCGCTCAGGAAGCGGCTGGCAACCGGACGGTAAAGCGGCTCCCCTGTCCGGGCTCGCTCTCCAGGGTCAGCTCTCCACTCCATCGCTGCACCAGGCGGGCGACGATGGACAGACCCATGCCGGTGCCCATCTCGCCCGTAGCCTTGGCTGCGTCCGTGCGGTAGAAACCCTGGAATACTCGCTCCTGGTCTTCCGGCTTGATGCCGATGCCCGAATCCTCTACCACTGTCACCACCTCCCGCGACCCGGACTCAACCCGCAGGATCACATGACCGCCGGGTGGAGTGTACTTGACCCCGTTGTCCAGCAGGTTGGCGTAGATACGCTCGATATCGTCCGCCTGAGCCATAACCGCTGCTTCCGGCGGTATTTCCACCCGCAACTCGACGCCTTTACCGGCGGCCCGGTCCGCAGCCGAGCTCAAGACGTCTGTCAGGCTTTCTTTCAGCCGCACCGGTTCGGCGTTTGTACCCGCCAACGGGCGCTGGGCCGCAGCCAGATCCAGCAGATCGCGAATCATGTCCAGCAACTCGTCGACTCGCTTTCTGCTGCGCTGCACCAGGTCGGTCTGCTTGTCGTTCAACTCGCCCGCGTATCGCAGTGCATCGAGCATGCTCGTCATAGCCGCCAGGGGCGCTCTGAGCTGATGGTGCGTCACCCGGGCGAACCAGGCGCGCTCCTCGCTCAACGACTGTACCTCGGAGTATGCCTGGGCATTCTGAATGGCCACCGCGCCCAAGTTGGCCAGGTTGCGCAGGAAGCTGACCTCTTCCCGGCTGAATTCGCGTTCGTGATCCGCGTAGATCCGAATGCAACCGATGGCGCGCCCCTGGGACTGCAACGGTGCGCACAGGATGCCCCGGATACCCTCCCGGCGGGCTTCCGCGGCGTACTGTAGACGCGGATCCGTAGTGGCGTCACGCACCTGCACCGTCTGACCGCTCAGAGCCTCCGCGTCCACACCGCTGCGCGCCACCTCCACCAGTCCCTTTTGCAGATACGTCTCGCTGAGTCCGTACGCCGCACCGATGCGCAGGTACTTGCCATCCTGTTCCAGCAGCCGGATGGAACAGGCTTTCATACCCATCAACTGAGCCCCGTACCGGGCGATGGTGCCCAGGATCTGTTCGACATCCAGCGTCGCGTTGACCACCTGGCCCAGCTCGTACAGCGCCTCCATCTCGGCATAGGCCTGTTCCAGCGCCTGTTGAGAAGCGAACAGCGACTCTTCCTTGCGACGCAGGGGTACCGTGATGGAGGTCGTCAGAAAGGCGGTCACCCCCCAGAAGACGGATAGCACCAGCCAGCGGAGCAGGTTGGCGGCGGAACCAACCGCAGGACCGACGAACACGACGCCGCTGCCGACAGGCTGCCACCAACCCGAGTGTTCCAGCACCGACAGCGCTCCGAGAAGAAGTACCGCCACAGCAGTCTGGACATAGCACGCGAACCGTGACAGGAGAATGGCAGCGATGATCAGGTGGAAGGTGAACGCCAGCGTGACCGGACTGTGCACTCCTCCGGTGAAATGGAGCAGCGCGATCAGAGCCATCCAGTCCAGGCCGATCTGCGCGTAGATCAGCCCCCGGTAGGCTCGGCTCCCGGGCTCTTGCACGGCCACGCGCTGGCTCAACGCCAGAAAAACCGCGTTGTACAGAGCTACCCACAGCCCAATAGCATACAGGGGGAGGGGCGCCAGGTCGACGACGAAAAACGTCGCCATACCCCACGCCCCGGCGAATATACCGGCAACAGCCAGCCAGCGGAGCCGGATGAACCACGTCAGCCGTTCCCGCAACTCCCGCTCGAGGGGAATGAGGGGTGGCCATGTACAGCTAGATCCCCGGTGCTCCACAGGCAGATGCCCCCGGGGCGGCTGCACCGGCGCGCCGCCGCCCACTGAATGGATTACTTGAGTTTGGACTGCAGCAGGGACAGCAGCACATCGCTGTCCAGTGGTTTCTGCAGCACCCCGGACAGACCGAGCGATCGGGTATCGATCATGCGGCTCAGGTTGTCACCGGTGGAACTCAACATGAAAATCGGCGCGGTGTTGCCCATGGCTTTGAGCTCGGTCACCAGCCCCGTTCCGGAGTCGATCTCCTCCATCATCAGGTCTACGATCAACGCGTCCGGGGAGGTCTCCACGTACCGGCGCTTGCCTTCCTCGGCGCTGCCGGCGGTCTTGACCACATAGTCGCTGGCCTCCAGCACCACCTTGAGGTACTCGAGGATGTCTGGATCGTCATCCACACACAGGATCACGTACTTTCCGTCTTGCATTCTTTCTCTCCGTGCGATGCCACAGCGTGCAAACCGGCGGCAGCCTGGGCGAAACAGCGCTTCTCCAGCACCGGCAGCATGAACTGCAGCGCAGCCGTCAGATTGTCCCTCGCTCGCGGCGACAGTTGTTCTCCGAAATCATCGAACTCGTAGCCCCGTATGGCCAAGGCGTACGCCTCGACGACAGCACCGAAACATCCCCTGGCCAGAGCCAGCAGGCCATCCGGTTCCAGGCTGTGCGTACTGAACGTGGTGCGCGGACCCGGTAAAACCGGACGAAAGGTGAAAGGCGCGCTCCCCCGCAACGTGGCATCCACGAATATCGCGTAGCGGTGCCGGGCCATGTCCGCGGCCAGCTCGACGTTCAACTGGTAGTCTACTTCCAACGTCACGCCGGGCAACTCCACGAACTGGATGTGTTCTGCAAAGGCGACACCCAGGCCGTCGTCCAGACGGCCCGGATTGCCGTAACAGATCAGCAGCACATCGTTTGGGGCCGAAATCATCCCCGCGTCTTCCGATCTATCAATTGGCCGTCAGCGCCGACCATTTCCACGACCAGGGGCATCTGTCCCATGGCATGAGTGGCACAGGAAAGACAGGGATCATACGCCCGGATCGCCACCTCCACGTGGTTCAGCATGCCCTCGGTGATCTCCGGTTTCCCACTGATGTGGTCCGCCGCGACCTTCTGCACCGCCCGGTTCATGGGCTCGTTGTTGCTTGTGGTGGAGACGATGAGGTTGGCCATCACCACCTGATCGTCCTCGTTGATACGGTAATGATGGAACAAGGTGCCGCGGGGAGCCTCGATGATGCCCACCGCCTCGTCTCTCCGGTCTCCCTTGACCACCAGATCCTCGCCCTGCAGATCCGGGTCATGCAGGAGTTCCTGCATCTTCTCGCATGAGTGCAGCAATTCGATCATGCGAGCCCAGTGATAGGCCATGGTCACGTTGCACGGTTTACCGTCCGTAACCCCGGCGAATTCCTTGCGTTCGGCCTCCGCCAGCGGGGTGTCGAAGTAATCCGCGTTGTTGACCCGCGCCAGCGGCCCGACGCGGTACCACCCCGTCTCCGGTCCGAGCGACTTGATAAACGGGAACTTCATGTATGACCAGTCCCGCACCTCTTCCGCCAGATACTCAGTGTAAGCCTGATTGTCCACATGGTCGAAGATGATGTTTCCCTGCGCGTCCTGGGCCCGCAACCCCCCGTCGTAAATGTCGTAAGCCCCGTCCTGGCGAACCAGCGACAGATGGTTGGAGTCGAACGAGCCGAATCCGGCCAGGGTGTCCAGGTTTGCCAGGGTGTAATCCTTGGCCACTTTGACCGCTCCCTGGCTCCATTCCAGCATCTGGTCCATCTCCGCGAGCAGCGTGTCGCGCTCCTCGATGGTCAGATTCTTGTTGATGCCGCCGGGAATGGCGCCGGTGCCATGGATCTTCTTGCCGGCCGTGGCCTTGATCACTTCCTGTCCGTAACGCCGCATCATCACCCCCTGCACGGCCAGATCCGGGAACTTGGCCGCCACGCCGACGACGTTGCGCACGGCCACGTCGGCATCGAAGCCAAAGAGCAGGTCCGGCGACGAGAGATGGAAGAAGTGCAGGGCGTGGGACTGGAAAAACTGCCCGTGATGCATCAGCAGTCGCATTTTCAGGGCGGTCGGCGTCAGATTCTCTCCGCCTACCAGACGATCCACCGTCTTGGCCGCGGCCAGATGGTGGCTTACCGGACAGATACCACACAGGCGTTGCACCAGTACGGGCAGCTCCCAGTAGGGGCGCCCCTGAATGAACCGTTCGAAACCGCGGAACTCGACGATGTGCAGGCGCGCTTGCTTGACCCTGGACTCATCGTCGAGCAGGAGCGTGACCTTGCCGTGGCCTTCGACCCGGGTCACCGGTTCGATGACGATCTTCCTGCTTTCGGTTGTAGCTGTCAAAGCCGTCCTCCTGTCGGATCAGTCGTACTTGATGAGTTCATAGGGCAGTTCCAGCGGCTTGCCGTTCAAGAGCGCCACCAGCGCCTCCCAGATGGCGTCGGCCGGCGGCGGGCATCCCGGCAGGTGATAGTCCATCTTCACTACCTCGTGGCACGGATACACCTTGTTCAACAACAACGGGATATCCTCGCTGTCCGGCACCTTGCCGGTGGCATTGAAGACCGTGGGCCCATTCAGGTAGGCTTCGTCCAGGCATTCCTTGAGGGAGATGGTGTTGCGCAGCGCGGGAATGCCTCCCATGGTGGCGCAGTCCCCCACGGACACCAGGACGTCACAATTCTGCCGGAATTCCTGCAATACCACCACATTTTCCTCGTTGGCACACCCGCCCTCGACCAGCCCCACGGCGCACCGCTGGCTGATGTGCTTGATGTCGTTGATGGGGGAACGGTCGAAGTCGATCAGCTCGAAGAGTTTGAGGATCCTGTCATCGATGTCCAGGATGGACATGTGGCAGCCGAAGCAGCCAGCCAGGGATGTTGTCGCGATTATAGGTTTACCCATTTCCGTTTCCTCTGTCTCACTTGGCTGCGGTGGTCTCGATGTCGGAACCGATCGGGACATGGTCGTAAGCCCGTCTGCCCACGGGAATGCGGAAGCCCTCGCGCTTGCGCAGGATGGCGCCCACGGGACACACGTCCACAGCCTTGTCCATCACGTCCAGGTTGGTTCCCGCCAGGTTGGCTTCCGAATTGAAGGCAATCCGTTTTTCCGGGCCACGGCCGACGAACTGGAAGACATTTTTGCCGTCCACATCGCGCGAAGCCCGCACGCAGCGGCCGCACAGCACACACCGGTTGCGATCGATGAATACGTCCGGGTGCGTGGCGTCCAGATCCCGATGCGGAAACAGATAGGGATAGCGTGGTGCGGTGATACCGAAGCGGTAAGCCAGAGCCTGCAGTTCGCAGTTGCCGCTCTTCTCGCAGAACATGCAGTAATGGTTGCCTTCCACGAACAGCATCTCGATGATTTGCCGGCGTATCTCAGTCACCTTATCGGTGCCGCTTTCGACCACGGCGCCTGCTGCCACCGGCTGCGTGCAGGCCGACTGTGGCCGGCCGTCGACCAGCACGGTACATACCCGGCAGCTGCCGTACGGTTGCAGATCCGGATGGGCACAGAGCCGCGGAATGTACATGTGGGCAGCTTCCGCCGCTTCCAGAATGGTCTGCCCGGCGTCCGCCTCGATATCCTTGCCGTCGATCGTGAAAGTAATCTTGTCACCCATGGTATTCCCCTATGCCTTGCTGAAATGGACCGAGGACCGGCCGGTTATCGCTTCCGCTTCGGACATGGCGGACCGCACGTCGAAGGTCGACAGCAAGCCGTCGTCCTCCGCCTTCAACTTCGCCTCGTACAGCGGTCGGAATCTCTCCAGGGTTGTCAGGATGGGATTGGGAGATGTCTGTCCCAGGCCGCAGCGGCTGGCCAGCTTGACGGTCTCTCCCAGCTCCTGCAGGTACTGCAGATCCGCAGCGGTGCCCAATCCCTGGCGGACTGCGTTGAGACGCTTGCGCAACAGCACATTGCCGACGCGGCAGGGGGTACAGTAGCCGCAGCTCTCCTCGATGAAGAAGGCCATGAACTGGTCCACCACGTGGAGCAGGTCCCGGTCAGCACCGAAGATCATGATGGAGCCGCCCGTGGAGATGTCGTCGAAGCAGATGCTACGGTCGAAATCCTCCGGCCCGACCATCTGGCCGCTGGGTCCCCCGATCTGCATGGCCGCAGTATCCACCGCTCCCGCCATACGCTGAACTTCCCGCAGGGAGATGCCGAACGGAACTTCGTATACACCCGGCCCCCGGCAATCCCCCGAAATGCTCAGCAGCTTGGTGCCGCTGCTGCCTTCCGAACCGATCTGCGCGAACCAGCCCGGCCCCTTCTCCAGGATGCGCGCCACACAACAGAAGGTCTCCACGTTGTTGACCGTGGTGGGTTTGCCCATGTAACCCTTCTCCGCCGGAAAAGGCGGCCGGTTCTTGGGATCGCCGCGCTCGCCCTCGCATGAGCTGAGCAGAGATGTCTCCTCCCCGCAGATGTAGGCACCGGCGCCCATCTGGATCCGGATGTCGAAATCGAACCCCTGCTTGCCGCAGATGGACTTACCCAGGAGCCCCTGGCGGCGTCGCTCTTCCAGAGCGTGTTCCAGGTAGGCCCGCAGGTAGGCGTATTCGGCGCGCAGGTAGATGATCCCCGTGTTGGCACCGACAGCGTATCCGCCGATGGTCATGCCTTCGATCATCAGGTCGGTCGCTTCGGTCAGGATGACCCGGTCCTTGAAGGTCCCCGGTTCTCCCTCGTCCGCGTTGCAGACGACGTATCGATCCGTGCCCGCTGCGCGCCGGGTGAAGTTCCACTTCATGCCGGTGGGAAAACCGGCACCGCCGCGCCCGCGCAGACGCGCCGTGTTGACATCCCGTATGACCTCTGCGGGACTCATGGCCAGCGCCTTGTTCAGGGCTTCTCCCGGCGTCATGTCCGCCAGAATGACCTGGTCACGGCGCCGGATGTGGTTGTGTACCATGGATTGGATCAGTTCATGGGCGTTGTTGCCGTCGCCGTATTCCCGCACCAGTCGGTCAGGGTCCATGTACTCCAGCAGCGATCGGGCCACCTCACGGGCCTTGTCGCCGTTCAGTTCTGTCACCACCACATCGTTCACCAGCGCTGCCGGCGCCTGGTCGCTCATACCGATGCAAGGGGTGTGCTCCAGGGTGATGCGGCCGTCCGCCGTGGTCTGTCCAACCCGTATACCCAGTTCCTCCTCGAACACCTGCCTCACCCGCTCTGCGCCTGCCATCTGGTCGATGATGTCGTCACACAGGCGGATGATCACCTTGCCTTTGGGGCGACTGGACAGGAAGGCATAAAAAGAGACCACGCTTTCCACTTCCACGCGGTGGCTTCCCGTTTCCGCCGCTATGACGTCCATCATCGCTGACGGGACGTAGCCGAATTCTTTCTGCACCGCCAGCACGATGTCCATCATGCGCGTACGATCACCACCGTGATCCTGGCAGATCCTCCTGACGGTTCCTGCTCGATTCTCGGTCATGTCAACCTCGTCTTCTCCGGACGCGGTGAGTAGAAAAAACGAACTGGCGTTGCACTGCTACACAATGAAAGAGCGCAACACTGCGGAAGCAAAAAAAGCTCCACATCGATGCTCAGTTGTGGTGGCCGGACCGCGATTCCGCCGGACCGGGTTAACGTTATGAGTTTCACAATCTCGGAAATCATCTGCATCCCGGCAAGGGGCGCGTCGACTGACAGCAACCCGGAGACGCCGCTGGCGACAGCCGCGCGCCAGTTTCTGCCTGCGATAACCGCGGCCAGGGGCCACAGCCTGTGCTGCCGGGAAATACCACCGCCGCTTTTCTCTCAGGAGCAGTCTGGCCTACGGCCGGGAGAGCTTCCTACAACCATCCTACTCCGAAGTGAACCCATCAACGGCGCACTTAAGCGACGTTTCTTCCAGGTGCGGGCCGGCCACAGGCCGGGGGTTGCTTGACAGGCGAACAGACGGTGCTTAGCTTGTTAATCCTGTAACGTTGTGATTTTTTTCACAGATACATAATAATACCATATACAGGCACCAAATACAGACGCCAACCCGAAAAGCAGGTCACCGCCTGCCCTGGCCGGCAGGCCGCATACGCCCAAACACGCCGGCCGACACGCCAGACAAAGAACCGCCATAATCCGCCCATGCATGCCTTGACATCCCAGACCGGACGCAGCCGACAGCTCGGACGCAGTCGCACGCAGGCTCGACACCGGCCCACCACCCGATACGACCCGCCCCAGGACCCGGGTCAAGCATGATACATCCAACAAGAAGACGGGCTACACAAGAAACTTCCCGAGCACCATAGCCAGGAAACCCTCTGAGCATCCCAGCCAGCAACTCCCTGACCGAAACCCCCTTGACTGATGCCGTCATCCCCCATAGTTTGTTATGCAATTCACAACGTTACTGCTTTCACAAATCCCTCACGGGAGATTGTAGGGTGAGTCGCAGACAGGCGGTTTCTCCTAAATGCATCTCGCGCCTGAGTCTCTATGGGCGGTTGCTGTCCACGGGCGTCGGCAGTACCAGCGGACGGGTCTATTCCCATGAACTCGCGCGCCTGGCCGGAGTTTCTGCCGCACAGGTCCGGCGGGATATCATGGGTCTGGGATGCTCCGGAACGCCCAATACGGGATACGATGTTCAGGCTCTGGGGTCGATCATCACGGAATACATCCATACACCGGAGGGCCAGCGGGTCGCCCTGGTCGGAGTCGGCAACCTCGGCAAGGCCATACTCACGTATTTCAGCCATGGCAGTAAGACCCGCCTGCGGCTGGTGGCCGCGTTCGACACCGCCCGGGACAAAACCGGCCGCGTGCTGCACGGATGCCGATGTCACCCCATGGAGGAAATGAGCGACGTAATCCGCCGCGAAAACATCACGGTGGGCATCATCACCGTGCCGGCGGATGTCGCCCAACAGACCGCGGATGCGCTCATCAATGCCGGGGTAACCGGCATCCTGAACTGCGCGCCCGTGGCGCTCCAGGTTCCCGCCCGGGTATATGTGGAGAATCTGGACATCACCATCAAGCTGGAAACCGTCGCATTCTTTGCGCGTAGTGGCAGACCTCAGGCGGACGGTTGATCCCGCACCCGCCACCTATCCTGTGGAGTGAGCGCCATGGCACAAGTGACCAGTGAGAAGTACGAGGCCATCCTGGATCGGCATCAGGAGGCCGGACGCGACCACCTCATCCCCCTGCTGCAGGAGTTGCAGGACATGGAGGGGTACGTGTCCCGGGAAGCGGTTCTTGCCATCGGTCAGCACCTGAAGTTGCCGGCAAGCAAGATCTACGGAGTAGCTACGTTCTACAACCAGTTCCGGTTCCAGCCCCAGGGGAAATACCATTTCATGGTATGCCGCGGCACGGCCTGCCATGTCAAGGGCTCTGACAAGGTGCTGGACATGCTGGTCAAGCAGCTGGGGATCGGACCCGGGGAAACCACACGCGACAGGCTGTTCAGCCTTCAGGTGGTCGCCTGCATGGGTGCCTGCGGCCTGTCTCCGGTGGTCAACCTCAATGGTGAATTCTACGCCAAGGCAACCCCTGCCAAAGTCGCCAGCATCATCCATGAATGTCGGGAGAAGGAGTCGGTCCATGCAGCCGGGTGAAAGGCAGAAAACGGGAAACGGCAGATCCAACCGGTGCTGGGATGTGCCCCAGGCACCGGATCTGGCCCTTCTGAAAATGCTCCGGACGGGCAGTCTGGCCGTGGCTACCAGCGAAGACGAGCAGACTCTGAATGAGCGCATCGCCGTCCTGCGGCGCCAGCAACTGGCGCAACCGGTCGTCTATATCGGTGCCGGGACCTGCGGTCTGGGCGCGGGTGCGGCCAAAGTGATCGAGAGCGTCCACGCCTATCTGCGGGACCAGCAGGTAGAGGCGGAAGTAGTCGAAGTGGGCTGTGTGGGTCTGTGTTCCGAAGAACCCATACTGGACATTCAATTGCCGGGACGGCAACGCGTGTCCTTCGGCAACCTTACCGCCGAGGCGGTACCCGGCCTGCTCTCGCAGGTGCTGTCCGGCGTCATCCCGCCGGATCTGTTGCTGGGTCAGTTCCGGGACGAAAATCTGGTACCCTGGGAGGACGTTGCTTATCTGGACGAGCACCCCTTCATGGCGCCGCAGAAGCGCTGGGTCCTGGCCAACTGCGGTATCGTCGATCCGGCCAGCGCCGACGAATACATCGCCCGGGGAGGCTTTGGTGCCATGGCCACGGCACTCTCCCAGTATACTCCGGACGAAGTCTGTGACATCGTCGAGAAAAGCGGCCTGCGCGGCCGCGGTGGCGCCGGGTTCTCCACCGGTACCAAGTGGCGTTTCGCGCGCCAGTCCGCCGCGGACCAGCGGTATCTGATCTGTAATGCCGACGAAGGCGATCCCGGGGCATTCATGGACCGGGCTGTGGCCGAAAGCGACCCGTACCGCCTCCTGGAAGGCATGGTAATCGCCGCCTATGCTATCGGCGCCACCAAGGCGTACATCTACATCCGCGCGGAATACCCGCTGGCCATCAAGCGGCTCACGGATGCCATCGCCTGGGCTGAAAAGTGCGGCTTGCTGGGCGACAACATACTCGGCAGCGGCTTCAACCTGGACATCATCATCAAGATGGGTGCCGGTGCCTTCGTCTGCGGCGAGGAAACCGCCCTCATTCACTCCATAGAAGGTAAACGCGGCATGCCACGGCCGCGGCCACCATATCCCACCACCTCGGGCCTGTTCGGCAAACCTACCGTCATCAACAATGTCGAAACGCTGGCCAACATCGCCGCCCTGATGACCATGGGCTGGGAACAGTTCAGTGCCATGGGAACGGCGAAGAGCAAAGGCACCAAGGTGTTCGCTCTGTCCGGCATGGTCAATCGCACCGGCCTGGTGGAAGTGCCGATGGGCACGGAGATCCGCCGCATCGTCTTCGAGATCGGTGGAGGCATTCCCAACAACAAACGATGCAAGGCGGTTCAAATCGGCGGTCCTTCCGGCGGTTGTATTCCGGAGGCGCACATGGAGCTGCGGTGCGACTACGAGGAACTCAGGGATTTCGGTGCCATCATGGGCTCAGGGGGGTTCGTCGTACTGGACGAGACCACCTGCATGGTGGATCTGGCCAAGTATTTCATGGAGTTCATCCAGAGCGAAAGCTGCGGCAAGTGCATCCCCTGCCGTGAGGGCACGCGACGCATGCTGGAGATCCTGCAGGCCATCACCCGATCGCGCCATCAGGAAGAAGGCATCGACGCGCTGATCCGTTTTCAGGGCGTGCTACAGCTTAGAGGCCTGGCCGATGTCATCCGTTCCACCTCGCTATGCGGTCTGGGCCAGACCGCGCCCAATCCGGTGCTCAGTACACTGCGCTGGTTCGCGGACGAATACGAAGCGCATATCCAGGAAAGGCGCTGCCCATCGGGCACCTGCCGGGATCTGGCGGGAGCCCCCTGCCAGACCACCTGTCCGGTGGAAACCGAGGTGTGGCGCTACGTGGCTCATATCGGCCGCGGCGAGTATGAGGAAGCATATCGCGTCATTCGCCAGGCCAATCCCCTGCCATCGGTCTGTGCCCGCGTCTGCGACCATCCCTGCGAACAACTGTGCCGCGCCGGCAGCACCGGCGGCGAGCCTATCGCGGTTCGCAACCTCAAGCGCTTCGTCGTGGACAACGTGGATCCATCGGTATACAAGACCATGGTCAAACCAGCGGCTCCAGATGCCCCACGGATTGCCGTGATCGGCTCCGGACCGGCCGGCCTGGCGGCAGCGCATTACCTTTCTGCGGATGGATACCGCGTAACGCTCTTCGAGCGCGAGCAGATCCTCGGCGGCATGCTCACCAGTGCCATTCCGGAATACCGCCTCCCCCGGGAGGTCCTTGACCGGGAAATCGAGGCCCTGCTCAACGAGAACACCGAAGTCAAGCTCGGGACCGAGCTGGGCAGGGACTTCACCGTGAATTCCCTGCTGGCTGACGGGTACCGGGCCGTATACGTAGCGCTCGGTTCACACCAGAGCCGCAAACTCGACGTTCCCGGCGAGGATGACATGGACGGCGTGTATCCCGGCATCGATTTCCTCAAGCGGTTCAATCTCCACGGCGAACAGCTGGCCAAAGGGCGGGTCGGAATCGTCGGTGGCGGCAACTCGGCCATGGATGCGGCCCGCGTAGCGTTGCGTCAGGAAGGCGTGGATTCGGTGACCGTGTACTATCGCCGTACCCGCAACGAGATGCCTGCATTCGAGGAAGAGGTAGAGGCTTGCCTGGAGGAAGGCATCGACATCCGGCCCCTGGTGGCTCCGGTACGGGTACTGTCCAGGGACGGCCGCCTTACCGGTCTGGAAATCATCCACAACCGTCTGGGCGAGCAGGACGAGAGCGGCCGGCGGCGGCCGGTGCCTGTCCCGGGAACGGAGGAGCAGATTCCTCTGGACACGCTTATCGTGGCTATCGGAGAGCAGCCGGAAGTAACCGTCCTGGATGGCTTGAACCTGTCCAGAAACGGCACGCTGTCCATCAACCAGGAGTCCTTCATCACCAACCGCGCCGGCGTCTTTGGCGGTGGTGATGTGGTAACCGGCTCCAACACGGTCATAGACGCCCTTGCCGCCGGCAAGAAGGCCGCCGTCATGATCGAACGCTACCTGACCGGCAGGCAGATGCGGGTGTTGCCCCGAACCGCACTTCCCAGCGTATACATCGAACCGGTGGCGTCCGGAGAGGACGGTGGGGAGATCGAGGCCCGCGTGGCGCCGCCCTGCCTGGCCCGCGACCAGCGGTGCACCAGTTTCGCCGAAGTCGAGCTGAGTATGAGCGAAGAGGACGCTGTCCGCGAGGCCAGAAGGTGCCTGCGGTGTGACTTGCATTTCACCCAGCCCAACTGACCTTGGGGGCTGCATACAGTCGAGGATTAGAGATGGTCAATATAGAAGTAAACAAACGCAAAGTGGAGGCCAAAGAAGGTGAGACTCTTCTCACCGCTCTGCGGCGCGAGGGCATTCACGTGCCCACGCTGTGTCATGTCGATGGCCTTACTCCCACCGGTGCGTGCCGGCTTTGCGCCGTGGAGGTGGAGGGAGCGCCGGCCCTGGTTCCCTCTTGTTCGTTTCCGGTGAGCGAGGGGATGAAGATCCAGACCCATTCCGCCCGCGCCCTGGAAGCTCGTCGCACCATAGTGCAACTGCTCCTGTCGAATCATCCGGACGACTGCCTGTATTGCATCCGCAATGGTGGCTGCGATCTGCAGCAACTGGCGCAGGAGCTGGGCGTCAGGCAGCGTCTGTTCAGCGGCAAACGCAGTGTGGGCAAGCTGGATGTGTCCAGCCCCTCCATCGTACGCGATCCGGACAAATGCATTCTGTGCGGCAAGTGCGTGCGGGTCTGCGAGGAAGTACAGGGCGTGGCGGCCATCGACTTCGCCCGCCGCGGCAGCCAGGCCACGGTGGCCACCGCCTTCGACACCGGTCTCAATCTGTCCAGCTGCATCAACTGCGGCCAGTGCATCATCGCCTGCCCCACGGGCGCCCTGGCCGAACAGTCACACATCGACCGGGTGATGCGCGCTATCCGCGATCCGGAGAAAACCGTGGTGGTCCAGCATGCGCCTGCGGTATCGGTCACCATAGCCGAGGAGTTCGGCTTGAAGCGGGGCATCGACGCGAACGGGAGCATGGTCACCGCACTGCGGCGCCTGGGCTTCGACCGGGTCTTCGATACTTCGTTCACCGCCGATCTCACCATCATGGAGGAAGCCTCAGAGCTGGTGCAGCGTATTCAGACCGGCGGTGTGCTGCCCATGCTGACCAGTTGCTCCCCCGGCTGGATCAAGTTCGTCGAGCAGTTTTATCCGGATTTCGTTCCCAACCTGTCTACCTGCAAAAGCCCGCAGCAGATGCTGGGCGCGCTGGCCAAGTCCTACTGGGCCGAACAGGAAGGCGTGGATCCGGCCAACGTATTCTCCGTCTCGATCATGCCCTGCGTGGCCAAGAAGTTCGAGATGGGCCGTCCGGAACACGGTCACGACGGCCAGGCCGACATCGACGCGGTATTGACTACGCGCGAGCTGGCCCGCATGATCAAGACTGCAGGGCTCAGCCTGGAAGACCTGCCGGCCGGCAAGGCCGATTCACCCCTGGGCGAACGCACTACGGCAGGCAAGATATTCGGTGCCACCGGCGGTGTCATGGAGGCAGCGGTACGTACCGCGCACTACCTGATCACCGGAGAAGACCTGCCGGATCTCAAAATCCAGCCCCTCCGGGGAACACAAGGCATCAAGGAGGCGGCAGTGGAGATCGCCGGTATTCGTGTCGGCGTAGCCGTGGCCAGCGGCCTGGGTAATGCGCGCCAGCTCATCGAACAGATCAGGAATGGCCGGCAGGATCTGCACTTTATCGAGATCATGACCTGTCCCGGCGGATGTGTCGCCGGAGGCGGCCAGCCTCTGAACACAGACCAGGACATGGTCAAAGCTCGTTTGCAGGCCTTGTACTCCATCGATCGGGACGAGACGGTGCGCACCAGCCACGCCAACACCGAGGTCGCCAGGCTGTACGAGGTCTTCCTGGGCGAACCGCTGAGCCACAAGAGTCACGAACTGCTGCATACGCACTACACCAAGCGCGAAGTCCTCATCTGACAGGTATGAATATGAGCGACGACAAGAAGATCCTTATCGTAGACGACGACGCGGACCAGCGCGAGATCCTGGCCATCGAACTCCAGAGTGCCGGTTACCAGGTGCTTACGGCCGAGGGCGAATCCGCGGCCGAAGACTTGCTGATGTCCACCCGGCCGGACCTGGCGGTGGTTGATCTGATGATGGACAACATGGACTCGGGTTTCGTCCTTTCGCATCGCATCAAGCAACTATACCCGGAAACCCCGGTCATCATCCTTACCAGCGTGGCGGCGGAAACCCGGCTGGAATTCAACATCGATCCGGACGACAAACAGTCATGGATCAAGGCGGACGCCTGGATCGACAAACCGGTTCGTGCCGAACAGTTGTGCGGCGAGATAGAGCGGCTCCTCAACGCCTGAGACCCGCTCCCGCCATCGCCTTCCAGCCGCGGCTACGACGGTCTGCCTGAACCCGAGCAAACCGGCCGGCCGCCGTAGCCTGCGCCGCTCTACGGAGAAAGACGTGTACGAAATCCTGCACAAGGAACGCCTGAACCCGACCTGCCACCTGATGGTCGTGGCCGCGCCGGGAGTGGCACGCAAAGCCCGGGCCGGACAGTTCGTCATCGTGCGCACGGACGAGTACGGTGAACGCATTCCGCTGACCATCGCCGACTTCGACCGCGATAAGGGCACCATCACCATCATCCTTCAGGAAGTGGGCAAATCCACCATGGAGATGGGTACCCTGCGTGTCGGAGACGGATTGGCCACCTTTGCCGGTCCGTTGGGCCATCCCACCGAAGTTCAGCAGTACGGAACCGTGGCCTGCGTGGGCGGCGGCGTGGGCATCGCTCCGCTGTTTCCCATCACTCGAGCCCTGAAGGAGGCCGGCAACGAAGTCGTTTCCATCATCGGCGCCCGCTCCAGTGATCTGCTCTTCTGGGAAGAGCGCATGGAGTCGGTGAGTAACCGCCTGATCGTATGCACGGATGACGGCAGTCGCGGCAGGCAGGGAGTGGTGACCGAGCCGCTCACCGAGCTCCTCGAGGAGCGGCCGGGTCAGATAGCTCGCGTCTGGGCTATCGGACCGGCGATCATGATGAAATTCGCATCTCTGGCCACCCGCCCTTACAAGGTGCCGACGATCGTCAGCCTGAACACCATCATGGTCGACGGCACCGGCATGTGCGGTGGCTGCCGGTGCCTGCTGGAAGACGGCGCCCGGTTCGTCTGCGTCGACGGCCCGGAATTCGACGGCCACAAGGTGGATTGGGACAACCTGCTTTCGCGCCAGCAGTTCTACCGGGAGGAAGAGCAGCAGGCCGTGGAGCGCTGGCAGCACCGCTGCCAGCTCGACGAAGCCGTGGCCAGGGGAGGGAGCTAAGTGGCTGAACTCACGAACAAGGAACGGATGCGCATACCGCGGCAGGACATGCCGGTCCAGGATGCCGCCGCGCGTCGCGCCAACTTCGACGAGGTGGCCCTGGGGCTGGAAACCGAAGCAGCCCGGCTGGAAGCTGAGCGGTGCCTGCAGTGCTCCAGGCCGCGGTGCGTCGAGGGATGTCCGGTGGATGTGGACATTCCCGGTTTCATCGAGGCTGTGCGCACCGGGAACCTGTCCGAGGCAGTGCGCATCATGAAAACCCGGAACAGCCTTCCGGCCATCTGCGGCCGCGTCTGCCCCCAGGAGACACAATGCGAACAGTTGTGCATCCTGGGCAAAAAGGGTGAACCCGTGGCCATCGGCCGGCTGGAACGGATCGTAGGAGACTGGGAACTGCGCGAGCGCACGCAGGCGCTGGAAAAAGCCCCATCCACCGGCAAGCGCGTCGCCGTCGTCGGTTCGGGGCCGGCGGGTCTCGTGTGCGCGGTGGATGTAGCTCGCCAGGGCCATGACGTCACCCTGCTGGAATCGCTGCACCTGCCGGGAGGGGTGTTGACCTACGGCATACCGGAGTTTCGGCTCCCCAAGAGCGTGGTCATGGGGGAGATCAACCATGCCATCGAGAACCTCGGGATCAGGCTGTGCGTCGACCATGTCATCGGGCGCATCGCCACGCTGGCTGAACTGCTGGACGAATACGACGCGGTCTTTCTTGGCACCGGCGCCGGCTTGCCCTCGTTCATGGATATTCCGGGTGTCAACCTCAACGGCGTCATGTCGGCCAACGAGTTCCTCAGTCGCGTCAACCTGATGCGCGGATATGACTTCCCTCAGTACGACACCCCGGTCAAGATCGGCGAACGGGTGGTCGTCATCGGCGCCGGCAACGTGGCCATGGATGCAGCCCGTTGCAGCATTCGTCTGCAGGAACTGCACGGAAACGGCCGGGGAGAGGTGCATATCGTGTACCGCCGGTCGCGGGAGGAGGTACCAGCCCGTGCCGAAGAGGTGGATCATGCGGAGGAAGAAGGAGTCATTTTCGACTTCCTGACCAATCCCGTCGAAATCATGGGCGATGAGGCCGGCAAGGTCACCGGGATGCGATGCATCCGCATGCAGTTGGGTGAGCCGGACGACTCCGGGCGACGCCGGCCGGTACCCGTCGAAGGATCGGAATTCGACCTGCCGGTTGACACCGTCATCTTCGCTCTGGGCACAAGCCCCAATCCTCTGGTCTTCGTGGAGGCGGAGTCGTTGTCGCGCAGCAGATGGGGCACGGTGATCGCCGACGAGGAGACGGGACGAACCACCACAGCACGGGTCTGGGCCGGCGGTGATGTTGTCACCGGAGCGGCAACGGTCGTCAGCGCCATGGGAGCCGGGCGGCGTGCCGCCGCCGACATCCACGCTTTCCTGGCCGGCGAACTGGAGCCATGGAGCGACTCCGAGACCTGAGACCGGATGCGGACTGTTGACATCACCCGCATGCGGTGTATCCCGCCGCATGCGGCAACCGTCACCTGGGTTGGTGGGTGCCGGGTTCGAATGTGGCCGGTTTGGTGCGGCAGTCTGCTCCTTCGTCGTGATCGAAAGGAGACCGCTAGCGTGCACATTCTTCCTGCGACCGTTGCCCTATGAAAGGCTCCGCGACACTCGCTCTGATCAACACCGTGCGCGACCGCTGTAAGACGTGTTACCAGTGTGTGCGCGAGTGTCCGGCCAGAGCCATTCGCATCGTCGAAGGGCAGGCCGATGTCATCCCTGAGCGTTGCATCGGTTGCGGCAATTGCGTAAGGGTGTGCAACCAGCACGCCAAGATCGCCGTCAGCGCTGCGGATGAAGTCATGGCGCTGCTCCGGTCTCCGCACCGGACAGCTGCGATCGTGGCACCCAGCTTTCCCGCGGAGTTCGCCGAAATCGACGCCTCCGTCCTGGTCGGCATGCTGCGCTCCCTGGGCTTCGACATGGTCTGCGAGGTGGGCTATGGCGCCGACCTGGTGGCGCTGGAGTACCGACGGCTACTGGATCGCAACGACGGCAGACGCTACATTGCCACCACCTGCCCCGCCATCGTCTGTTTCGTAGAGAAATACTATCCGGATCTGGTGCCGGCCCTGGCTCCCGTGATCTCACCTATGGTCGCCGCGGCGCGGGCGCTGCGCCAGGACCACGGTGACGCTCTGCACACCGTGTTCATCGGTCCATGCCTGGCCAAACGGCGCGAGGCTCTGAGCGAGGAACTACAGGGGGAAGTCACCCAGGCCATCACCTTTGCCGAGTTGCGCACCCTGTTCGACCTGGCCAGCCTGACACCGGTCCAGATCGTTCCCAGCGATTTCGATCCGCCACAGGCTCACATGGGCGCCGTGTTCGCCGTGAAGCGAGGTCTGCTCAAGACGGCCGCCATCGACGAGGATCTGATCACTAACGATGTGATCAGTGCCGGCGGCACCTATCAGTTCGAAGAGGCCATACGGGAATTCGCCGCGGAGGGCATGACGCCTCGCCTGTTGGAGGTGCTGTGCTGTAACGGCTGCATCATGGGAGCCGGCATGACCACCGAGGCCAGCATGCTGACGCGACGCATCCGTGTGGCGCAGTTCGTCAAACAGCGCCTTCGCGACCTGGACTGCAGCCAGTGGAAGGACAGCATAGACCGCTTCTCGGCTCTGGACATGTCGCGCCGTTTCCTGGCACAGGACCAGCGCATGCCCATGCCATCCAGAGGGCAACTGGCGGAAATTCTGCAACGCATGGGTAAAACCAAACCCGAGGACGAGCTCAACTGCGGCGCCTGCGGCTACGCCACCTGCGACGAGCACGCCACGGCAGTGTATATGGGGCTGGCGGAAAACGAGATGTGCCTGCCGTACGCCATCGAGCAACTGCACACGACAGTTGACGAACTTAACTTATCCAACCAGGAGCTGGCCAGCGCCCAGGAGGCGCTCGTTCAAGCGGAAAAGCTGGCCAGCATGGGCCAACTCGCTGCGGGTATCGCCCACGAGATCAACAACCCGTTGGGAGTTGTCCTGATGTACGCACACCTGTTGCTGGAGGATGCTGCCGACAACGAGCTGCGCGAGGATCTGCGCATGATCGCCGAGGAGGCGGATCGGTGCAAGAGCATCGTCTCCGGTCTGCTTGATTTCGCCCGGCAGAATCGCGTCATTCGCACGCCCGTGGACGTCAACGATCTGGTCGTCAAAACGCTCCGGGCCCTGCCTCCACCGGACGGGATCGAAGTCAGGACCGAATGCCACCTGGAAGATCCCATCGCCGAACTGGACAAGGACCAGTTCATACAGGTCCTCAGCAACCTGATCACCAACGCCTACACGGCCATGCCCGAAGGAGGCACGGTTACCGCCAGCCTGGAAGGGGATTCCGACTCCATATCGTTGCGTCTCAGCGACACCGGAGTCGGGGTACCGGCGGAGAACCTGGAGAAAATATTCCACCCCTTCTTCACCACCAAACAGATCGGCAAAGGCACGGGCCTGGGCCTTGCCGTCACGTACGGGATCGTCAAGATGCACCGGGGTACTATTCACTGCGAATCCAATGCTGACCCCGCCGCCGGGCCCACCGGCACCACGTTCACCGTGACCATGCCGCGCCAGGGCGAATAGGGCGGTCACGGACTGGCTGTTCGCTCGAGCTCCGGTGGACCGACCAGACGGTGCGGCTCTGGATGCCGGCAACCTGTCCGCTTGTCGCCCCGTGACGGTCTGTCAGAAATCCCGTTGGGGGTAACGCGAAGAGAAACCAAGCCATGACGGAAACGCTCAATGTGCTCGTCTGCGATGATGAGCCGGGGATGCTCAAAGGTACCGAGAGGGCGCTGAGACGGCACCAGATCGAGCTAGTCGACTTGCAGACGACCGTTGCCTTCAACGTCGTAATGGCGGATTCCGGCGAAAAGGCGCTGGAGCGAATCCAGGCGGAACGGCCGGACATACTCCTGCTCGACTACAAGCTGCCGGGTATCTCCGGACTCGAAGTGCAGGAACAGCTGGCGCAGCAGGGACTGGATATACTGACCGTGATGATCTCGGCGTACAGCTCCCTGCAGACCGTCATCACAGCCACCAAGCGCGGCGCCTTCGACTTCGTGGTCAAACCGTTCACTCCGGACGAGTTGCGCACCACGGTCCAACGTGCAGCGCACCATCTCCTGCTTCACCGCCAGGCGTTACGGCTGGCGGAAGAACGCAAACAGATCCGTTTCGAGTTCATTCGTGTCCTGGGACACGAGCTCAAGGCGCCGCTGGCCGCGGTAGAGGGGTACATGCGGCTGTTGGAGAAACAGGCCCTGGGAGACCAGATCAGCCAGTACGGGCATATCGTCGAACGCAGCCTGATCCGTCTGGACGGCATGCGCAAGCTGATCTATGACCTGCTGGATCTGACCCGCATCGAGTCGGGCAAGAAGCAGCGGGATCTGGTGTCGGTCGATGTATGTGAAGCGGTGCGGATGGCTGTGGAGACAGCGTTGCCAGAGGCGCAGGAACGGCAGATCAGCATCCATGCCGACATTCCTGACGAGTTGACCATGCATGCGGACCGGGGTGAACTGGAGATCATCCTCAACAATCTGCTGTCCAATGCCGTCAAGTACAACAAGGACGAGGGATCGGTTACCATCACGGTAGCAAACCAGGGCGATCAGGTCCGGATCGACGTCGCCGACACCGGCATCGGCATGAGCCCGGAGGAATCGGCCAGACTGTTCAACGAGTTCGTCCGCATCAAAAACGAGAAGACCGCGTCCATACTGGGCAGCGGTCTGGGTCTGTCCATCGTCAAAAAACTGGTGGCGCTGTACGGGGGAACGATCTCCGTAGCCAGCGAGAAAGACGTCGGCACGACCTTCACCGTGGTATTGCACAAGGAGCCGCACGCGCAGGAGGCAACCGTACAGGCAGCCGGCGCCTGAACGCATTACCTGCCGGTGCTTAATGTTTTCTGGCCAGCAGCCCGGCCGCCGGCGCCCTGACACCGGCGGCCGGTACCGGTCACATTGTGTTTCCTGCCTGGCGCTCATTCAGTCGAATGCATACTCCCGATCCGTATACAGCCCGTACGTGCCCGTCCCATAGATGAACAACATCGACTACGCCGTTTTCTTCGCCTACATCCTGTCGATCCTGACTCTAGGGTTCTATCATGCCAGGCGTAGCCAGGGGTTCCTTGAATTCTTCCTGGCCGGCCGGTCGATGCACTGGTTTCCCATCGGCATCTCCATCATGGTAACGGCGTTCAGCGCCATCAACTACACGGCTTTCTCCGGCGAAGTCTTCGCCAACGGCTCCTACGTACTGCTATCCCTGCCTGTTTTCGTCCTGGTGGCATGGCCCGTGACCCGCGTGATCATGCCCCTGTACCACAGCATGAATGTCAGCAGCGCCTACGAATACCTGGAGAGACGTTTCGACGTACGCGTCCGGCGCGTGGCCAGCGGTCTGTTCATCCTCTGGCGTCTGCTCTGGATGGCCACGCTGATCTACGTGCCCTGTACCGTCATGGCCCTGATCACCGGCATCGACACCAGCATTCTCATCCTGCTCGCCGGAGCGATCGCCACCGTATATACCCTGGCAGGCGGCATGCGAGCGGTCATGTGGACCGATGTCATCCAGTTTTTCGTCCTCTGCGGCGGTGTGATTCTCAGCATCGGCATCGGCTCCTGGCGGCACCCAGACGGCCTGACCGGCATGCTGCAATCCGGCATCGATGCCGGTCTTGGGCGCCCCTTTCATCCGTTCGATGCGCGCATGTTCGCGCTGGATCCCACCATTCGCATCACCCTGTGGAGTAGCTGGATAGGCACCTTTGTCGCCTTTCTGGCCCGGTACGGGGCGGATCAGGTGGTCGTGCAGCGGTATTTCACCGCCCGCTCCCTGCACCATGCCCGGCGTGGCTTCCAGGTAAACTACATCAGCGCCATCTTCGCCCTGTTGTTGTTGGGATTGATGGGTTTCGCCATCCATAGCCACGCCGTGACCGCCATGCCGACGGCACACGGTGGCGCCCCGCCAGTATTTTTTTTCAGCCAGTTCGTCCGCTCCCTGCCTGTTGGTGCAACCGGACTGATCGTCGCCGGCCTCTTCGCTGCCACCATGTCGAGCATCGACTCCGGCATCAATTCATGCACCGCCGCACTGATCTCGGATTTCTACCGGCAGCGCCAGAACCCGGAAAAGGGGCCCGGCGAACTCTTCCTGAGCCGCGCCGGAGTGGTGCTCTTCGGCAGCCTGGCTACATTTCTCAGTCTTCATGTAGGACGGTTGGGCAGCATCTTCGAGATCGCCAACCGCATCATCAATGCCATGGGGAGTCCGCTGCTGGCTCTTTTTCTGCTGGGGCTTTTCTCGCGTCGCGTCAATCGCCTCGGTGCCGCCGCGGGCGGTCTGCTTGCCACTATCGCCAGCGCCTGGATCTGCTTCACCGTGGACCCGCTGGCCCTGCACTATTACGCCGTGGCCAACTTGCTGGTCTCGCTTGCGTTGATCTATGGTTGCAGTCTGATCGAAAACGCGTTCTATGCTCCCCCGTCACCGGCCCAACTGGGCTGGACATGGTATGGACGCGCCTGGAGCGAAGCCCCACCCGACAGGAGTGCGTAAGAGTCGAAGCCACCCCCTGCAGGACCGCGCGAGATCCGAACCGTCAGGGCCCGACGCCGATACGTACGTTGTCGAAGCCACCCAGTGCTCTTGACCGTTTCTGCTCCAAATCTATATTGTTATATATGTAACATTGTTATTTTTTTCACAAACAAAGGGGCATACCGGCAATGAACCTGCGTCACTCGTTCCTCGTGCTGTACCTTGGCTTGTTGATTCCGGTCCAGGCGGCCGCGAACACGCTGCACGGCCTGGTAGTCGATGCCAGCGACAATCGCCCCCTGGCCGGAGCTCGCATCACCCTGGCGGGTACCAATCTCAGCACCACAGCCAACGCCGACGGCACGTTCTACTTCGCCTCAGTGCAACCCGACAGCCTCGTATTGACCATCACGCATGTAGGCTACGAAACACGCACTATCACCCTGTCGCTCTCCACCCTGGGAGACCGGGCCGTCCAGGTAGAGATGACCCCGGACCTCCGTCCGGTCGCCGGAGTCATCGTCACCGCGCGCAGTCGCCACGCCGCACCGGGCGATCTGGGCGGCTCTGCGGCTATACTATCCGGACCCGCGCTGATGGACGGGCAGCCCCTGTCCATTGCCCATTCAGCGAGCATCGTGCCAGGCGTCTCGCTGGGACAGGACATGCCGTGGAGTGCGCGGCCTCACGTGCGCGGTCTGAGCCGAGACCATGTGGCTTTCCTGGTGAACGGCAATCGTGTATCCACAACGACCGAACTCGCCGCCCAGTACGGCACGGTACCACCCGCTGACGTCGAAAGGCTGGAGATCCTGAAAGGTCCCGTGTCGGTACTGTATGGCACCGGATCCACCGGCGGTGTGGTCAACGTTATACCGCACAGCGGTAGATTCGCCCCCACCCCGCGCTGGTCCGGCGCCACGAACACCGGTTATGAATCCGGATCCGGCGGGCTCAGCGGCTACGCCCGGATCGGCCTGGGGATGCCGAGGCTGTATCTCATGCTATCCCAGTCGTATCGCGACTATGGCCCGTATGTCGACGGCCGTGGAGACACCGTTCCCAACAGCCAATTCCGGGACTATCAGACTCACCTCAACGCGGGGTACCAGGTGAGTGCGACACAGACGGTCGACGTGCGGTACCAGTGGTTCGAGGCACGGGATGTAGGCATACCCGGTGCCGGCGGCATCTTCCCGGTCACCGCGAAGGTCTCCTATCCGCGCACACGGCGTCAATTGGCGGAAGCCACCTGGACATGGCGACCTGTCCATCCGGTCTTGCAGCAGTCGGAGATTCGACTGTTCCGGCAGAGTGTCGACCGGCGCGTCGAAGTCGAACCCAACATCGTCAGCTATCTGCCGGCCACGGATACGGCCCCGCTGCGGCGCGTTCGTCCTCAGCTGATCCAACCCGGCGCCGACCATGACACCCGCGGTTTCCGCTGGAACCACATGCTTGCCTTGGGAGACCATGACCTGGTCGTGGGCCTGGAAGGCTGGGAGAAGGAACTGCAGTCTCTCCGGCGCCGCATCAACGATATCGACATCCTGGCGCCGGACAGCTCGCTGGTGACCACCAACCGGGTCATACTCGAAGATCGCAGTCTGCCCAACAGCACCTATCGTCCGCTAGGCGGCTACATCGAGCACGAGTTCACCCCCACGCCTCGACTGACGCTCAACAGCGGTCTGCGACTGGACGTCATCCAGATCGACAGCGAGACCACGTACATCAGCTATACCCCCCCCAGTGATCGGGTTTTGTGGCACGCAGAGACCGATCGGGACTACTCCTTCAGCGCCCAGTTCCGCGCCACCCATCGCCTCAGGTCGCACTGGAAAGCGCATCTCAACCTGGCACGCTCGTTCCGTTCGCCAGGCCTGGAAGAACGCTTTCTGTACGTTGATCTTGGGAGCCTGGTACGCATCGGTGATCCGGCGCTGGACAGCGAAAACGGGTATTTCGTGGAGGGTGGCCTGAGTGCGCGCACCAGCCACCTGGTGTGGAACGGCCAGGCCTATGTCAACCGCATCCGTAATATGGTGATCGAAACCCCGGCGGAATTCGAAGGACGCCCGGCTCGACGCAAGACCAATGCCGGCAACGCCCTGCTGCTGGGAGGCGAAACCGACCTTGCCGTAGTTCCGCACCGCGATGTGCTGCTGACCGCTACCGCCGCGTACGTGCGGGGCACGGACACCCTGGAAGACGATCCACTACCTGCTATTCCCCCCTTCAACGCACGGCTCGCCGTTCGTTACGGTCAGCGCGCATGGTACGAAGCCGCCTGGAACTGGAAAAGCGCCCAGAACCGGGTGGCTCCCGGAGAGCAGAAAACTCCTGGCTACAGGACGCTGTCCCTCACGGCCGGCCGCTCCGGTCTGCGGCTGGGTCCCGTTCAGCATCGGTTCACGTTGAGCGTGGAGAATCTTCTCGACCAAACGTATAGCGACCACCTCGCCACCTCCCGCGGATTCGAGCTCAATGCACCGGGCCGCTATTTTTCCATGTCATGGTCCACCGAGTTCTAGCCCAGCCATCAGCGCGGACCAGCCACGCACCCCCGGCCCGTTGCCGGTCCACACCTCGGGCAACGCGGCGGCTTCGTTGGTAAGGAGGTACGAACACAAGCTGCTTTAATTCGGCAGGCACGAGGCCCAGCCGGTACCTTGCGCTACCTTGCGCTACATATAGACAGCCCCTTGGCGCGACGCGGCCGAGAGGCTGGAACATGATCGACGACTCGCCGGTATCGGACATTACATAGAAGCAGCCCCGCGGCCCTTGCGGCCACGAGGCTGTGTCCTGTCCTCTGGTGCTGCATCCTCCTGGTGCTGCGCCATCGGGGTTCTCTTGCGGTGTCTGCTCCTCCCCCATGCGGCGCCGTCCCGTTTTCTAGCCGCGCCATTCGGTGTCGTCCACCGTAGTCTTGAAATCCGCCTCGATCCGGTCCGGCAGGTCCTGATCCGCTACGGCAGCCAGATCCTTCTCCGAGGGTTTGCCTACCAGAACGAGACTCTCCCGTGGACATTTGTCCAGCGCCGCACTGAAGTCCGCCGTTTCCGGCTGGTACTGGTCATAATCTATGCCGGCCAGGCCGTCCTCGATCTGGATGAGGTCATTGACCCTGGCACAGGCATTGCAGCCGATGCACCCCACCTTGCATACCGCGGTGACATCCTTGCCCGTGTCCTTGTTGGAACAGGAGACCACCATCATCTGTTCGGCCTTGAATGGGACCATGCTGATGATGTTACGCGGACAGATCCGGGCGCAGGCACCGCACCCCGTGCAGGCATCGTAGTCGATCAGTGCCACGCCGTCGATCACATGGATGGCGTCGTAGCTGCAGGCCCGAACACAGTCTCCCATACCGAGGCAGCCGTATATGCAACCTTGTATGCCAGTGACCAGATTGGCCGCCGAGCAGGTAGGCTCACCCCGATATTCGTGTTGTTGCAGACGGTCCGTCGTGGTGGCCCCACAGTGGACGACGGCGCGATAGGGCCAGGCTTCCTCCACCTCCACGCCGAGGAGTTCGCCCAGTTGCGCTGCGACACTGCCACCGCCTACGGTACACTTGGTCACCGATTCAGCTTCCAGCACCACTGCCTCTGCATACTCACGGCATCCCACATACCCGCATCCGCCGCAGTTGGCCCCGGGCAGAATATCTTCCGCTTTCTCGACCCGCGGATCCACCTCTACGTGAAAAGCCTTGTTGGCCCACCCCAGCACATAGCTCATGCCTACAGCCAGTACAGCCATGACACCGCCGGCCAGGAACACTTCTCCCGATAGCATGACGTCCTCCTTTATCCCGTCAACAACCCTGACAGACTCTGGTCCATGCCGGTGAAGCCCATGAATGCCATAGCCAGTATTCCCGCCACGATGAGCGTGATGCCGGCTCCCCGCAGCGCTTTGGGCACATCGCACAGATCCAGTTCCTCGCGCATGCCCGCCATGAGCACGATGGCGAGGGTGAATCCGATTCCGCCGAATATGGCCAGCGTCAAGGCGCGGCCCAGATCCCACATCTGTGCCGGTGGTACCCCGGAAACGTGTTTCATGATCTCCAGGCAAGCGAAGAGAATGGCACAGTTTGTGGTAATCAAGGGCAGGAATATACCAAACGACTTGTACAATGGAGGGTGAAACTTGCGTACGTACATCTCCACGAACTGCACCGACGAGGCGATGACGAAGATATAGACCAGGTAGTTCAGTATGCTCAGATCGACCACGGTATCGGAACCGGGATTGACCAGGCTCCAGATCCAGTTGGACAGCGGTGCCCCGGGTCTGAGGATGAAGGTGGTGAACACCCAGCTCAGAAAGGCAGCGATGGATATCACAAAGGTCACGGCGCAGCCCATGCCGAAGGCCATGTCCACACGCCGGGACACACCGAGAAACGGGCAGATCCCGACGAAGTAGTAGAGCACGAAGTTGTTTATCAGCGCGGCTCCGAGCGCGATGAGAATCAGCGAACCGAGATATTCCATGCCGTCCTATCTCCGTGAGGGCTGGCGCCGATCGACGTACCAGTTGACCAGTCCCATCAGCAGCCCCAGCGTGATGAAGGCTCCGGGCGGCAGAACCATGATGACCCATTCAGGCCAGGCTGCAGGCAGGACACGCATACCGAACCAGGTTCCCGATCCCAGGATCTCGCGCACGCTGGCGATACTGGCCAGCGCCAGGCCGAATCCGATGGACTGTCCCACGGCATCCGCCAAGGCGACCCGCACCGACTGCTTGGAGGCACACACTTCGCAGCGGCTGATGATGAGACAGTTAACGATGATCAGCGGCACATACGGCCCCAGTTGCTTGCTCATCTGGTACATGTAGGCCGCCAGGAACCGGTCCACGATGGTGACAAAGGTGGCGATGGTGAGCGTGAATACGAGTATGCGCAGATGCGGTTTGAGCAACCCGCGTATGAGACTGACGATGACGTTGGCACACACGAGCACGAACAGCACTCCGCCGGTCATGGTCATAGCGGGCTGCATCCCGCCGGTAACGGCCAGCGTGGGACACATGCCCAGGAGCTGGCGGTAAATCGGATTCTCCGGCAGGATGCCGTTGATGAACCGTTCGCCGGCGGTCGGGCCGCTGTCGACAGGCCCGGCGGCGGTTGCCGCTTCCGTCATGGCCCGTTCACTCCTTGTCGAGCGCGGCAACCAGGTCTCCGCGCATTCTTTTCAGGGTTTGATTGATGATCCGGCATACGGCTTCCGACGATATGGTGGCTCCTGTGATGGCATCGATTTCGTTGGCAGCCCTGGCACCGGTCTTGACGACGACCAGCTCTTTCTCGGCCGGTGAGCCGGCAAACTGGGACAGAAATCCTTCCTCTGTGATCCTGTTACCCAGCCCGGGAGTTTCTTTCTGCTCGAGAACGTACACACCAGTTATCTCCCGAACCCGGGCGTCCACACCCACCAGCAACTCGATGCGATCGGCAAAGCCCTGGCCACCGCCGGATATCACCCAGCCCAACTGGCCTGCCGGATTTTCGGCGCGGAAAACCCGCTCCCCGTCGATCTCATCCTGCGTGCTTGCTTCTCTGGTGGCCCCTGGGACGAGTTTCGGTATCTGGTCTACGGTCTCGTCCAATCTGTTCTGAGCGATGCGTCCACTCAGAGTCGACTCTACCGCGGCCAGCATTCCCCCGAAGCACAGCCCCAGAAGAATCACCAGCCAGGCCTGGGCCAAATAGTTGTTGCGCATCATATCCCTCCGCTCAAACCTGGACAGGAGCCGGTCCGCCGACAGGACGCGGGATGGTCCAGCGGTTGATCAACGGCGTCGTCGCGTTCATGAGCAGGACGGCGAACATCACGCCTTCCGGGTAACCGCTGAACAGCCGCATGAGCATGACGAACAGGCCGATTCCAACACCGAAGATCCACTTGCCGGTGGGCGTCAACGGGCTGCTGACAGGATCCGTGGCGATGAAGAAGGCACCGAACAACAGCGCACCCGCCAGGATGTGGTGCAGCATGCTCAACACACCGTCACCGAGCAGCTGGGCGATCAGTGCAACGACAGCCGTCGACAGAATGGTACCGGCCGCGATCTCCCAGGAAGCCGTCCGGCGCAGGCACAGGAAGATCCCCCCGGCGAGACAGGCCAATGCACTGGTTTCACCCAGAGACCCGTTGACGTTGCCCAAGAACAGCGACCACAGCGACGCGCTCTCTCCATCCTGCACAGCCCGGGTCAATGGCGTGGCCGCCGTGACCGCGTCCAGCGCGCTCGTGTCACTCTGGTACGCGGTGGCTCCGAGGGCTACGGGAAAACAGACCAGCACGAAGGCCCTTCCGACCATGGCCGGGTTGAACAGATTCTGTCCCAGTCCGCCAAAGACGATCTTGCCCAGGCCTATGGCCACCGTTCCAGCAATCAGCCCCACGTACCAGGGAGCGCTCCATGGCAAGGACAGAGCCAGGATCACCCCCGTGACTACGGCGGACAGGTCGTTCAGATTGGCGTGCCGTCCACGCCACCGGGTGAACAGCGCTTCAGCAACCACACAGGTCACCACGCAGATCGCCAGCTGCTTGACGGCGTAGAGGCGGAAAACCACCAGCGCGGCGACGATGAGCGGCACCAGCGCGATCAGCACGTCCAGCATCATCCAGCGAGTGGTACAGGCGCCACTGGTGCTGGCCAGATGCGGCGACGGCGCCACATTGATATGCGCCTCCGGACTGGCCTGCGCCTCGGCTTCTCTGGGTGTATCCTCTGCCATAAAGCTATGCTCTTTCCGTGGAGATTCTGCTTGACATCACGGCCTGTAGGCGGTTGCCGCCACCTGGACGGTCGCGCGCCGGTGTGCCGGACACACAGGTTGCCCCCAACCCGGTGCGTGCCGATCTCCTCATGGACGAGGCAGCAGAGCCTTGCCCATGCGGACGAGTTGAACCAGCGGAATCTGCGCCGGACAGGCATAAGCACAGCAGCCGCATTCCATGCAGGCGGTAATATGATACTGCCGGGCCAAGTCCCAGTCGCGGTGCCTGGCGGCCAGGGCGATCTTGGTAGGTACCAGGTTCAGGGGACACACGTCCACGCAACGACCGCAGCGAACGCAGGGGGTTTCCTCCTGGTCGATCAGATCATCCTGCGTCAGCACCGTGATCCCGCTGGTACCCTTGGTGACGGGCGCATCCAATTCACCCAGGGAAAATCCCATCATGGGACCGCCCGACAGCACTCGGGCCGCGCTGGAGCGCAATCCGCCGCAATGATCGATCAGTTCTTGGTACGATATACCGATGGGCGCCAGCAGGTTTTTGGGGTATTCGATGCCGGAGCCTGACACCGTGACGATCCGGTGCGTCAACGCCTTGCCGCGCAACACCGCCCGGGCAACGGCCGCACAGGTCCCCACATTGAGCACTACCACCCCTACATCCAGCGGCAGTCCTCCAGTGGGCACTTCACGGTCCAGGACGGCCGGAATCAACTGTCGCTCACCGCCCATGGGATACCTGGTGGTTACTCCGGCAATCTCCACGCCGGTGCCCGCGACCGCTTGCTCCATGGCGCCGATGGCCCGCGGTTTGTTGTCCTCGATGGCGATGACGATGCGCTCCGCACCGATGGCCCGTGCAGCCAGTAGCGCACCGGTGATTATCGGCGCCGGGGCCTCCATCATGAGCCGGTAGTCCGCCGTCAGATAGGGCTCACACTCCGAACCGTTGATCAGCAGGACATCGATGGGCTTGTCCTTGTTGGGGGTCAGCTTGACATGGGTTGGGAAGGCCGCCCCGCCCATACCCACGATTCCGGCGCGACGCACGGCATCCACAATCTGATCAGCGGAGTGACCGTCCAGATCCGTCACCGGCCAGTCTCCCCCGAACATATCCTCGAACAGGTCCTGTCCTTCGAGCTGGTCGCCGTCGGACCGGACCGGAACGGCTGCGACATGCCTACCATTGGGCAGCGTGACCACGCCGGTGCGCGCCACCTTGCCGGCTATGGGCGTGTGCACCGGCGCCGAGACAAAGGCCTCCGCTTCCCCCAGGACCTCCCCCATGGAAACCGATTGCCTGTTCTTGACCACCACCTCACAGGGGGCGCCGGTATGCTGATGCAGGGGTACGATCACGTCCCTGGGGGTGGGTGCAACCTCGATGGCGGCATCGGCGGCAAAGATCTTCCGGTCCTCGGGATGTATCCCCCGGGCAAACGATCCGGTACCGGGAAGATCCTTCAGTGTCGCTGCCATACTGTCTCCTCATTCGCTCGACGCCTTCTGGCCACCAACGTGCTGAGCAGCATACCGGCGCCGAGTCCGGCGACCGCGCCGATAAACTGTTCTCCATGGCTTTCGCCCAGCACCGCACCGATGCAGGCCAGGAATACGGGAACAAGAAAATGTCCCGCCGAAGCCAGCGCAAAAGACCGCCCGGAGAGTGGCCCGGTCGCATGCCCGGCATCCTGACCGCGGTCCGTCGTTGCACAGTGGCGGCATCCGCCCGAACACGCCGTGCGCCGAAGACGCTCATCACAGTCTGTTCCGTTCATGTCATGGCTGGACTCGGTAAGGCAAGCGTGGACGCCAGGTCTGGCGTCCACGCTTGCCCGCACGCTATGGCGCGTACTGTTGGAAGGTGTTCAGAGCCTTGATGTAGTTGGCCCGTTCCAGAGCCGCCGGATTGGGACAGTGTTCATGGCTCATGCTGCCGCGCAACTGTTCGAGAGACTGATAGTCCTGCTGTGTCACCCAGGTCTGCAGCCCGTCCAACACCTCCTTGATATGCCCGATACCATGCTGCAGAAGGGCCGAACACATCATGGTGACGGTAGCGCCGGCCAGCAGCATTTTGACTACGTCAGCGCCCGAATGGATGCCGCTGGTGGCAGCCATATCCGCCTCTATCTGGCCGTGCAGAATGGCGATCCAGCGCAGGGGCAGCCGCATGTCGTACGGCGTACTGAGCAGCACGTTGGGTGTGACCTCGAGCGCGTCAAGATCGATGTCCGGTTGATAGAACCGGTTGAACAACACCAATCCGTCAGCACCGGCCCAGTCCAGTTGCCGAGCCACATGGGCCATGGAGCCGAAATACGGAGCGAGTTTCACCGCCACGGGTATGCTGATGTGTTTCTTGACCTCGGTCAGTATATTCAGATGGAGTTGTTCGACCTCCTGACCGCTGACACCGGCATCTGTGGGTATGTGGTAGATATTCAGTTCCAGCGCATCGGCACCCGCGGCCTCGATCTTGTGACTGTACTCTATCCAGCCCCCCATGGTGCTGCCGTTGAGGCTGGCGATAACCGGAATATCAACGGCTTTTTTCGCCTGCTGGATGTGTTCCAGGTATTTCTCCGGTCCGATGTTGTACTTTTCGTACTCGGGGAAGTAATCGAGCGCCTCGGCGAAACTGTTGGTACCGACATTCAGATAATGGTCCAGCTCCACGGATTCGTGGCGAATCTCCTCCTCGAACAGCGAAAAGAGGACCACGGCTGACGCTCCGGCATCCTCCATCTGCTTGATACTGGCCAGATCCCGCGCCAGCGGTGAAGCCGACACGACGAGCGGATTCTTCAGCTTCAGGCCCAGATACGTCGTCGACAGATCCATATATGAGTTCTCCTTCTGGGTTGTGGCCTGTTGCGCTTAAGCCTGCTACTGGGCGGAATCACCGTTATAGGACATCTCGGCCAGGTGCTGATAGATGCTCCAGCGCAGCTTGATGTTGGCTTCCGCCTGTTGCAGCAATCGCGCCGCCACCTCCGGTTTGGCCTTGACAAGCATGTTGTAGCGGGTCTCCTTGTAAGCGTAGTCCTCGAAAGCGGCCTTCGGCGCCCGTGAATCCAGCTGCAGCGGGTTTTTGCCTTTCGCCGCCAGTTCGGGGTTGAACCGGAACAAGGGCCAGTACCCTGTATCCACCGCCATCTTCTGCTGCTCCAGACCCTGCTGCATGTTGATGCCGTGAGCGATGCAGTGGCTGTACGCGATGATCAGCGAAGGACCATCATAGCTTTCCGCCTCCAGCAGGGCACGCAAGGTCTGCGCATCATTGGCCCCCATGGCCACCTGCGCCACATAGACGTTGCCGTAGACCATCACCATCCGGGCAAGGTCCTTCTTGATCATGGGCTTGCCGCCAGCCGCGAACTTGGCCACCGCCCCCAGGGGCGTGGCTTTGGACATCTGGCCACCGGTGTTGGAGTACACTTCTGTGTCCATGACCAGCACGTTGACGTTGCGACCCGAGGCCAGAACGTGGTCCAGCCCGCCGTAACCGATGTCGTACGCCCAACCATCACCACCCATGATCCAGACACTCTTCTTCACCAGCGCGTCCGCCACGGTCCTGAGTTGCCGTACGGCGGGACCATCCAGACCGTCGAGCTTCTCCTTGAGGGCCGCGACCCGGTCCCGCTGGTTGAAGATCTCCGCCTCGTCCTTCTGGTTGCTGGTCAGAATGGCATCCGCCAGCTCCGCGCCCACTTCATCCCGCAACTGGGTCAGCAGTTCACGGGCGTACTCGGTGTGCTTGTCCAGCGTCAACCGCATCCCCATGCCGAACTCGGCATTGTCCTCGAACAGCGAGTTCGACCATGTGGGCCCGCGGCCGTCCGCGTTGGTGGTCCATGGTGTGGTGGGTAGATTGCCGCCATAGATAGAGGAGCATCCCGTGGCATTGGCCACCAACATGCGGTCCCCGAACAACTGGCTGACGAGTTTCACATACGGAGTTTCACCACACCCGGCACACGCACCGGAAAACTCGAACAGGGGCTCCAGGAACTGCGCTCCCTTGACCGTGTTGACCTTCAGTTCGCGCCGGTCCGGATTGGGTATCTGGTTGAGGAAGAACTCCCAATTCTCCCGCTCGGAGGCGCGCAGCGGCGGCTGCGGCGACAGGTTGATCGCCTTGAGCTTGGCCTCGGCCTTGTTCTTGGCGGGACAGGCCTGCACGCACAGACCACAGCCGGTGCAGTCCTCCGGAGAAACCTGCATGGTGAAGACCGTACCTTCAGCGAATTCCCGGCCGCGCGCTTTGGTGGACTTGAACGTTGGCGGAGCATTCTCCAACAGATCCGCATCGTACACCTTGGAGCGGATGACCGCGTGGGGGCACACCATGACACACTTGTTGCACTGGATGCAGGTATCCGGATCCCATACGGGAATCTCCAGCGCAATGCTCCGCTTTTCCCACTTGGTGGTTCCGGTCGGGTAGGTTCCGTCCAGCGGCATGAGGCTCACGGGTATGTGGTCGGCAACCAGATCGGCTGGACGCTCCAGCATCTTTGCCGTGACATTTTTGACGAAATCAGGCGCCTCGGCCGGCACCGCGGGCGGTCTCTCGACCGTGCTGGTGGCAGACTGGGGAACGGTTACTTCGATCATGTTGTCCACCGCCTGATCCACGGCAGCATAGTTGCGCTTGACGATTTCCTCGCCACGCTTGCCGTAGGTCTTGTAGATGGTCTCCTTGATCTTGCCGATGGCTTCATCTCTGGGCAGAATTCCCGAGATGGCGAAGAAGCACGTCTGCATCACCGTGTTGATGCGCTGGCCCATACCGGTCTCACGCGCCACCTTGTAGGCGTCCACGGCGTAGAATTTGATTTTCTTGCGAATGATCTCTTCCTGGATGTGCAGCGGCATGCTGTCCCACACTTCCTCGGCCGGGACATGGGTATTCAGCAGGAAGGTAGCTCCCTCCACTGCTTTCTCCAGCACGTTGATCCGCTCCAGGAACACAGCCTGGTGGCAGGCTACGAAGTTCGCATGGTTGACCAGGTAGGTGGAATGTATGGGGCGCGGTCCGAAACGCAGGTGCGAGACCGTCATGGAGCCGGATTTGCGCGAGTCGTAGACGAAATAACCCTGCGCGTAGTTGGGTGTCTCCTCGCCGATGATCTTGATGGAGTTCTTGTTGGCGCCCACCGTGCCGTCCGCGCCCAGACCGTAGAACACCGCGCGAGTGACATCGTCCTTCTCGATGTTGTAGTCCAGATCCCACTCCACGCTGGTGTGGGTGACGTCGTCCACGATGCCCACGGTAAAATGCTTTTTGGGCCGGTCCTTTCTCAGCTCGTCGAAGACGCCCTTCAGCATACCCGGATTCAGTTCCTTGGAACCCAGGCCGTAGCGGCCTCCCGTGATGTACTTGTCGGTGATGCCCTTGGTAGCCAGCGCCTCCACCACGTCCATGTACAACGGCTCGCCCGCGGCTCCCGGCTCCTTGGTCCTGTCCAGGACGGCGATCTGCTTGACCGTGTCCGGCAACGCGGCGACGAAGTGTTCGGCGGAGAACGGACGATACAACCTCACCTTGAGGACGCCGACCTTCTCACCGTCCTGGTTCAGGGCTTCCACGGTCTCCTGGGCGGTTTCCGCCCCTGAAGCCATGATCACCACCACGCGGTCCGCATCCGGAGCACCGACGTAATCGAACAGACGGTACTGGCGCCCCGTCAGTTCGGCGAAACGGTCCATGGCTTTCTGGACGATGCCCGGGCACTTCTGATAGTGCGTATTGCCGGCCTCGCGACTCTGGAAGAAGACGTCCGGGTTCTGTGCGGTACCCCGCAGCACGGGCTTGTCCGGCGTCATGCGGTTGGCGCGGAAGCTCCACACCAGGTCATCATCGATCATGGCCCGCAGCGTGTCGTCATCCAGTTCCTCGATCTTCTGGATCTCATGCGAGCTGCGAAAACCGTCGAAGAAATGCATGAACGGCACGCGCGACTCGAGTGTGGCCGCGTGGGCGATCAGCGCCAGATCATGGATCTCCTGGATGGAAGCCGAGGCCAGCATGGCGAAGCCGGTGGCGCGCGTGGTCATCACATCGCTGTGGTCGCCGAAAATGGACAAAGCGTGGGTTGCCAGCGCGCGCGCCGATACATGCATCACGAAGGGGGTCAACTCACCCGCAATCTTGTACATGTCCGGGATCATCAGGAGCAGCCCCTGAGACGCAGTGAACGTGGTGGTCAGGGCGCCGGCCTGCTGGGCTCCGTGCAACGCCCCGGCAGCCCCGCCTTCGCTCTGCATCTCCACGACATGCGGCACCGTCCCCCAGATATTCTTGCGGCCTGCCGCCGACCAGGCGTCGGCGACCTCCCCCATATCGGACGAGGGCGTGATGGGGTAGATCGAAATCACTTCGCTCAGCCGGTGCGCGACCGAAGCCGCAGCCTCAGTGCCTTGAATGGTAGTTACCCGTTTGCTCATTCCTCACCTTTCTGCTATACACGACCAGGACGTGCTCGTGTTGTTGGTTAGAACTGGTGTTCGCATGGTCCCGACCCTGCTGGACTGCGCCGTGTTCACGGCCGCCGCCTGACGCCGGCGGCAAGCCGGCAGGCCGCCCGGATGCGTGCGGGATGGTATCACGTGGATGTGATTTAATTTTTTTGCTACATGCCCGTGGACACGGCAATGGCGCGCCGCCTTGCGCGGCCCGAAGCACCGGATGGACACCGGAGCGACGCATCCGTGCGAATCGAACCACGGCCACGCCCGCTACGGACCCATCTCCCCAACCCGCCGCGCAGTGGACTCCCCCGCAGAACTCTCCGGCTAAGCAAACAGGATGCCACGATCGGCGCAAACCTGCCCATGCATGTATCCCCTGGCAGGCCGTGCGATTCGCTCCCCGGCACCTGAAACCGGCCGCGACGGCAACGTCACAGCTGGGCTGAACAGGTCCCAAACCGCCGCTCAACCGGATGGGGGGTGCGCAAGTCATGCCCATAGTCTATCTTAACAATCTCGGACATTTCTGGTTATCTGCAACACCGCGCCCGTTGCGAGGGCACATCGGTTTTCACGTCGCCATACCGGCACGGTTTGCCCTTCACCCGAACCGCTCCCCATGCCAGACCTCACCATCAGCGCCGAGCTGCTGCGGCGTTACGATCGCCCCGGTCCCCGGTATACTTCGTATCCCACTGCGGTCGAGTTCCATACTGACCATACCGCCGCGGACCATGCTGAGCGGCTGCAAGGCGTAGAGCCGGGTACGAGCCTGTCGCTGTACGTGCATATACCCTTCTGCGAACGCCGCTGTCTGTACTGCGCCTGCAACGTCGTCGCCACCCGGAAGCGGGAAGTGGTGGACCGGTACCTGAGCTACCTGGAGCGTGAGATGGAGTTGCTGGCCGCTTACCTTCCGGCGCCAGCAGCCACCGTGCAGCTCCATCTGGGCGGAGGCACCCCCACCTGCCTGTCGCCCGCCCAGCTGCACCAGGTGCACAGAATGGTTACCCGTCGTTTCCCGTTGCGCCCGGATGCGGAGGTTGCGGTCGAGGTGGATCCGCGGGTAACCACCAGAGAGCATGTGGACCGGCTGGCAGCGCTCGGGTTCAACCGTTTGAGCCTGGGCGTGCAGGACCTCACCCCGGAGGTCCAGGAGGCCATAGGCCGGCATCAGGACGAATCTGACACCCGTGAGTTGTTTCATTACTGCCGCAAACAGGGTTTCGGGTCCATCAATCTTGACTTGATATACGGCCTGCCAGGGCAGAATACGGTTACGTTCGCCCGCAACCTGGCCGCTGTCATCGATCTGCGTCCGGACCGGATCGCCTTGTATTCATATGCCCATGTTCCCTGGGTCAAGGCGCATCAGAAACGCATCGATACCAGCCTGCTGCCGCAGGGTATGGCCAAGCTGGAACTGTTCGCTCAGGGCATTCAGGCGTTCCGGGAAGCGGGTTACCGGCAGATCGGCATGGATCACTTCGCACTCCCGGAGGACGAGTTGAGCCGGGCTCTGGCCGAACGCCGCCTGCACCGCAACTTCATGGGGTACACCGTACACCGCACGCCGGCCATGGTTGGCGCCGGGATCACCGCCATCAGTGACGTATGTGGTGCCTATGCTCAGAACCGGAAGAAGCTGACCGCCTACTACCATGATCTGGATGCAGGCCTTCTGCCCGTGGAGAGGGGCATCGGCCTTTCCCGGGATGACCTCATCCGCCGGCACGTGATCACCCAGCTGATGTGCAACGGCGTCCTGCACTGCGAAGACGTGGAGCATCGGTTCGGGATAGGTTTCAACCAGTATTTCGCCCGGGAACTGGCCGAGCTTCGTTCCGGCCCTTGTGCGGACGGGCTGCTCCAACTGGCTCCGGGCATCATTGAAGCCACACCCCTGGGCCATCTGTTCATCCGCAACATCGCCATGGTGTTCGACTGTTATCTGCGCCGGAAGGACACCGGGCAACCGGCATTCTCGCGGACCGTATGACCGCGAGGTTCAATGTCATCGGCTCCTCCCTTCCGGCGACCCGGCGCACCCGCCGGCCGTGACCGCAGTTCGGGGCACACACATCGCACCTTCAATGTGACCAAGGTGTCTCACAGGCAGGAGGGCAGGCGGCCGACAGCGTCCGGACACCGCGGCAGGCAGACGGACTGCCCCATCCTGGCAGCGGATGGAATGGCCAGGACATGGTACAGTTGTTGCTGGAAGATGCGACACTGGCGTTCCCGCCAGCATCTTCCACGTTCAATGGATCGCCCGCAGGACGCAGTGCTTCCCGTATGCCCAGGCAGAGGAGATATCATGCAGAGCACCGACTTCATCAAAGGCATCATCCCGGCTGTCGTCACGCCGATGACCGAAGACCAGGAACTGGACCAGAAAGGGCTGGAGACGCTGCTGGATCATCTGATCGCTGCGGGAGTGGATGGCGTCTTTACCGTGGGCACCGCAGGCGAGTTCTGGGCCTTGACGGTGGAGGAGAAAAAACGCGTCTTCGAGTGGACGGTCGGCGCGGCCCGGGGGCGCGTTCCGGTATACGTGGGCACCTGCGCCAACACCACGCGCGAAGCGGTGCTGCTGGCGGAGCTGGCCCACCAGGCGGGTGTCGACTGCATCTCGGTGCTGACTCCCGTGTTCATCACCCCGGACAAAGAGCAGATGTACCAGCACTACAAGGCTATCGCCGCAGCTGTCCCGGACATGCCCGTCCTGTTGTACGGCAACCCTGACCGCACCAACAATCCGCTGCCGGTAGATCTGGTGGTCCGGCTGGCGGAGACGGTGGACAACATAGCCGGAATCAAGGACAGTTCGGGCGACCTCACCACCACGGCGGAATACATCCGCCAGACACCGGACGATTTCCGTGTCCTCATGGGCCGGGATACGCTGATTTTCGCCGCGCTGCAGCACGGCGCCACTGGTGCCATCGCCGCCAGCGCCAACATCGCGCCTGAGCTCAGCGTGGACATCTACCGCCATTTCACCGCCGGCAGACTGCAGGAGGCCCTGGCCGCGCAGTATGCTCTGGCGCCGCTGCGGCTGGCCTTCGGACTGGGCACGTTTCCTGCCATGTTGAAGACCGGCGCCGAGCTCATGGGCCTGCCAGCAGGTCCCCCGCGCACACCGGTGGCACCGCTCAACCCGGAAGAGCGGGAAAAACTCCGTCAGGTGCTCGTCCAGATGGGCAAGCTGTCCGGTTGATGAGCGTCAGCCGGGGAGTTTGAGGCCATGCGACTGCACGAATACGAAGCCAAGGAGCTGCTCGCGCGGTATGGCATCCGCATACCGCGCGGCACGGTGGCCGCCAATGCGGCAGATGCCGAAGCTGTGGCGGCGGATATGGCTGTTGCCGTGATGGTCAAAGCGCAGGTTCTCGCCGGCGGCCGCGGCAAGGCAGGCGGGATTCGCCGGGCGGGAAACGCGCGTTGCGCCGGGCAGCTGGCCGCCGGCATGCTGTCGGGCACGGTGCATGGTTTGCATCCTTCGGGTGTCCTGATCGAAGAACAACTGGACATCCATCGCGAACTGTACCTGGGCATAACCGTGGATACGGCCAGCGGTTGCCCGGTGATCATGCTGTCCGCCGCGGGCGGCGTGGATATCGAATCCGTCGCCCGGGAGACCCCGGCAGCCATCGCCCGGCTGCCCGTGAACCCACTCGGCGCGCCCACCGCCCGACAGGCCGCCGTGCTGGCGCGGGACGCCGGTCTCGGGGACGCTGCCTGCCGTGAAGCCGCCCCCCTGGTGCTGCAGCTTTACCGCCTGTTCAGTGAAGAAGACGCGCTCATCGCGGAAATCAACCCGCTGGCGGAACTGGCGGACGGTTCCCTGGTGGCCGCTGATGCCGTCGTCGAGATCGATGCTGCCAGCTTGTTCCGGCATCCGGCCTGGGATGCGCTCACGCGCCTGCCCGGAAGGCGCGAACGGGCGGCCCAAGAGCGGGGCATGACCTTCGTGGACCTCGGTGGCGGTGAGATCGGACTGATCTGCAGCGGCGCCGGGCTGGGAATGGCCACGGTTGACCTGATTGCCGACCAGGCCGATGACTCCGGCAGGCCACGGGCGGCGAATTTCCTGGAAACCGGCGGCGGCATCACGCGCGAACTGATGGCCGAGGCCATGCGTCTGGTGCTCTCCCAGCCGGGCATACGCGGCCTGTTGATCAACGTGTACGGCGGCATCAACCCCATCCATGAAGGCGCTGCCGGGATTGCCGACGCCCTGGCCGACCATCCGGAAATCCCGGTGATAGCCAAAGCGCTGGGCAACCGCCAGGAAGAGACCTGGACCATTCTCCGGAACGCAGGCGTGGAGGTCGTCACGGACATGCGGACCGAAGCGGCAGTACAGGCCGTGTGCCGGCGCCTGGCGACACCGGAAACATGACATGGGCATACTGATCGACGCCGGGACAAGGGTGTGCATACAAGGGATAACCGGTCGCATCGGCAAGGTGCAGGCCCGGTACATGCGTGAGGCGGGGACCTGCATTGTAACCGGCGTCACCCCCGGTAAGGGCGGCCTTTCGGTCGATGGCGTTCCCGTGTTCGACACGGTCGGTGCCGCGCAGGAAGCGGAACCCGCCGACGCCTCTGTCCTCTTCGTTCCGCCGGCCGCCGCCGAAAACGCCGCGACAGAGGCCATCGAGGCCGGGGTCCGGCTGATCGTCCTGATCACCGAGGGTGTCCCGGTCCACAGCACCATGCGGCTGCGAGCCCGGGCCCGCGGCGCGGGGGCCCGGCTACTCGGACCGACCACACCGGGCATCATCGCTCCCGAACGCGCCAAACTCGGCATCATGCCGGCCAGTCTGTTCAGACGCGGCCCTGTGGGAATCATTTCCCGCAGCGGCACGCTCAGTTACGAAATCGGCGGTCTGCTGACCGAAGCCGGCCTGGGACAGAGTACCGTGGTGGGCATGGGGGCGGATCCGGTAGTGGGAACGGACCTCGTGGAGTTGCTGGAGCTGTTCGCTGCGGATCCCGAGACCGGTGCCGTGGTGTTGATCGGCGAAGTGGGCGGCAACCAGGAGGAACGGGCCGCCGCCGCCATCGCATCCGGCTACGCCAGGCCCGTAGTCGCGTACATAGCCGGTCGTACCGTACCGCCGGGCGTCCGCATGGGACATGCCGGTGCCATAGTGCAGGATGGTGCGGGGGACGCCGGACACAAGATCCGGGCCCTGGCCGATGCCGGCGTGCGAACGGCGCCGCGACCGGCGGATGTGGTCCGGCTGGTGCAGGAGTCTCTCTGACCCCCAAGCAGGTAAGGATGAGAAAGAAAAAGACCCATATCGTCTCCATCGATGCGCGGCTCTGCAAGGGCACCGAGGGCTGCGGAATCTGTCTGTCGGTGTGCCCCGCCGACGTGCTCGCTCCGGCGCCGGAATTGTCTGACAAGGGCGTGCATCCCGCCCGGGTGATGCGTCCGGAGAACTGCACCGGGTGCGAGTTGTGCATGCTGTACTGCCCGGATCTGGCTGCGTCCGTGGAGCACCGGGAGGAGGATGGCCATGAGTGAACAGGGCGCGGTGCGCACCGGACGTTACTTCATGCAGGGCAATGAAGCCTGTGCCGAAGGCGCCCTGGCGGCCGGCTGCCGGTTTTTCGCCGGCTATCCCATCACGCCGGCCACGGAGATCGCCGAACACATGGCCGGGCGCCTCCCCGGAGTGGGAGGCGTCTTCATCCAGATGGAAGACGAGATCAGTTCCATGGCCTCTGTCATCGGAGCCTCGTGGACCGGGGTGCTGTCCATGACCGCTACATCGGGGCCCGGAATCAGCCTGATGCAGGAGAATCTCGGCTACGCCGTGGCCACGGAGACGCCCTGTGTCATCGTCGACGTGCAGCGCGGCGGTCCATCCACCGGCATTCCGGCCGTCCCTTTCCAGGGAGACATGGTGCAGGTGCGGCGCGGATCGCATGGCGAATACGAGGCCGTGGCTTTCGCGCCCGCCTCGGCCCAGGAAATGTTCGACCTGACCATCCTGGCCTTCAACACGGCTGAACGCCTGCGGACGCCAGTGTTTCTCCTGGCGGACGCCGCCGTAGGTCATATGCGTGAAATAGTCGAGATTCCCGCTGCGGACAGCATCGAACGGCTTCGGCGCACACTGCCGGACGCCGAAGCCGACCCGTATGCCATCAAGGGCTTCCTGGATCCGGATGTCGCCCCCATGCCCGTATTCGGCCGCGGACACAAGGCGCACGTCACCGGCTCCTGCCATGATGCCTACGGCATGCGCAACGTGGTGGACGCCCAGGCGCTGGACACCTTCGTGCGGGTGCTCGCGGCCAAGATTCGCCGGCGCACCCGCGAACTCGCTGTCATCGAGACAGGGAACACGGCGGACGCTCAGGTCATCCTCGTCGGCTACGGACTGGTTGGGCGAGCCGCGCAGGCCATATCGCTGCAGGCGCGTGCTGCCGGTCTACCGGTGGGCTGGATCCGGCCTGTCACCGTCTGGCCCTTTCCGGACCAGGAATTGCGTGAACACTGCGCCGCGGCCCGGAACGTCGTCATCATGGAAAACAACCTCGGGCAGATGGCGCCGTATTTCCAGGCTTTGCTGAAGGATCAGCTGGTCTGGTCGCTGCCGCCGCAAATCCTGGGGACCCTGCACCATCCGGACTACATCATGAGCCATATCGAAGAGATGCTGAAATGAACCAGATTCACCATCCCATGGCCCGGTATCTGCGTCCGGGCAAGGAAGTCACCACCTCGTGTCCGGGTTGCGGCGAGGGCATCATCGCCCACAGCGTGCTGCGCGCCATCGACGCCCTGGGCATGGACATCGACGGCTTCACGTTCGTCTGCGGCATCGGTTGCGCGGGCTGGATCCCCAGCCCGTATTTCGCCGCGGATACGCTGCACACCACGCACGGCCGGCCGGTGGCCTTTGCCACCGGAGTCAAACTGGCCATGCCGGACCGGCAGGTGATGGTCATCAGCGGCGACGGTGACCTGACCGCCATCGGCGGCAATCATCTCATCCATGCCGCCCGCCGCAATCTTGACATCACCGTCCTGTGCGTCAACAACCGGATCTACGGCATGACGGGAGGCCAGGTCGCGCCTACCACACCCGCCAGCATCCGCACTACAACCACCCCCTCCGGCAATGAAGAACCCGCGTTCGATCTGTGCCGCCTGGTAGAAGGGGCCGGCGCCACGTTCGTGGCCCGCTGGACCACGGCCCATCCACGCCAGCTCACACGGGCCATCAGCCAGGCCCTGCAGCACCGCGGCTTTGCTTTCCTGGAGGTCATGAGTCAGTGCCCCGTGCATTACGGCAAGCTCAGCCGCGAAGGACGGGCCACGGATTCGCTGGACTTCTTCCGGAATCAGGCGGTACGCCGCAACCAGGCCGCCAGGATGCAACCCGGAGAGCTGGCAGAGCGATTCGTAGTGGGCACTCTGGTGGGCGAGGAGGACATCGCATGAACAACTCCGTCACGGAAATCCGCCTGGCCGGTTTCGGTGGACAGGGCGTCGTGCTGGCCGGAGTTCTGCTGGGACGCGCCGCTCTGGAAGACGGCATGCATGCCGTGCAGAACCAGTCCTATGGGGCCGAAGCCCGCGGCGGCGCGGCCCGCTCGGAAGTCATCATCGCGACGGAGCCCATCATCTATCCGGAGGTGACCGCTCCCCATGTGATGGTCGCGCTCTCCCAGGCCGCGCTGGACCGGTACGTGGCAGACCTGCGGCCGGACGGAACGTTGATCGTCGACGACGAACTGGTCGCCCGGCTCCCGGCGGATGCTTCCCATCGCATTCTAGGATGCGGCTTCACCCGAATCGCGACCACGGAACTGGAACGCGGCATCGTGGCCAACATGGTCATGCTGGGGTACCTGGCCCGAGCCACCGGCGTGGTGAGTCTGGAGGCCTTGCACCGGGCCGTCCCCGGCGGCGTTCCTTCCGGCACAGAGGCCCTCAATGTACGCGCCATCGATCGCGGCGCAGCGCTGGTAAACGACTGACCCGGCTGCCGAGTCCGGCGGCTGCCGGTTCCGGCGTTTGGTTCCCTGCCGAATGCTGGCACGGTCCGCACCATATTACCCCCAACCGCAGCCGTAACCAACCAAAGCTGCACCACGAGCGTTGTGGGACATGGCACGGCTCGAACTCCAATATGGACAAACGCAGCAACAACCCTTAACGCCTTAACGGAGGAGCAGAAAATGAGCAGAGACAGGCTCGGTATCCTGGTGGGCGGCGGTCCCGCCCCCGGTATCAACGGCGTCATCAACGCCGCCACCATCAAAGCCATCAACAGCGGACTGGATGTGTACGGTATCTTCGACGGCTTCAAATGGTTGTGCAAAGGCGACAGCAGTCACACGCGTCAGCTCAGCATCGAGGACGTCAGCCGCATCCACATGCACGGCGGCTCATACCTGCGCACGGCCAGAGACAATCCGAGTAAGAGCCGGGAACTGCTCGACAATACCGTCAAGGCCATCAAGGAACTGGGCCTCAAGTACCTGGTTACCATCGGTGGTGACGACACCGCCACCTCCGCCCATGCGGTGGACATCGCCACTGGCGACGCGGTGCGGGTGGCCCATGTGCCCAAGACCATCGACAACGACCTACCCCTGCCGGGCGGCATGCCCACCTTTGGCTTCCAGACCGCACGCGAGGTGGGTTCGCGCCTGGTGCAGAATCTCATGGAGGATTCGCGCACCACCAGCCGCTGGTATGTGGTGGTGGCCATGGGCAGGAAGGCGGGCCACCTGGCCCTGGGCATGGGCAAGACCGCCGGAGCCACGCTGACCATGATCGCGGAGGAGTTCCAACAGGACGTGCTGTCGCTGGACCAGGTCTGTCACATTCTGGAGGGTGCCATCCTCAAGCGCCGTATGCTGGGGCGTCCGGACGGCGTCGCCGTGGTGGCCGAAGGCATCGGCGAGCGTCTGAATCCGGATGATCTGAAGGACCTTCCCGGCGTGGCCGTCAGCTACGACGATCACGGTCATCTGCAGTTGCGGGAGATCCCTCTGGCCCGGATTCTCAAGAACGAAATCGAACGCCGTTTCGCGGACCGCGGCGACAAGATCACCGTGGTCGCCGTAGAGCTGGGCTACGAGCTGCGTTGCGCCGCGCCCATTCCGTTCGACGCCGAATACACCCGCGACCTGGGCTGGGGTGCGGTCAACTACCTGCTGAGCGATACCTACCACGGCAGCGCTCTGGTCTGCCTGGTAGACGGGCGCATCGAACTCATTCCGTTCGAGCAGCTGCTGGATCCGGACACCCAGCACGCCAAGGTGCGCATGGTCAATATCGACAGCGAGTATTACGCCAGCGCCCGTGACTACATGGTTCGCATCAATCCCGGTGACCTGGAGGACGAGGACACGCTCAAGCGCCTGGCCGCCGAAGCCAAAATGGACCCCCAGGCTTTCCGCCAGCAGTATGCCGATCTGATCTGAGTGCCTGTTTTCGCCGACGGAACAACCCCGACAGCCGGCACACGGCCATCACGTAACGATCTTACGATGTTGGGTTTACGATAATGGTTTTACGGTAACGGCCTTACAGTAACGGCCTTACGGTAACGGCGGACGGTCTGCCGACAGATCGTCCGCCGCTTGAACCTACCTCGATGATGGCACCGAGCCCGTTGGACCGCCTGCCCTGGATCCCTCAGTCCCTGGCAGCCAGAAGGTGCGACCGCACCATCTTGCCCAGGGCCTGCGCGAATGCGGTGCACGCCAGCGCTTCCGGATCTCCGACCGCTGGCTCCAGACACGCATCGAAAGGCAGACTGCCCCAGAACGGCAGCCCCCTGTCCCGCGCCAGGGCGCGTATGTCCGGATCCGCAGCGTACCCGTCCCGCTGCATATTCTCCACGATACCCGCTACCGGAACCTGCACCATGTCCAGCAGCCGGAGGGTACGCTGCACGGTCTGCACGACCACGCGAGAGGCCGTAGAGACGATGAGAAACTCGCTCCTGCGCAGCAACCGGACCGCGTCCAGCAAGGCGTCACCCAGCCCGGGAGGCATGTCGATGATGAGGTAATCAAGCCTTCCCCACTGGACGATGGTCAGCAACTCGATGATGGCGTTGGAGACATCAGCGCCGCGCAGCGGTGCCGCTTCGGCACCGGTAAAACAGGAAATCGACATGAAGCGGATGCCATGCGCCAGCGGCGGTATCAGCCCGAATGATTCCTCCGGGAACGAAGTGTCGATGCCCAGAATCAGGTGACCGCAGGGACCGGTCAGATCGAGGTCCAGCAAGCCGACCCGCAACCCCTGGCGCGCCAGCACCAAAGCCAGACCGGCCGAGACGACACTCTTGCCGATGCCACCCTTGCCGCCGGAGACGGCGACCAGGCGCTCTACCGCGTCCAGCCGGCGGTCGATGACGCCCGGCCGCGGGTCAAGATTGTTCATGCGCCCTCGATCTCCTCCAGCCATACACCCCGGCCCTCCATAACCTCGAAATCCGGGCTGCCGCATGCGGGACAGCGCAGATAGGTGTGCGCCAGCTCCGGTACGAAATGGATGGCTTCGGCCTGGTCCTCGGTCAACTCGCTGTTCCCTGCCTGCAGGTCGAATGGTTGTCCGCAGGCCCGGCAGCGCAGGCGGGCTGGACGGACGATCAATTCCAGCTCGACGCCGGCCAGTTGCGGGTGTATCGCCGGCATCACCTCACGCAGGGCACCGGTGAACAGCTCCCGTTCGATCTGCTGCAACTCGCCGATGCCTACCGTCAGACGCGTGATGCGCTGCAACCCTTCCTTGCGCGCCGCTTGAACTGCCGTCACCGCCACACCCTCGGCCAGGGCGAACTCGTGCATCCGTCACTCCCTGATTGTCGACATGGTGCCGGAACTCCCGGCCCTGAGCCATGTGCCCTCGTGATGGTTGCCATGATCGCGCGCCCGAGTGCATCCGGCCGGCGCGATGGTTCCTGGTTTTACAATCATGACCGGACCCAAGCCGGCGTCAAGTCCGCCGGCCTGCGTGTCACTGTCCGACCCGCCCCCGCCTCCGAGTCGCGGTAGACCCAGCGGGACATTTGTGTCTCGTATGGATCCATCGTGGGACCCCATTGTCTCACGCGCTCGAGCCTCGACGCGCTTCAACCGTGCGGCTGCTTCCCTGCGGCACTCCCGGTACACGGCCTGCAGGGCGCGCGTCGTGACTGCAGCCGCGAACCGGTCGCCCTTGACGCGCTGGCACATCACTTGCATTGTTTAACCCAAGGCTTCGGACACAGGCATCCCAGGCCGGAGTAGTCCAACAACACCTCCCAATGTCGAAGGAGTCGTGACGATGGCGGATCTGCAGGCAATAGCCGAGAATATCATCAAGGGACAAGCCCCCAAGGTCCAGGAGCTGGTTCAGGAGGCGCTCGACGAGGGTACGCCCGTGCGCGAGATTCTCCATGACGGTCTGATAGCCGGCATGAACGTAGTCGGCGCCAAGTTCAAGAACAACGAGTTCTACGTTCCAGAAGTGCTCATAGCGGCACGCGCCATGAAGCAGGGGATGGAGTTGATCCGCCCCAGACTGATCGAGGAAAAGGTCGAACCTCTGGGCAGGGCCGCCATCGGCACTGTCAAGGGAGATCTGCATGACATCGGCAAGAACCTGGTTTCCATGATGCTGGAAGGCGCCGGTTTCGAGGTCGTTGACCTCGGCATCGATGTTCCTCCGGAGAAATTCATCGACGCCGTGAATTCGCAGGGCACCCAGATCATCTGCATGTCGGCCTTGCTGACCACCACCATGCCCTCCATGCAGACCACGATCGAAGCGCTCAAGGAAGCTGGAATCGGTGACAACATCCGCGTCATGATCGGCGGAGCGCCCGTAACCCAGGCTTATGCTGACCAGATCGGCGCTGATGGATATGCTCCAGACGCGGCCAGCGCCGCGGAAAAGGCCAAGGAACTGATCGAGGAAATGAAAAAGTAGAGGCGGGACGTCCAAGGGCTTGCATACAGGCCTCCCGCGTACTCCGCTTCCAGCAGAAAAGGATGCGGTCAGTGATCCTGCCGGCTCCGGTTTGCACCGGAGCCGGCAGCGTCGGTCCGAACCGGTTTTCATACTCCCCACGTTGCGCCACCCGGTCCAGCCATCCTGCACGACCGGGTGCATACCGTGCATTCCGGAGTGGTATCTTGTCATGTTTCTGAAGGTCATCGCGTGCGAGGTGACGTTCCGGGAAATCTGCCATTGCGCAGCGCGTTCGCTTAACTGCTTCGACCTGGAGTTCGTCAGTCAGGGATACCACGACAATCCGGACACCGGGCTGACGCGTCTGCAGGAAATGATCGACGCTGTGGAGCCCGGCCGCTATGACGGCATACTACTGGGATACGGCCTGTGCAACAACATGCTGAACGGCCTTGCCGCCCGACACACCACCCTGATCATCCCCCGAGCTCATGATTGCATCACCTTTTTCCTGGGTTCCAAGGAACGGTACCAGGAGCTGTTCTCCCAGGATCCCGGCACCTATTACTACACAGCCGGCTGGCTGGAGTACCGGAACCGTGGTGGCGAACGTCTCCAGCGACGTCAGGGAGCCGAGACCGGCGAGGACGCCTCTTATGCGGAAATGGTGGCGCGTTACGGCGAGGACAATGCCCGCTACCTGGCCGAATTCATGAATTCGTGGACGCAGCATTACAGCCGCGGCGTTTTCATAGATTTCGACTTTTCCTCACACCTGGATCACCGGCATCATGTCGCCGCCCTGTGTCGCGAGCGCGGCTGGGAATACCAGGAAATCCAGGGAGATCTGGCCCTGCTCCAGTCCTGGCTCGACGCCCGCTGGGACGACGAGCATTTTCTTCGTGTACAGCCAGGAGAAACAGTGCGTCCCAGTCATGACCGTGGGATTCTGCAGATCGCCCCGGCTGACGCACCCGCAGATCGGTAGATGTGTCGCAGGATGTGTCGCACCACCATGCCGCACCGTCGCGGTGATGCAGCGGCAACCGGAAGAGGATACCCATGGCTTCGAACGGTGTCACCGTCAATCTTGGCTCAGGCCGGTCTCTCTCATCTCATGCCGGTGTCACCCTGCTGGAGGCGCTGAACAGCGCTGGCGTCAGAATCACCGCACCCTGTGGCGGCGAAGGCACCTGCGGCAAGTGTCGCATCCAGGCCAGCGGCACGCTAGCACCGGTGACGCCGGCGGAACGCCAGCTGCTCACCCCGGAACAGCTTCAATCCGGTCTGCGCCTGGCCTGCCAGGCACAGGTCCAGGGCGACGTCGACATCTCGGTGCCTGACACATCCAGCCAGCCGGAAATGCGCATCGTCGAACACGGTGCAGCCCGTGAGATCCAGGCTGAGCCAGCCGTCATCAAATGCCATATCACCGTTCCTGAACAAACCCTGTCCCAACCCTATTCGCGGCTCGAGCACCTGTCGCGGTGCGGTGACCTGCGGGCGGATCTGGTAACGGAGCTCTCGGTTCTGCAGCGGCTTCCTTCCATCCTGGACTCCGTCTCCGGATCGGCAACCGCCGTCATGCGGGACAACGTCTTGATGGCGGTTGAATCCGGCAACACGGTGGACCAATGTTACGGCGTGGCCATCGATCTGGGAACCACCACGGTGGTCGCCAGCCTGGTAGACCTCAACGATGGCCGGGAGCTTGCTCGTGCCGCCACAGTCAATGCGCAGACCCGGTTCGGGCACGATGTCGTCTCGCGCATCAACACCGCGCTGGAACAGCGGGATGGGCTACGGCAACTGCAGGAAGCTGCACATGAGAGCATAGCGCTCGTTCTGAAGCAGGTACTCACAGAGGCCGGCATTCCTTCCGAGCAGGTGTACGATGCGGCACTCGTGGGAAATTCCACCATGGCCCACCTGTGCCTCGGCATCCACCCGGGCTCCCTGGGCCGGATGCCGTACGTGTCCACCGCGGGTCCCATGCTGCTCGCTCCACCGGAATCCACCGGTCTGTCCATTCACCCGGAAGCGCGCACCTATGTGCTGCCGAGCATCGCCGGCTTCGTGGGGGCGGACACCGTTGGAGCCATACTGGCCGCCAGCCTGGACGAGGACGATGGCCGTACCCGGCTCCTGGTGGACATCGGCACGAATTGTGAAATCGTCCTGCGATTGGGCGACCGGCTGCTGGTCACCTCCACGCCGGCAGGACCCGCTTTCGAGGGCGCCCGCATCACCTGCGGCATGTACGCCGCCCCCGGAGCCATCGAGAGCGTCAGGCTGGACGGCGAGGTCGGTTACCGTACCATCGGCGACCAGGAGGCGCGCGGCCTCTGCGGCTCGGGCCTGGTGGACATCAGCGCCGAACTGCTGCGCGTGGGCATCATCGACGCAACCGGCCGCATGGTCGGCCCGGACGAACTGGACAGCGATGTGGCCAAAGGTTTGCGCCAGGCATTGATCGAACATGAGGAGGGAATGGCTTTCGTGCTGCACAACGGCGGTGGCGGCGGCCGGGTCTTCCTCACCCAGCGTGATGTCCGCGAACTGCAGCTGGCCAAAGGCGCCATTCGTTCCGGGATCGATCTGCTGCTCGAGTACGCCGGGTTATCACCGGACGCACTGGACGAGTTCATCGTCGCCGGAGGCTTCGGCAGCTACATCGACAAGCACAACGCCATGCGTCTGGGCATGCTGCCCCGCCTCGATCCGGACAAGATGACGTTCATCGGCAATGGCGCGCTGGTCGGCGCCCGTTTGGCGCTGCTGTCGCGCACGCTGCGAAGACGTGGCGAGCAGGTGGCCAGGACAGCCGAGCACCTGCAACTGGCCCATACTCCGGACTACCAGATGCGCTTCTCCGAATCCATGATGTTCGATCCGTAATCTCAGGTCCGGCCGGGCCGGACCCGTGGAGACCAGTCCACCAGCCCACAAGGAGCAGAATAATGGGTTTGATCCGCATTGGTGAAAGCCTGCATTGCCACATTCCCACAGTGCAGAATTCGGCACGACGCTGGCTCCGCGGCGACAGCATGGACCGGATGGCTGGAGAACGTCATCTCATCAGTCTGGTACAGGACCAGGTCGCCGCTGGAGCCGACTACCTGGACGTCAATGTGGACAATTTCTTGACCGAAGATGCGGTGGGCATGGAGGGAGCGCAGAAGCTGCTGGACTACATGCTCGAACTGATGCAGACGTACGGCGGCGGCACCCCTCCCTGCGTGGACAGCTCCAATCCGGACATGCTCATATGGGGGCTGCGCCGTTACCACGAGCGCACAGGCGGCCACGGGCGTACTCCTTTGATCAACTCGGTATCCATATCCCGGCTGGATCCCCTGGAACTGCGCAGCGAGTTTCCCTTCTCGGCCATCGGCATGCTGCTGGAAAAGGCCGGCGACGAGGCCACCGGTTTCACGGATATCGCCGGACCCGAGGTATACCATGAGACGGCGCGTTCCATCTTCGACAGGATGAAAGCGGCCGGTTTCAGCAATGACCAGATCTTCTTCGATCCCACCGTCGGACCGCTGGGCGCCGACATGGTGGGGTACACCAAGCGGACCTTCGAAGGCATCCGGAGCATCAAAACAGATCCCGGTATGGAAGGAGTCCATGTGGCGCTGGGACTGTCCAACTGCTCGGATGGCCTCCCCCGTCGGCTGGCGACCAATCGGGCATACCTGCGGGTAGCCATGGACTACGGGGTCGATGCTGCCATATGCGACGTCCAGCAGATCTCCGGCAATGACCTGTGCGACGGCCGGATACTCAAGCTGATCCGCCAGATCGTGGAGGGCGAGGCCACGGATGCCCTGACCTTGATGGTGGATTTCGCCCAGGCTCACCCGCGATCCAAGCCGCCACCGCCGCTTCAACCGTTGCCGGATATCTTCGGACAGACGTTGCGCGATCCGGACCAGACCGTGTATCTGGTAGAGATGGCTCCGTCCGAGTCTGATGTGAACCACATGTTCTCCATGGCGGAGCAGCTGCGCGACCTGCCTGTGACATGTGCCATCACCGACACCCCGGGCGGCAACCGCACCCCCGGACCGGACACGCTGGGGGTGGAGATCGGCCGCCTCATGGAACGGCAGCCCATCGTCAACATCTCCTGCAAGAGCGACGACCGCAACGGCTTGATCCAGCGCGTTCTGGGGTTGTACCACCACGGCCTGCGCCATGTGTTCGCGATCACCGGAGACTATGCTCCTGACGCCCAGAAGGTATTCGATCTTGATGCCACGACTTTTCTCTGGGCCATCGAATGCCACCGCAGAGGTCTGGAGTTTCACAGTCTGCTGCCGCGCACGGGAGGTTCGCTGGACGGCCTGACTGCGGGTGCGGCCGTAACCCCGTTCAAGTACAGCGAACCCCATCTGTGGGGGCAGTACCTGAAACTCTGGAAAAAACGCCAGCTCGGGGCTGCCTATTTCATCACCCAGCTCGGATTCGATCCGGCCAAATTCCAGGAACTCAAGCTGTTCATGGCCCATGCCGGCATGAGCGATGTGCCGCTGATCGGTAGCGTCTACTACGTCACGCCACAGTTTCTCAGAGTCCTCGGCAGAATCCATGTGGCCGGTGTATATATTCCCGAGGAACTCAAGGACAAATACCGCGACAAGCTGGCGCCGGCCAAAGAACGCAGACGCATTCGTGACCTGAATTTCGTCGAATATGCCGCGCACCAGCGCAATCTCTCCATGCGCCGCGCCGGCTTGCTGGCCGACATTCTGGTGCGAGGACTGGGATACAAAGGGATCGATCTGGCCGGCTTCGAGTCCATCGAGGACATTCGCGAGGTACTGGATCTGATCGAAACGCTGAAGACACGGGACTGGCGGGAGAATCTGGAGGAGTTCATGGATGCGGATGGCAAGCGCGCCATGCGACTCGCTCCCGAAGATGCTTTCTATCTCTTCCCTCGCGGCGAGGACGGTTTGCTCACCGAAGGTCCTTTGCAGACCGCGGACCGCTCCCAGTACGAACGGGAAAGCCGCAGGATGCGCTGGCTGCACAAGACCTTCTTCGACGAATCCGGCTGGGGCAGCGGGCTCGTCAAGTGGGCTTCCACCGGCGCCGAAGACGGCTTCCTGCTGCGCTGGACCACCGTCTGGGAACAAGCGGCCAAGACGCTCAGCCTGGGCTGCGAAATGTGCGGTGACTGCCGCATCCAATATCTGCACTACCACTGTCCGGAGCCCACGCGCGGCTGCGGCAAGCGGCTGACCAACGGCCCCTGCGGCGGCGCCGACCCGGACGGAATGTGTGAAGTGTTTCCCGAGCGCGAGTGTTACTGGGCGCGTGTCATCCAGTGCGCTCTGGCGCAGGGCAGCCTGCAGGGTCTGGCGTGCATTCAGCCGCCCAAGGATCCTAAGCTGTACAACACCTCATCCTGGCGCAACGAGTTCCTCGAGTTGGTGCCACGGCCGCTGTCTCTGGCGGATCCAACCGGCGTACTGCCGTAACAGGAGACGAGCCATGACCGACCATGATCGTGTGGAAGCCATCCTAAATGGCCAGGCGCCGGACCGCATACCATGGATTCCCCGCCTGCAGGTCTGGTATACCGCTCACAACCGCCGCGGCACGCTGCCGGCTCGCTTGCGCGGCCTGTCACTGCGTGAGGCCGAACGAGCCCTGGGGATGGGTGATCCGGCCCGGGACGGACGGGTTGTCCGCAGCGAGCAAGGGGGTGACGTGGACATCCGCCGCACCGAAGAAGGGGACACCCTGTTGACCACCTACCGCACGCCGGTGGGTACGGTCAGTACGCTCCACCGTCACACCACCGAGCAGAAGGACCTGGGCCTCGGCAGCCTGGAGATCGAGCACATGATCAAGAGCGAGGCCGACATCCCCGTGGTGGAATACCTCATGCGCAACACCCGGTACGAACCCACTTACGAGGAGTTCGAGCAGTATGCCGCCCAGGTGGGCGAGGAAGGCTTCCCGCTGGTGAGCGCCGGCGACTGTCCGTTCCATCTGTTCCTGCAGAAACTGTGCGGTTACCAGCAGGGCTACTATCTGCGGGCAGACGTTCCGCAGGCTGTCGATCGTCTGCTCGGTGTGATGGAAGAGATGGATCGGGAGTTCCTGTGGCCACTGCTGGCGGCATCACCCGCCCGGTTGATCCTCCATGGCGTCCACTTCGATTCCACCCTCACTCCTCCAAACCTTTTCGAGCGGTATATCACCCCCTATTACCGCGATCTGTCCAACCTGCTGCACGAACACGGCAAGTCGCTGTGCATGCATGCGGATAACGACTCCAGGCTGATTCTCTCGCACATCGAGGCAGCGGGATTCGATATGGCGGAGACCTTCACCACGGCGCCGCAGGTCTCCTGTACGCTGGAAGAAGCCCGTCAGGCCTGGGGCGAGCGCGTGATCATCTGGGGCGGCCTGCCTTCGGTCCTGCTCGAACCGGCCTATCCGCCTGAAGCCTTCGAACACCACATGCGCACCCTGTTGCGAACCATCGCACCCGGTGGCGCCTTCATTCTGGGCGTTGCCGACAACATCATGCCCGGGGCCATGCTCGAGCGCCTGGAACGCGTTGCCGAGATGGTCACCGAATGGGGCACCTATCCCATCGATCCCGGCAGCATACCTGAGCCCTGAAAGGAACACCATGCTCAGTGACCTCGAGATTGCCCGTGCCGCGAAGCTGCAGCCCATCGTCGACATTGCCGGCCAACTGGGGTTGGCGGAAGACGAGATCGACCTGTATGGCCGCTACAAGGCCAAGGTGCACCTGGACGTCCTGGATCGCGTCAGCGGCCGTCGCGGAGGTAAGTACGTCATCGTCACGGCCATCAACCCCACCCCGTTGGGTGAAGGAAAAACCGTGACCACCGTCGGCCTGACACAGGGACTCAAGGCCATCGGCAAGCCTTCCATGGCCTGCCTGCGGCAACCCTCCATGGGACCTACGTTTGGCATCAAAGGCGGCGCTGCCGGCGGCGGTTATTCCCAGGTAGTGCCCATGGTAGATTTCAACCTGCATCTGACCGGCGACATGCACGCAGTAGGGGCGGCGCACAACCTGCTGGCAGCGGCGCTGGATGCCCGCCTCATGCATGAGACTCGCCTCAGTGACGAGCAGCTGGCGCGACGCAACATGCTCCGTCTCGACATCGATCCATACACCATCAACTGGCGTCGCGTGGTGGACGTGAATGACCGGGCGCTGCGCCATATCGTCGTGGGCCTGGGCACCGAGGAGGATGGACGCCCCCGAGAGACGGGGTTCGAGATCACCGCGGCCTCGGAGATCATGGCCATTCTGGCCCTGGCCCATGACGGGGTCGATATGCGCCGGCGTCTGGCCCATACCATGGTCGCACTGGACAGAAACGGCCGCCCGGTCACGGCCGAACACCTGGGTGTCGGCGGTGCTATGGCGGTTATCATGAAGGACGCCGTACAGCCCAATCTCATGCAGACGCTGGAGGGATCACCGGTCTTCGTCCACGCGGGTCCTTTCGCCAATATCGCTCACGGCAACAGCTCCATCATCGCGGACCGGCTGGGCGTGCAGCTACTCAACGATGGCTATGTGATCACCGAGGCCGGATTCGGCTCGGAATGCGGCCTGGAGAAGTTTGCCAACATCAAATGCCGCGCCATGGAACTGCGGCCGGACTGCGCCGTTCTGGTGGCTACCATCCGTGCTCTGAAGATGCATGGCGGTGGCCCCCGCGTCGTTCCGGGCCGGCGTCTGGCGCGGGCTTATCGGCGTGAGAATCTGGAATTGCTGGATGCCGGACTGAACCACCTGCAGGCGCACATCTACATAGCCCGGCGATTCGGCCTGCCGGTGGTGGTGGCCATCAACCGTTTCGAGTCGGATACCCCGGCGGAGATTGACCTGGTGCGGGAATCGGCTCTGCAGGCTGGAGCCTATGATGCCGTCCCCAGCGATGTTTTCGCCCATGGCGGAGACGGTGGCCGGGATCTGGCCCGCGCCGTCGTAGGCGCCTGTTCCAGCGGTTCGAATTTCACCTTCCTGTACCCCCTGGAGGCGACCATCGAGCAGAAGATCCAGACTATCGCCACGCAGATCTATGGTGCGGACGGCGTGGATTTTCTACCGCTGGCGCAGCAGAAGATCGAGCAGTACACAGCGCTGGGCTTCGACATGCTACCGGTCAATATGGCCAAAACTCCGCTGTCCCTGTCCCATGATCCGGAGCTCAAGGGAGTTCCATCTGGATACAACCTGCAGGTACGCGACATACGGGTCTCGCTCGGTGCCGGTTTCCTGTACGCCTTGTGCGGAGAGATTCAAACCATGCCGGGCCTGCCTTCCGATCCTGCTTTCGCACGCATCGACATCGGAGAAGACGGACAGATCGAAGGACTCTCCTGACTGCCCTCACCGTTGGGCAGCGCTTGCTTGACACGGTCTTACTGCCATATTCTGCGGATGATCGGAACAGCGGTCTAGGGGAGGAGTTTCAGACGTAAAACATGGACCATGGCAGAACACCGTTTTCCGGCAACCCACGGTCAAGGAGCCGAATGATGACCCCAAGAGAGCGCCTGGTCGCCTCATTGCGCGGCGAATGGGGCAATAAGGTACCGTTCGTTGCATACGCGGATCAGCTACCCCGTTCAGAGACGGCACGGCGCCTGCGCAATGGCGGCCTTTGCCTGGTAGACCGGCAGGTTGCTGTGCACCGCGTCAGCATGCCCGGAGTCCAGCACGAACGACGCCATTTCGAGGAAGACCGGCGTCCGTTGATTCGCACGGTCTACCGGACCGAAGCAGGGGAGCTCAGCGAGGTCGAGGAGCTGGGACCCGATGCCGGCCGCTGGCATGTCGAGCGTCTGTTCAAAGGGCCGCAGGATTACGCTGCCTTGAGAGCGCTGTACGCAGCTCAGCAGTTCGAACCGGACTATGAAGCGTTTCTGCGGCGCCAGGATCAACTGGGCGAGGATTTCCTGCTCAAACCGGAGATCGGCTATTCTCCCCTGCACCAGATCATGTACTGGATCATGGGGATAGAGCAGTTCGCCCAGGAATGGTCTGAACGTCGCGATGAGGTGCTGGATCTGTATCAGGTGTTAGTGGACAACCGGCGCCGTCTGTACCCCGTGGTCGCGGCCTCCCCGGCTCTCCTGGCCACCTACTGCGGTAACCTGAGTCCGGAAGTGATCGGTCTGAAACGATTTCAGGAATACTACCGGCCGCATTACGACGAGTTTGCCGACATCATGCACGACCACGGTAAGCTGACCAGCACCCTGTTCGATGCGGGAACCTGGCTGCTGGAGGAGGAGATCGGCCTGGCGCGCCTGGATTGTGTCGAGGGTTTCTCTCCCGAACCTGATGGCGATATGACGGTGGCGCAGGCACGCACCGTGTGGCATGACAAGGTTTTGTGGACCAGCGTGCCGCGCTCGGCTTACCTGCACAGCGCCGCCAAGGTGGAAGTGATGATCAGGCAACTACTGCGGGAGTCGGCGTCAGGCATACGGTTCATCATCGGAGCCGGAGACAACCTGCCCGGCGAGCGCTGGGCGGAAACCCTGCTTGCCGTCATACGGGCGATCAACGCGGAAGGAGGCTTGCCGCCTCCCTGAGAGCCAGCCCCGGTACCGCCTGAACGCTGACGACCGGCCAAGTGGGTCACCAGCTCGAGAGGCAGAACAACGGCCAGTGGGATCACCAGCTTGAGGGCAGAACGGCTGCAGCGGAAACACCGTTGACTCAGGCGGGAATAGGGCCACCGGATCGAGCCGCGCCGGACGGCCCTCGATGCACGGTTGCCATGGTGCTGCCGTACCTGCACGCAGATGTTCGTCCGCATGGCGGGCACGGTACGTTCGGATACCCATCTTGCCGGGTCGTACTGCGCATCTTGATGGCGGGCGCTGTGCAGCGCCCGCCGTGCGCATCCCTCGGTGGAGCCGGTGTCTGGCCCATCCCATCGGCTCCACCATCTGCCGGCTCAGCCAGCCGCACACCGAACCAGGCGCGGGGGTTCAGCCGTCCACCGTCTCTGCCATGCGCGTGGGTTCCGCCATGCGAGACTCAGCCATGCGCGGGAATTCAGCCATCCGCCGGCTCAGGTGCCGGCGTCCTGGTTGCGGACTTTTCGCGCCATTTCCGGGCCGCCTCCTGGATGGCCTCCACGATCTTGACGTACCCCGTACAACGACAGAGGTTCCCCGCCAGTGCCCGCCGGATCTGCGCTTCGTCCGGATCCGGGTTGTCCTGCAGCAGCGCGGCTCCGTTCAGCGCGATGCCCGGCGTGCAGAATCCACACTGCATACCGCCACGCTCCACAAGCGCCTCCTGTACCGGATGCAACTCCCCGTCGTTGTCCAGCCCTTCGATAGTGATGACCTCACGCCCATCGATCTCCACCCCGAGAACCAGACAGGAGTTGACCGGCTGACCATCCAGCAGCACAGTGCAGGCGCCACAGTCACCGGTACCACAACCCTCCTTGGTGCCGGTCAGCTGCAGTTGCTCACGCAGCATGGCCAGCAGCGTCTTGCGTGGTGACACCTGGAGCACATGCTGCTGGCCGTTGATCTTGGTGACAATCTGTTGTTTCATCCCGACCTCCTCGACATGGCCTGCCGCCGCTGTGCATCCGCCGCAGCTGCCTGTATCGTCCGGGCAGCCAGAACACGAACGATTTCCTGGCGAAATTCCGCCGATGCCCTCACATCGCTGATGGGGCGAGCTTCTGTAGACGCTACCCGCGCCGCTTCGGCGACTAGGGCCGGCGTCAGCGCCTGGCCGCTCAGGATGTCCTCCGCCTGTGATGCCCTGATCGGCGTGGGAGCCACAGCGCCCAATGCGATGTGCGCCCTACGGCAGGTCTCGTTATCATCTTCAAGCGTCAGTGCCACCGCTACACCGGCTGCGGCCAGATCCATGGCCGCGCGTGTCGAGTGACGCGCATACGCCGAACCCGTGCCCGGTTCCGGCAGAGGCACCTCCACCGACACCACGATCTCGTCCGGTCGCACTACCGTGGTGCCAGGCCCGGTAAACAGTTGTTCCAACGGCAGACGGCGTTCACCCCCCTGACTGCTCATGCGGACCTGGGCCTGCAAGACGACGAGAGGGGGAACAGTATCTGCGCAAGGTGTGGCGTTACACACGTTACCCACCACGGTAGCGCGATTGCGAATCTGAGCAGAACCGACGGTAGCCGCGCCGGCGTGCAGCCCGGCATAATCCTGCCGGACCACTGCCGAAGCCTCGATCCGGCTCATGGTAACACCCGCGCCGATCGACAGCCCGTGGACGCCGGTCTCCAGGCCATCCAGCTCTTCGATCCGTTTGATGTCGACGAGTGTGCTCGGTGACTGCTCGCGCCTTTTGAGGCGCAGTATCAGGTCCGTGCCGCCAGCCAGCACCGACGCGTTCTCACGTTGGTGCAGTGCAGCCAGCGCATCTTGTAGGGTAGATGGTGCAAGATATTCGAACGATCGCAAGGTTCTCCTCCGTGTGCTGTACTTCATGCCTGCTCAGCAGCCCCGGCCTGCAGGACCCGGAGAACGCGCTCCGGTGTGATGGGAACGGTGGTCACCCGTATGCCCACGGCATCATGGATGGCATTGGCGATGGCGGCGGCTCCCGGAATCATGGGGGGTTCGCCCACGCCCTTGGCTCCGTAGGGGCCATCGGAGCAGGGCTCTTCCACCATCACGGTACGAATGACAGGAACATCCATGGCGGTAGGAATGGGATTGTCCACCAGGTCCGCATTCAACAGGTGCTCGTTACCCCCGTACTTGTAGCCTTCCATCAAACCCAGACCGAGGCACTGAGTAGCCCCACCGTGGATCTGCCCTTCTACAAGCATGGGGTTCAGCGCCCGGCCCACGTCCTGGCCGGCCACCAGATCCAGCAGCCGCACTCGACCGGTACCCGGATCAACCTCCACGGTGGCTATATGCACCGAATACGAAGGATGGGTGGGCAGCGAGCCCAGAACCCACTGACCGCTGATCGGCCCCTCGCTGCTGCGGCGCGCGCTGGCCGCCAGCTCCGCCAACCCCACGGACAGCGAGGCATCCGAACGCGACACCACGCGGCCCGCCCCCATTTCCAGCTGGTCAGCGTCCACTTCCAGGAACTCGGCGGCGGCCCGTAAGATCCGGTGACGTGCCCGGCGTGCCGCTTCCCGGGCAGCCGTGCCTGCCGAGTAGGTGGCCAGGCTGCCGGCACTGAGCGCCGTGTAGGGAACCATGTCCGTATTGCCCAGCGTCACTTTGACCTTGGTCAAGTCCACGGCCAGTTCCTCGGCAACGATCTGCGCCAATGTGGTATGCAATCCGGTGATATCCACTTGACCAGTAAGCAGGGTGACCGAGCCATCTTCTCCCAGCGTGATAAACGCGTTGCTGGGACCGGCGCCGTTGGTCCATTCCCCGCAGGCTATGCCGATCCCCTGGTTGGGACCCAGCTTCCGCTTGCCCCATTCCGCCGCGGCCGCAGTACGCTGGATGGTAAGTCGCAGCCAGTCTTTTTCCAATGGCGTGCCATTGAGCGACGGATCACCAGTACTAATGGCATTCATGAGCCGCAGCTCCACCGGATCCATATTCAGTTTCCGGGCGAGGAGATCCATGTTCGATTCCCGCGCGAAAGCCGTCTGAATGGAGCCCGGAGCCCGGTAGGCACCCGGCCTGGGTTTGTTGGTCCGGACCCCGTAGGATTCCAGTTTGATGTGAGGTATCCGGTACAACCCGCGCAACCGGTTGGCGGCGCCGCCGCCGCCCAGCCAGCCGCGATCCCAGACGATGCGCCCTTCCAGGGCGGTGAGAGTACCGTCCTTCCTGGCGCCCGTTTTGAGATACACATGGCAACCGGGAGCGGGATTGCCGTCCAGAAACTCTTCGTCCCGGCGCATGGTGATCTTTACCGGACGCCGCAGCCGCATGGCCAGCATGGCCGCGTGGGCTTCCACGAAGATACCGTTCTTGGCGCCGAAAGCACCGCCGACCTGGGTCACGATGACGCGGATGCGGCCATGGGGCAGGCGCAATGCCCCCGCCACCGCATCGCGGATATTGAAGGAGCCCTGAGCGGCCGTCCAGATGGTGATACGGCCGTCCGGCTCCAACCGTGCCGTGCTGGCGTTGGGCTCCAGGTAATTCTGGTGAAAAAACGGCACGTTGTATTCGGCCTCCACCACCACGTCCGCCTCGGCGAAACCTCGCTCCACATCCCCTTCCACGAGCTCTCCGTGAGTGGTTACGTTGGGTAGCACACGGCCGTCGGCATCCTTGTGTTCACTGGCCGGAGCGTCCAGGCGTACGGGTGGGCTGTCGTGCTGCAGAGCTACCAGCGGATCGACGACAGCGGGCAACACTTCGTATTCGACTTCGATCAGTTCCAGTGCATCCGCGGCCACATCCGGGTCATCGGCTACCACCACACCGACTTTCTGGCCCTGGTAACACACCTCGTCGGTGGCAAAAAGGTCCAGATCAGGCAGGTCGGCACCCGTGACGACATCCACCACACCGGGTACAGCCAGAGCCCGGGTTGTGTCGATACGCCTGATCCGGGCATGCGGATGCGGGTTATGCAGTAATCGGCCGTACACCATGCCGGGCAGCTGCACGTCATCCGCGTACTGAGCTCTCCCCGTGACGATGGCGGGACCGTCGACCTTGGTCGCTCGTGATCCCACCGTCTTGAGATCCAGTTCCTGCATCATACGGTCTTCTCCTCTGTGCCGTTCATGTGCTGCCGCCGCAAGGCGGTACCACGTTGCCGCAATAAGTACCCCGGAATTTCCGGCTGTATGGCGCTGCGCGCAATAGCCGCCCGGATGGCATAACAGAGCCGGGTCCGAGTGGGCCCGCCTGGGTTCCACCCGGAAACCGACTGTGGTCTACCCGGAAACCGACTGTGGTCTGCTCGGGATTCGCCTGGCGTCCGGCTGTGGCAGACCTGGATTCTGGATCGATTCGGGTTGAGATCCGGCCGGGCAGCAATGCTGCCCGGAATTCGTCTGCCCAGCAGTGGAGTGGACTCCCGGAAGGCGGTCGACGTGGAGAGCTGATATCGAGGAGTATCTGTATGCTGAGGAACTGTTCATAGGCTGGCGCAACGCTGGGCAGATGGCCGGCGGTGCCGCTGGTGCACTGCTGGGCAGAGGGCCGGCCGCAGCGTTCTTGCGCCCGCGGACAGAGCCGATGAGGACCGGCCGCGCCGGTGCTGCCCGTGGGCAGATGGCCGGCCTGACCCGCGTCAGCCCCGGAGTGCCTGAACCTCCCCGCACCGTCAGCCTGCGCCAGACCGCCCGACTCGCGCCAGCCCGGAGGAAGGGCCTCACCCCAACAGAACCTGGAGGTGGATCCCGGCCGATTCCGCCAGTGCTCGCAGGTGGTACCCGCCCTCCAGCACGGAGACAAGACGTCCCTGACAATGGTCTGCCGCCAGATCTACCAGCGCTCTGGTCAGGGGCTCGTATGCCGAGGTGGTCAGTTCCATACCGGCCAGCGGATCGCTGCGATGTGCATCGAATCCGGCGGACACCAGGAGGAACTCCGGCTTGAACTGGTCCATGGCTGGACGCAGGTGCTCTCGAAAAACACGCTTGTAGTCCGAGTCTCCGCAGCCCGGCGGCAGCGGCGCGTTGAGCGTCGATCCCCTGCCCGCAGACGAACCCCGCTCTTCCCGGGCTCCGGTCCCGGGGAAAAACCCCGGTGAATACTGGTGCACACTGAAGAAAAACACCGAGGCATCCGCTTCAAAGCTGTGTTGGGTGCCATTGCCGTGGTGCACATCGAAATCCACTATGGCAACCCGTTGCAGTCCATGAACAACGCGCAGGTGACGCGCGGCAATGGCGATGTTGTTGAAATAACAAAACCCGAACGCCTGATCGAGTTCGGCGTGGTGTCCGGGAGGCCGTACCATGCAGAAGGCATTGTCGATGCTCCCGTCCATCACGGCATCCACGGCAGTGATCACCCCGCCTGCCGCCATCAGCGCAGCCTGGTAGGTTCCGGGCGAAATCAGCGTATCTGGCGTCTCCGCCACCAGCCTCCCCAAATCAGAGCGACTGGCTATGTACCGGACGTGCTCCGGCGCATGGACGCGCGTGATGGCTTCCACCGATGCAGCCACGGGTTCCAGGCGCAGACAGTGTGCAGCAACGCCTGTCTGTTCGCAATGCTCGAGAACCGTCTGCAGGCGTGCCGGGCTTTCAGGGTGCCCGGGACCATTGTCATGCTCCAGGAAGGAGGGATGGTATACCAATGCCGTACGTGACATGACTCTCCTTGCGGTGTGACAGTCAGGGCCGTCGCCAGTCTCCGTCACGCAGTTCGACCAGCACGGGTTCCTGCATGTTCCCACCCAGGCTGTTGAAAGCGATATCACCGGTGACTCCGCGCCAGCGGGATTCCAGCAGCCAGTCGGCGATGCGAACCCGGTTCAAGCCCACCGCGTTTATGGCGGCGAGATACAGCTGCGCGGCATCGTAGGCATACGCTGCCAGGTGGGTAGGAGCGACACCGGCGGCCTCTTCGAAACGGCGCCGAAATTCCAGCAGGTCAGGGTCATCGGCGTACAGATCGAACGGCGCCGCGCCCAGGACGGCGCCAAGCGACGCATGCGCCTGGGCCAGTTCGGGGCCTACCAGAGATGCCGGCACGAACACCGGCACGGAGACATCGTGGCGGCGCAGTTCGCGGATGAGTTCCCGGGCTGCCTCCGGCCTCCCCCAGAGGAGCAAGGCATCGGCGCCGGACGACGCCAGACGCGGCGCCGCGGCCGGTGCATCGTATGAATGGAATTCCACATGAGCGTGCAGCGGACGCTGGAGAGCGTGTGCCGCTGCAGTCACCCGATCGCGTCCCACCCGGCCTTCCCGGACGCCCTCAGTCGCCAGGGCCAATCGCGTAAAACCGCGTTCGTGGGCCGCGCGCACCAGCAATTCCGCCTGCAGGCGATCATGCGGCATCAACCGGAAGACCCAGGGAACATTGGCGAAGTCTATGGTCAGGTCCGCGGCCCCGGGAGTGATGACCGGTGTCCACAGTTTGGCGACCACCATTTCCGCCGCGTGAGCGCGCTCACCGTCCAGCGAGCTGATGATACCCCAGACTTCGTGTTCATACACCAGGCTGACGATCTGTCCGGCGACCACGCTCCACGATTCGTCGTCCGGCTTGAAGATCGACTCGTAGGGCAGGCCACCATACCCGTTCGCCGTATTGGCTGCGTCCAGGGCCAGCTGCACGCCCAGGCGCAGCTGCTGGCCCTGCGCTCCGCGAGCAGGGCCGGAGAGGCCCAGACGCACCGCTGACAAAGTGTCCGGGGATTCGACATCACGTCCCGGTCCCAGGAACCGCACGCCCCCCTCGGAGAAGTCCCTGTAGGCCTCCTCCCCCGCCAGGGCGGAGGACATGAGACCTGCTGCCAGCAACAACACTGACGCAACGGCGGTCAAGCAGATCATGATCCGTGTTTCACGGTACCAAGCCACGGGTACGCCGAAGGACTCAGGCAACGGGCACGACGGCGGTGACTTCCGTCTCCACCAGCCAGTCCGGACGGCACACAGCAGCCTCGCAGATGGTATGCGGCACGTCCAGCGGGTAACCATGCTCGGCGTATACGTGACGGAAAGTATCGAAGTCCGCGCCATCCTTGAGATAGGTGGTGGCGCGGATGATGTTCTCCGGCGCGGCATCCGATCCAGCGAGCAACTCGGTGATGTTGAGCAGCATGCGCTCCACCTGCCGCGCCGTGTCCCCCACATGCACCACCTGGCCACGGGTGTCTATGCTGGCCGTACCGGACACATACAGCATGACCCGGTCTTCCCGCTGCACCGCCATACCGCGGGAGAAGGCCGACCCGTAGCTCCACGCCTCGTTGAGCGTGGGAGCATGCATGACCCGGATGTCCACTTCCCGATCGGTCCGGAGTGCGTACAGATCCAGCAGCCCGCCTCTGTCCGGCGGATACACGCCACCCTGGATACCGGTGCTGGCAGGAACCCGCTCGACCTGGTTCTGCTGGAAAAATTCGCTCCGCACCCGGTTCAGCGTGGCGTAATCACGCTCCATCTCGTCCAGGTAGATCCAGGTGCGGATGACGTCCCGGAAGGTCAGGTGTTCCTGTTTCAGCACCCGTTCGGCAATGTGGAACATGTCTTCCGCCTGTCCGGCATAATCCATACCGTCGCCGAAATGACCTCCGGTGATATTCTGCATGAAGATGTGATCGTACCCGCGCGCGGAAACGACCTTTCCCGCCGCTGGAGCCGGCAGACCCGTCAGATCCCGCACGCTCAACGGTTCATCCACCAGGGGCACCATGACCAGACACTGCAGTTCGCCCAGCACCCCGGGCGTGGCGGGTGGTTGTTGCACGAAGGTAGTGGCCGGCAGCGACGAGCCGTGACCGTTGCCGGCCGTGTAGTACGTCTCCCGTATAGTACGGAATTGCTCTGCGTCCCCGGCGACATCCGCCAGGTAGACCTTCTCCGTAATGACATGTCTGCGGCTGGCGCCCTGCTCTCCCAGCCATGAGCCCAGCTGCCGATATATCTCGCTGAACTGATACTCGGCATCCCCCTCGCCCGCAGGCCGCACGCATACGTACAGCGTAACGGCATCGCAGCCTTCGATACGGCTCCATTCGCGCTTGCCGTCCAAAGATGCACCGCGTTCGATGTTGATGGTTCCCGCAACACTCCGCAGACCAGAGATCGCCATGTCATACTCCCTGAAAGATGTCGGTTTAGCCCGAAGCACTCCGCCTTCGCCTCAGAAACTGACGGTCAGCTTGGGTTCGTTGTAGATAAAACGGCCATCGCGTACTGTGGCCATGATGACGCGGCGACGATTGGAATACACATCGTCGAATACTGCCTTGCCGGTGATGCCGTAATACGTATCCATCTCTGCCAGTGCATCCCGGATCAGATACCGATTGAGTCCGGCCGTTTCGATGGCGTTGATGACCATCCACGTGCCATCGTAAGCGTGGGCCGCGAAAGTATTGGGGTCTTCGCCGAACCGCTGCCGGTACTGGGCTCTGAACTGTCTGAGCTCCGGGATATCGGCATCCGGATTGTATGGATACCCGGCAACCACACCCTCGGCCGCTTCCCCGGCGATGTCCAGGAACATCGGATGCACGATGCGCTCACAGGCGTATACCGGCATCGTCAAACCGGCGTCACGCATCCGCCGGACCAGATGACCGGCGGCATCAGCGTCCGCCCACAACACGATGGCATCCGGATTCACCCGGTTCAACCGCTGTATCTGGGCGGTGAATTCCGGGTTAACATGTTCGAACTTCACCTCGTAGTTGATCTCGATGGGCGCGGGGCGGCCCAGGCGCACCGAGGCGTCGCGAAACTGACGCACGCCAAAGCGGCCATACCGGTTATCGGCGCGCACGATGGCCACGCGTTGGTAACCGACATCACGGTACATGTGGTAGGCCAGCGCGTACGCCATCTGCCGGTCATCCGGTATGTTGCGAAAAACCCACGGAATCATCGTCTCCACGAGCGTGGGATCCGTATCTCCCACATTCATCATGGGGACTTCGGTCCGCAGCGCCACGCGTATGGCAATATGCGCGTTGGCGCCATCCACCGTCCCGATGATGGCCCAGACACTGTCCTCATAGGAGAAGGCGACAACCTCGTTGGCCGAGGCGCCCCAGAGACCTTCATCGTTCCGGACCACCAGCTCGTACGGCTTACCCTTGTAGCCACCGGCGGCATTGGCTTCTTCTATGGCCAGTTTCGTGCCCTTGAAGATCGGTTGGCCGATGTAGGCTTCGTGAGTGCGCTCCAGTGGTGTCAACAGACCGATCTTCACGGTTTCCACTTCGGGCTCCGGCTTTTCACGACCCGGTCCGGTAAACTCGAGAGGCTCTACGAAGAACATCTTGTAGGGCTCCTCCACGAACCGGCCAAAGGGCCGGAGGTCCTCCGGCGTGCTGCCGTAGGAGGGCAGAGCCCGACGCTCGGGTTCGTCGTTCGTATCTCCGTGCACCGCTACGAAGACGAGTAAGAATCCCAGTGCGGTAATCCAGCGTACGCATTTCATCAGTCTCGTCCCCCTGTATGTCATCGGGATCCCAGCATGTCCGGACGCCAGCGCCCCCGGCTGAGTCCTTTGGAGGTAGCAACCCAAACATCGTCATCCTGAAAATCTATGCCCAGGATGAAGTTGTTGGACAATCCCTGCTCCAGCGGCACCGTCTCGATCAACTCATCTTCCTGGTATACCCGGGCCTCCCAGGGACCCGTGTAGTCCATGGGATCGTTCACCGGAGCGTACGTCACCCAACGGTTGGTATCGTAATGCACCGAACTCACGCCCTTGTCCGTGCCAAACCAGGCCACCCGACCGCGGGCACTGACCCAGTTGATAAAATCACTGGCCAGGCCGGTATCGAAGTCCGAATACCCCCGCCACCGCCGGGTGCCCATGCGATCATAACTGGATGCGCCAAAGTAGGTCGAAACCCAGAGCAGCCCTTCCCGAAAGCTCACTCCGGTGGTAATCACGTGGATGATACCGTCATCGCGAAACAGGGCTATCTCCATGTGTCCATCCGGATCCAGATACTCCTGCCACTGCTCCGTGGTCACGTCGAATTCCAACGCTCCGCCACCCCAGAGCGCCGCCCAGTATTTACCGTCATGGTAGTCGTTGGCATATCCCCAGGGCTCGTGCTGGGGTGAGTTTTCCGGCGTATACACTTCCCAGGAATTCTTGCGGACCAGGTACCGCCCCTGTCCCGAGGTGGTGGCTGTCCACACATTCTGGTTCTCCACGGCAACGCCGAAGATGACATCGTTGGGCAGGCCACTGTTGAACTGGGTAAACACGCGCATGCGGCCGCCGGAGATCCAGGTCAGCCCCCCCATGGTGCCCACCCAGACATCACGCGTCAAAGGATCGACAGCCAGGGACAGGACAGCATTGTGGGAAAGGCCGTCTTCCACGGTGAACGTCGTCCATTCACCGTTTTCGTACAACCCCAGTCCGCGATCCGTGCCGACCCAGACGCGATCGCGGTCCACGGCCACGCTGAAGGTCTTGTCGGACGGCAGCCCGTCAGCCTCGTGGAATGTCTCCCACTCCGTATAGATCCGCGGCAGCTCTTCCGCCGCGGTTACGCCGGTCCAAATCACGGACGCCATCAGTGCAACGATGAGGGTGATCATGTGCACGCCTCCTCGGGTGCTCCGCCGTTTATTTGCACAAGAAATAACTTGACAAAAACACAATCCGGGCATTTCACCGGCTCCATCAGGGATGCGCTATCTGTTTCCAGGCCTCCGGATACCTGAAAGGCGGTGTTTCCAGAACACGGTGTGACTGTTTGGGCCTGTGACAATCCATGCAATCCGCCTCCCGGGGGGTGGCCACCAGGCCCAGCTGCGGCAGACTGTAATCAGCCTGGCGCATGGCCTCGATATGCGTTGCTCCCGGACCATGACATTTCTCGCAGCCCACCCCTTCGCGCATGCTGAAGCCGGGGAGGCGGAAGGCGGCCGGCGCGTCATGACCGGTTGCATGACATTCCAGACAGGCGGCGTTCTTCACCGGTCCCCCAATGACGTCCCGGTCCACGCGGGAGTTGATCCACACCCCCATCTCCGACCGCAACCCCCGGGTGGCGCGAGCGTGGGCGCTGCTCTCCCACACGGCATATGAGCTTTCATGGCAGTCACCGCAAGCAGCGCTGCCCGTGTACGCGGCCGGTGGAGGCTCCGTTGGACGCAAACGCCAGATCCCCAGTTGTCCCGGCATCAACCCATGATCCATTTCGTGCTCCGGCCGTTCGTCCGCAAGCGGATGGGCAATATAGCGCCACGCCGTTTCGGCCTTGAACGGCCGTGGATTCAGGTGTTCGTGCGACGGCTTGGGATCATGGCACTGATAGCATGACGCCATGTCCGGCATCCGCATGGCCGGATTGGCATCAGGATCCGTCTGTTCCATAGCCGCCACATGCATCTCTCCGGGGCCGTGGCAATGCTCGCAGGAAACACCTTCACCGATACGAAAGCCGGGGCCCCGGTAGGCCGCCGGCACATCGGAAGCGGTTCCATGACAGGACAGACACTGGTAGCTCATGGACGGGCACGAGGCGGTTATGCCTTCTTTCTGGCCCATCTCCATGGCCGCTCTGGACCGCAGTGACACCAGCGACCTGGCGTGGCGCGTCCCCAGCCAGGTCTGGTAGGCCGCCTCATGACACAGACGGCATTCGTCGTTGCCCACATAGGCCGCTTCCGGAATCCGCATCCGCGGCAGGTCACGAATGCCGATTTCCGCTGGCTCGAGCCGGTCCTCGTAGTACTGCGCCGAAGTATCCGTCATGCTCACCAGCACGGCCACCAGACCACCCGCAATCACCAAACCGATCCACCTTGCCACCATATCCCCAGCCACCTTCAAAACGTCTTGCAGTATTCGATCAAAGCGTTGAGTTCCTCTTTGAGCATATCGTTGGCCACACCGTGAGCGTCATCGTCGTTGAACTCCGTCCACAGCTCCTCCAATGAATAGCAGCGGCCATCGTGCAGGAACGGCGGACGTTCGTACACGTTGATCAGGTGGGGCGTGAGAAAACGTATGCCGTCCTGGTCGTGATACCCCGCGGTGCCCACGTCATGCAGGCGTCTGTCCATTCCCATGGGCGGCGGATGACAGGTGATGCACCGGTTGGCGACGGGGATGTAACGCCCCTGGTTGTCATAGGCCCGTTCAAACAGTTCCTTGCCCCACTCCTGCATCTCCCGCAGATTGCCCTCGGCTTGACGGTACGGGTTGGGCCGCGCCGGAATGGACTCGATGAAGGCCACCACGGCTTTTCTTTCGGCCTGGTTGAACCCTTGTGTACGGAAGAACAACTGCGCGGCGCGCGGTCCCTCCTGGCGTTCCAAAGTGGGGTTCTTACCGGTCCACTTGAACGGACCGGTCTGGGCTATACCCCGCAGCGTCAGATTGTCCACCAGGTTGCGCCCCATACCGCCATCCGCGGCGATGTCGTAGACCAGCCCATCGACACTGTTTTCCGGATGGCAGGTGATGCAACTCATCTGCTGCTGGAAACTGATGGTGGCATAGTTGATCAACTGCTCGCCCCATCGAAGGGTTGTCCGGATGCGCGGCCCGCCCAGATCGATGGGCTCCAGGGCACGCTTGCGGCGGATGTCGATCACGCTGATCTCGTCAGCCAGACGGCAGGCCACGTAGGCCCGCCGTCCGTCCGGTGCGACGACGATCTGCTTGGGATTGGCTCCGGTGTATATGCGGCCCACCACATACTCGTTGCTGAGCGCCAGGTGACGGGCATAGCGTTCGATCTTCTCGTCCGAAATCCCGATACGCCCGTCCTCCACCCGCAGCAGCCGGTATACCGCCTCCATGTCGACGATAGTAACCACGTCCACACCGGAGGAGGAAAGCAACAGGTAGCGACCGTCCGGTGTAAACGCGATACCGTACGAATCGGCAAAATAGAGGTTCGGTTCATCGACCAGCAGATAGGCCGTACGTCCTCCCGGCGCCGTTTCCGTCAGGGTGAATCCATGCGTGAGCATCCATCCCTGGTATACCTGGGTTTCGGGCAGGAGATTCTTGGGCAACGCCAGGGCGGTGGCCACGAAGGCGTCGTCCGGTGACACTGCCGCGCACTGACCGATGACCGTGGAATGCAGTTCACGTCGTTCCCGCACGAATTGCCCGGGCACGTCGATGACGCTCAATTCCAGCACGGGCGGAGTGCGGAAGGGATTGGGCAGGGGATACTGATGGGATACGTACAGCCGGTCTCCTGCCGAATTCAGCGCCAGGCCGAACGGCGCCATGCCCGCCGGCAATACTCTGCTCTCCTCGCCGGCTTCCAGATCCACCACCGATACCGTGTGAAAATTCAGATTCGTTACGAACAGATACCGGCCCGAAGGATCCACCACCAACTGGTGCGGATCGTCACCGACGGGAATGCGCTGGGTCATTACCATGTCGGCCAGATCGACGACGGCGACGTCGTTGTCCCAGCGATGGCTCACGTACAGCTTCGATTCATCCGGACTCAAGGCGATACCGAAGGGATGGCGCCCCACGTCAACACTGTCGACGACCGCACCCCGGCGGGTATCCACCACCAGTACCTTGTCCGAGTTCTCGCAGACCACGTACAAGCGGCGCCCGTTGCCGTTCAACGCCAGTTGCAGCGGCGAACGGTACAGATCATCCGCCGGCACGGCATGCCGGTCGCGCCACGCGAAGCCCTGTTCGCGACCCCCCGCCCTGGCCCCCGCGGCCGCCAGAAGAACCCCGGCCAGCAGCGACACAGCCGTCACAGTCACTCCGAACCTCCGCTTGCTCCTGCAGACCTTGACCCATGCGACGCCCACTCAGTCCGCTCCTTCGATATTGGCCCGTGGCCCCATCAGATTCATCGGCTCCGCCTTGATCAGCGCCTTGGTGGCGCGGTTCACCGGTGCCAGCTCCTTGTCTTCGTGGCAGCCTATACAGCCTCGCTGATCACCGCTGCGCACCCAGGCCCAGGCTCGCATGGTGTGCAGCTCATCGCCATGCTCATCCAGCAGCTGCACGTAGAACGGTATGTTGCCGGGGACGTTGACGTAGAAGGACCCGTCCGACTCCACCGGTGCCTCTCCCAGCGACCGCGTGCGCACGAAGGGCGGAGGCCAGGTGTCGTTCCCGTAATCCACCCCCGGTTGCAGACCGGAGCGCCGTGCTTCCGTCGGCGTCATGGACATGCCTTCGACCAGGCGAACCGACTTCACCGCATCATGCGGGATGGCGGCGACCTCGGGCCGGTCCGAGTCGTACACATTGAGGCACTGCAGCTGGGCAGCACCCTCGAAGCCGGGGATGTCGACCACCGAGGCAAATTCCACCATGGGAATACGTCCCACCGGTTCGGCCCGCTCCACTACGAGCTGCGGATCCACATCGTGCCACTCCCGGGCGTCGTACACCCGCCGTCCCGGCCGCCCCCGCCGTTCATCGAAATGGTAGATGCCGTAACTGTCCCCCTCGCGGGCGTAACTGATCAGCAGGCGCCCGTCCGGCAGGGCATGCGGAGTGCGGTACAACCCGCCGTCATCTTGGCTCAGTACCCGATGACTGCCCAGTGGACGCCGCATGGACACCTGCGCCAGTCGACCGCTGCGATCCTCGCTGTATCCCTTGCGTTCGATGAAGACAACCCGGCGGTCGGCCCGCACCTCGAAAGGAGACAGCTGCGACCATCGGCCCGTATCGGTGCCGTAAAACTGGTTGATGCCCTCCCCTGCCCAGGTGGAAAACACCAGGGCATAGGCGTCACGCTGCCATGACGAGTACAGCATCCTGCCGTCAGCGAGTATGGTGGGGTTGATATCGTTACCCAGGTTGTAGCTGGTTTGCCACAACACCGTTCCCCGTGCCGCCAGCGGCACCAGGTTGGTGGCGTACAGGTTGGTGAGCGGATAGCGACCGTGCTGATCCAGCGCTCTAGTGGCCGTGCTCGTAAAGGCGAACCAGCGAACATTGTCGACGAAATCCGGAGCATCGACCGGTGCTCTGGCCAGGAATATGGGCTCGCGACAGTCCCCCATGTCCCGCGTCAACTGGCGCTGGCGCGAACCATCCACATCCATGACCCAGATGTTCCAGGGATCCTCGGCCCGGACCCGGCCGGCGAACAGCACCTGGGTGCCGCAGAAAGACACATTGGGATCCGCGGCCGCGGCGAAACCGGGAGTCAACACGGTAACCTCCCCGCCGGCGCCCAGCATGACCAGCCGACTCTCCGGAAGACCTCCCGTGACGGATTCCTGGGTGAAGATCAGCGGGATGTCGAGGGCTGCCGCCCTGCTGGCCAGCAGGGCAACCAGCACAACAGCAACCGGAACCCATATCCGGCGTCCTGCGCACCGTGTACCGTCAGACCAGCCCATCCGTCATTCCCCCGCCTGGATAATATGTACCATCCGCCTTGCCGGTACATCGGTGAAGTGCTGTGTTCCCCCTCCAGGCCACTGCACCGTGACGGTATCCGCACGCACCTGCTGGCCCAGGCCGAAATGAAGGCGAGGGTCATTCTGCGA